>DASWAR010000001.1:0-25011 GCA_036391015.1 Terriglobales bacterium
TATCCACGAAGAAGAGGTCCTGGGAAAGGCCTATGACAGCCGGCTGATGAAGCGGCTGCTGGGCTACCTGAGCCCGTACAAATGGCAGGTGGCGCTTGCGCTGGCGGCCATCGTGCTGAAATCCGCCGCCGACGTGGTCGGCCCCTACCTCACCAAAACCGCCATCGATAAATACCTGGCGCCCGCTCGCGGCTCGCATTCTTTCCTGGATCGCTGGCTAAGCAACGCGCCCCTGAAAGGCATCGCGCAGATCGGCGCCATGTACGTCAGCCTGCTGGTGTTCAGCTTTTTCCTGGAATTTCTCCAGACCTACTTCATGCAGTGGACCGGCCAGAAGGTCATGTTTGACCTGCGCAGCCAGATCTTCCGCTACCTGCAGCGGATGCACATCGGCTTCTTCGACAGAAATCCGGTCGGCCGCCTGGTCACCCGCGTCACCACCGACGTGGACGCGCTCAACGAAATGTTCACTTCCGGCGTGGTGGCGATCTTTGAAGACATCTTCGTGCTTCTGGGCATTGTGCTCATTATGCTTAACATGGACTGGCGGTTGGCGCTCATCACTTTCGCGGTGCTGCCCCTGATCATGGTGGCCACCATGATTTTCCGCAAGTACGTACGCGACAGCTACCGCCGCATCCGCACCGCCATCGCGCGCATCAACGCCTACCTGCAGGAGCACGTCAGCGGCATGCTGGTCTTGCAGCTCTTCAACCGCGAGAAGCGCGCCTACGACCGCTTCGAAAAGATCAATGCCAGCCACATGGAGGCGTTCAAGGACGCCATCCTCGCCTACGCCTTCTATTACCCGGTGGTGGAAGTACTGTCGTCGATTGCGATCGCGGCCGTCATCTGGTTCGGCGGCGGGCAGGTAGTCCAAGGTGTCACCACTCATAGTCTGGTAGTTCACTTCACCCGCGCGAAGCTCATCGGCGTTCAGGTGGTGATGAGCGTGGTGACGCTCGGCACCCTGGTCGCCTTCATGCAATACGCGCAGCGTTTTTTCCGGCCCATCCAGGACCTGAGCGAGAAGTACAACATCCTGCAGTCCGCCATGGCCTCCAGCGAGCGCATCTTCAAGCTGCTGGATACCACGGTGGAAGTGGAGTCACCGGCGGTGGTGAAGCAGGTCACCGGGCCAGGACGCATCGAGTTCGATCATGTCTGGTTCTACTACCGTACCGTTCCCGAGAAAAATGCCGACGGCCTGCCCAACCCCAACGCCGGCGAACCCGACTGGGTGCTGAAGGACGTCAGCTTCGCGGTCGAGCCCGGCGAGACCGACGCCATCGTCGGACACACCGGCGCCGGCAAGACAACCATGATTTCGCTCCTGCTGCGCTTTTATGACGTGCAGCAGGGCGCCATCCGCATTGACGGCGTGGACGTGCGCGAGTTGGACCTCACCGACCTGCGCCGGCAGTTCGGCGTGGTGTTGCAGGATCCGTTCCTGTTTACCGGCACGGTGGAGCAAAACATCCGCCTCGGGTCCGAGCATGTTACCGACGAGCAGGTCGAGCGCGCCGCCGAAGACGTTAACCTCGGCGAGTTCATTCGCTCGCTTCCCGGCGGCTTCAAAGAACCAGTGCACGAGCGCGGCAGCACGCTGTCCACCGGCCAGAAGCAGCTTATTTCGTTTGCCCGCGCGCTCGCCCACAACCCGAAAATTCTGGTGCTCGACGAAGCTACCTCCAGTGTGGACACCGAGACCGAGCTGCGCATCCGCGAGGCCCTCACGCGCCTGGTGGAAGGCCGCACGTCGCTGGTCATCGCGCACCGGCTGTCCACCATTCAGCGCGCCGACAAGATCATCGTCATGCACAAGGGACGCCTGCGCGAGATGGGCTCCCACCAGCAATTGCTCGGCCAGCGCGGCATCTACTGGAAGCTCTACCAGCTCCAGTACAAGGATCAGGAATTTCCCGCCGGTGCTGCGACTGCGCAACTCGGCGGCCCCACCGTGCAGGTCAGCGCCGACGATTAGGCTTCCATCTTCAGCTTTCCATCTTCCGTTGTGTCACGGTTGCGGGAAACCGACTCTGCGCAGAAGTCTCTCAAACCGCGGGTCTGAACGTACCGCATCAAGTCGCGGTTCATCTCTTAACCAAGGCATGCAATCAGAGTGGTCGTCGAAGGCTTTGTCGAGCAATCGAAATGCCGTGTTGAGATCGCGCATGTAAACGTGCGAAATGGCGACCTCGTAAGAGCATACGTACCGGCGGCGCGCCTCCAACTGGGCGAGCAGGCGAAGACTCTCCGCCTTCTTCCCTGCCTGCGCGTAAACGCCGGCAGAAGCTGCCAGGATAAAAGGGGAATCGTCCGCCTTGACGGCGGCGTCAGCCTCGCGCATCGCTTCCGCGAATTGGCCCAGTTGGGCTTGCGAGACGGAAATGATGTTGTGGGCGAAGCCGTTCTCCAGGTTCAGCTCCAGCGCCTTGCGTCCCAGCGCGATGGCATCCTGGTAGCGCCGGCTCTCAAACAGCGACCACATGCTTCCGAAATAAATTGGACCAGAGAGCGGATCGAGTTCCAAAGCGCGCTGCAGTTCCGCCATCATCTCCTGCTGCCGACCCATCACGGCCAGGAATTGCGCATAAACGCTGTGCGCATCGGCGTTGTTGGCATTCAGCTCCAATGCCTGTTTACACTCGCGCTCCACCGCCGGAAGGTCCCAGTCGTAGTAGAGCAGGATGAACGCCAGCGACGAGTGGACCGCCGAAAGCGTATCGTCCAGCTCTAACGCCTTCAGCGCCGCCGCCTTCGCCTGCGGCATCACCGTTTTCGGCGCCTCATAGCTCGTGGAGAGACTGGCGTAGCCGTCGGCCATGCCTGCATAGGCGAGCGCGAACTTCGGCTCCAGCGCAATAGCCTGCTCGAAGAACCGGATGGCCGCGTGGAGGTCTTTTTCCGTGTACTTGCTGAGCTCGTAACGCCCTCGCAGGTAGGCCTCGTGGGCCTGTGGATTGAGGCTTGCGGCCGCCGCCAGCCTCTGTTGCTCCTGCGGCGTCACTTGAACCTTGATCTCGTCGGCGATGGCGCGCGCCACTTCGCTCTGCACTGCCAGCACGTCGCGCACGTCACGCTCGAAATCTTTGGCCCACATCGTCGTCTCCGCGACGGCGGGAATCAGCTTGGCCGTGATGCGCACCCGGTCGCCGGAGCGCAGCACCGACCCTTCCACCAGCGCGTCCACGTGCAGCTCGCGGGCAATCTGCGGCGCCGGTTTATGCGTTCCCTTGTACTGCATCACCGAGGTGCGCGAAATGACGCGCAGCGCCTGGATGTGCGACAGCGTGGTCGTCAGCTCTTCCGTCATGCCGTCGGCGAAGTAATCCTGCTGCGGGTCACCCGAGAAGTTCTCCAACGGCAGAACGGCGATGGCGCGAATCGGCTCGCGGGTACTGGCAGCGGTCGAGCCGCGGCGCGTTCCCACCCACAGGCCGCCGGCAAGAATAACCACCAGCGCCACCGGGACCAGCCACGCGGTTCTCCGCGGGCGGCGCGCAGGTTGGACCACAGGACGCGTCGCCGTGCTCGTGCTCAAACGCTCCAGGTCGACGCGCAGCTCGCGCGCCGATTGGTATCGCCGGGCAGGATCTTTGTCGAGGGCTTTCGTGATGATGCTGCTGAGCCCCGGCGTCACCAGCGGGTTCAACGCCTCCGCCGGTTGCGGATCGCGGTTGAGAATCGCAGCCACCAGCATCACGCCGCGCTCGCTGAAGGCGGGCTTTCCCGTCGCCATCTCGTACAGCACAGCCCCGGCGGCGTAGATGTCGGCGCGCGCGTCCACTTCCTCGCCACGCAACTGCTCCGGCGCCATGTACGGCAGAGTACCGACCGCCGAGCCCGCCTCGGTGACAAAGGCGTCCGTCACAGTGGCCGCGGCCGAAGCGGCGGCTGCGGGTTTCGCCAAGCCAAAATCCAGGATTTTCAGCCGCCCGTCGGAGGTGATGATCAGGTTCTCCGGCTTCAGGTCGCGGTGCACGATGCCGGCGTCGTGAGCCGCTGCCAGCCCTTCGGCCGTCTGCATGCCGAACGCGAGCACTTCCTTGAAGGGCAGAGCGCCGCCGGTCAGCTTCGCTCGGAGGGATTCACCGCTGACCAACTCCATGACGATGAACTCAGTGCCGTCATGGCTGTCGAATTCGTAGATGGAGGCGATGTTCGGATGGTTCAGGCGCGAGAGCGTGCGCGCCTCGCGTTCCATACGCTTGTGTCCGGCCGGGTCATGGGTCAACTCGGACGGTATGAGTTTGATGGCGACTTCGCGGTCCAGCCGTTGGTCGCGCGCGCGGTACACCTCTCCCTGGCCGCCGGCTCCCAAAGGAGCAACGATTTCATACGGACCAAGGCGCGTTCCGGCACAGAGGCCCACGTCCCGACTCCTGGAAAAGTGCACGCATTCTACTGCGAATCGGCGGCCGCAGGCGTCATTCTGAAAAGATCGTTAGCGCTCCTCGCCCCGCCTGCATTCCCTGCACAACTACTTGAATACACGCTCGCTTAATGGACCAACGCGCCGCGCGTGCGCTCCAGCAATTCCGCATTGCGCGAGACCGCACCCAGCAGCAGATCGAGTTGTTGTTGCGCCACCGACCAGTTCTTCGCTTCGACGGCTTCGGTCAGCCCCGGCAATTCCAGGTGGGCGTAGGTGTAGCGCGCGCCGTACAACAGGTGTTTGAACCACGGACGCCCGGGAATTCCTTCAGCATTCAACCAGTTCGCCTCCACCTGCATTTGGGCGCGATTTAATTTTTCCAGGCCGTCGGCGCCGGGATTTCGGCTTGCAAGTTGCCGGCGCACGGTGGCATTCAATTCCCTGCCCTGCTGTTCGAAAGCGGCGATTGCCTTGAGCAGCGGCGCCGTGTCCAGTTGCCCTTCCATCTGGTTGTGCTTCTGCAGCTCCTCGACGAACTCGCGCACCGCCCGGCCGTAGGCGCCGAAATCAAACGGCAGCGCGTCCGCATTGGCCAGCCGCAGCGCCAGCACGCCCCACAGTTGCGACGTCAGAGCATGGTAGCGGAACCCGGGATCGCCAAAATGCTCGATCCAGAAGTGATCGTCGTACATCGAGTGATACACGCCGTACGGGCCATCGAATTGCAACCCGATGACGGGAACTCCCAGAAAATTGAGGAAGACGGTGTGATCGGAACCGCTGCCGATGCGCACGTCGGCCAGGTTCGCTTCCGTGACCGGTTTTTTTTCCTTTTCGCTGCGTTGCTTGGCGCGGCGCGAGCGCAGCCACGCAGCGTACAGCGAGACGCCCGAGGGATCGCGCAGCGACTTTGTGGTCTCCACCAGCAGCGGCGCCAGCGACGCCACCGCGCTGCCCTCTAAATCCGTTCCTGACGCGGATGAATCCACGTTGATGTACGCCACCGCCTTTTGCTTCAGTTCGTCGGCAAATTGCTCGCCCCACTCGGTGGAGCCGGTCAGCCCGACCTCCTCGCCGTCCCAACTGCAAATCACCAGCGTGCGCCGCGGCCGGGTGCCCTGCTGGAGCAGCGCGCCCAGACTGCGCGTCATCTCCAGCATGGACGCGGTTCCGCTGCTGGGATCTACGCCTCCGAACTCCCACGCGTCGCGGTGATTGCCGAGAACGATCCATTCGTCCGGCAATTCCGCGCCACGAATGCGCGCCTCCACCACATAGTTGGGCGCAACCCGGTTGTCCATGTCCACTTTCAAATGGACTCGCGCCTCGCCGCCCAGCCGGTAGGTGATGGGCAGCCCGCCTTGCCAGTCCTGCGGCGCGACTGGGCCACCCATGTGCTCGAGCAGCGGCTTGGCATCGTGCCAGGAGAGCGGCAGCGCGATGATCTTGGGCAGCGAGCGCGCTTCCTCCGGCGCCACGCGCTTGGCGCCCGGCACTGACGCCCAGCCGGGTGTCAGCGGGTCGCCCGGCACGATGAAATCGTAGGTGATGGCGCCGCGCTGAAAGTGCGTTTCCGGACCCCACGGCCCGCGGGGAAATACTTTGCCTTTCTTGTATCCGTCCTCGGCCGGATCGGAATAAATCACGATCGCCGCCGCTCCTTCGCGCTCCGCGGTCAGCGCCTTGAACCCGCGATAGCTGTACGGATTCGAGTAGCGCACCAACACGATTTTGCCGCGCACATCAATGCCGTTCTTGCGCAGCACCTCGTAGTCTTCCGGATTGCCGCTGCGCGCGTACACCATCGGTGCCGTCACCTCGCCCGACGCTGACAGCCCCAGGTACGCGGACTTGACGTGCGGGTTCTGCGTGTCGGGATCCTCGGCATACCCCGCCTCGCGCATCTCCGCTTTGTATGCGACCGGTGACACCATTTCGAGCGACGTTGCGCGCGGAAAGGAGTTCAGCACGTCGTACTGGCGGATGGTCACGTCTTCCAATCCCTGCTGTCGCCATGTCTCGGCGATGTACTGTGCCAGTTCGTGGTTGCGCTCGGAGCCGGCGGGATGCGGCTCGGCGGTGAGATAGCGGTGGAATTTCCGTTCCTGCTGACGCGAAATCTGCGCCTTGAACTTTTGCTCCAGCGCAACCTGCTTCCGCGCGGAACGGCTGGTGAAGCCGGCAATGGGCACAGGAGGCGTTTGTCCGGCCGCCCCGGAGGAAGCCAACGTCAGAACCAACAGCACGATGGAGCGAGCCGCGAATTTTCCCAGCTTCAGTTCACCGGTCATGGCGCGGCATTATATGGGGTTTGCTCGCATCGGAACACCCCGCCGTTTTTGACACTTGCTTGCCTCACCCGGATAATCCCAACGTCATGCATTCCTCTTCCCGCGCGTCGTGGCCGATGGCAATGCCACGCTCGTTCCACAAGCAGTATCCCCGCGCCGTCCGCGGAGAAAGGGCTTGGCTCTACGACGAGCACGGGAAGCAGTACCTCGATCTGGCCGGCAGCGCCGCTGTTTCCTTTCTCGGACATGGCGATCCCGAGATCGCGCGTGCCATCGCCGCCCAATTGGGCGAACTCGAATTCGCGCACAGCAGCCAGTTCGCGACCGCCGTGGCAGAAGACTTCGCACGCGAACTGCTGGCGTTTGCCGGACCGGCTTTCAGCGGCGGAGCGGTCTACTTCACCAGCGGCGGTTCCGAGGCGGTGGAAACCGCGCTCAAATTGGCTCGTCAATACCAGGTCGAAAGCGGCCATGACGAGCGCTGCCAGATCATCAGCCGTCGCCAGAGCTACCATGGCGCGACTTTCGGCGCGATGGCGGTGTCGGGGAATTTGCGCCGCCGCCAGCCCTACCTGCCCATGCTGCGCGAGTTCGGGCACATCAACACGCCCTACTGCTACCGCTGTGCCTACGGCGGCGACAACTGCGCGGCGCCCTATGCCGGCGAGTTGGAGCGCGCGATTGGCGAAGCCGAGGGCAAAGCGGCGGCTTTCATCTGCGAACCGATTTCCGGCACCACCCTCGGGGCCGTCGCTCCGCCCCAAGGTTACCTGCAGCAAGTGCGCCGCATTTGCGATGCCCACGGGCTGCTTTGGATTGCCGACGAAGTCATGACCGGATGCGGACGCACCGGGCGCAACTTCGCGTGCGAGCACTGGCAGGTTGCGCCCGACATCATCGTGGCCGGGAAAGGCCTTGCCTCGGGATACGCACCCCTGGGCGCCGTGATCGCGTCGCGCGACGTGGTCGGGGCGATCGCCAGCGGCTCGGGCTCGTTGAATCACGGGTTCACATTCAATGCGCACCCGGTTTCGGTGGCAGCGGGACGCGCAGTGTTGCGCCGCATTCGCGAGCTTGGGCTGGTGGAAGCCGCCGACGGCGAAAATTCCGGGTCACTGGCGGCCGAATTCGCGGCAGCCCTGCAGACGCTCCGCGATTGCGCTTGCGTCGGCGACGTGCGCGGGCTCGGACTGTTGTGGGGCGTGGAATTCGTCGCTGACCGGCAGACCAAGGCGCCGCTTGATCCTGCTGCCGGCTTCGCCGCGCGCGTTTTCGATGCCGCGCAACGCCGCGGCGTGCTGGTCTATCCCATGCAAGGATCGGTGGACGGCGTCCGTGGCGATCATCTCCTGCTGGCGCCGCCCGCGGTCACCACCCGCGAAGAAAGCTACCGCGGCATCAGCGAACTGCGCCACGCCATCCGCGAGGTCCGCCCGTGAATAAAGTTTTCGCCACTCCCGAAGATGCCGTCGCCGACATCGCCGACGGCAGCAGCGTGATGATCGGCGGCTTCGGCCTGTGCGGCATCCCCGAAAATCTTATTGCCGCTCTGGTGAAAAAGGGCGCGCGCCGTCTCACCACCATCAGCAACAACGTCGGGGTGCAGGGTTTCGGCGTGGGCCTGCTTCTGCGCAACCGGCAGATCCGGAAACACATCGGCACGTTCATGGGTGACAACCCGCTGCTGCAGGAGATGCTGGCGCGCGGCGAAATTGAGCTGGAAGTCATCCCGCAGGGCACGTTCATTGAACGCATTCGCTCGGCCGGCGCCGGCATTGCCGCGTTTTATACTCCCACCGGCGTTGGCACCTTGGTCGCGCAAGACAAGGAAACACGCCCGTTCGACGGCCATGCCTACCTGCTGGAAACCGCGCTGCGCGCCGACTTTGCGTTGGTCAAAGCCTGGAAGGGCGACAGCTTCGGCAATCTCGTGTATCGGAAAACGGCGCGCAACTTCAATCCGGAAATGGCCACCGCGGCCAGGATCACGATCGCCGAGGTCGAGCACCTGGTGCCCGTGGGAGAACTCAATCCCGACCAGGTCTACACGCCCAGCATCTACGTGAACCGCATCATCCACGGGTCGGAGTACGAGAAGCGGATCGAGAAGCGCACAGTGCGGAAGAACTGAAGCTTCGTGTCGGTTAATGCCGCTGAGGCGAATCGTGAATCGTGGCGCAATGTGCTCTGCTGCGGTATTCTGCTGAATTCCCATGCGACTGCTGATCTCGGCCGGAGAAGCCTCCGGCGAAAACTACGGCGCGCAGCTCATCGCCGCCCTGAAACAACGTGAGCCATCGCTGGACTGTTTTGGCGTCGGCGGCGAACGCATGCGCGGCGCCGGCTGCCGCCTTGTCGTGGACGCCAAGGACATCGCGGTGGTCGGCCTGGCTGAAGTCGTCTCTCACCTGCCGAAAATCCGCGGCGAATTCCGTAAACTGCTGCGCGCCGTGGATGCCGGCAAACCCGACGCCGCCGTGCTCATTGACTTTCCCGACTGGAACCTTCGCCTGGCTCGCCAGCTTCACCGGCGCGGCATTCCCGTCATCTACTATGTCAGCCCGCAGCTATGGGCGTGGCGGCCGAAGCGCATCGCGCAGGTCAAGCGTTACGTGCGCAAGATGCTGGTGATTTTCCCCTTCGAAGAGCCGTGGTATCGCGAGCGCGGGGTTGCGGCCGAATACGTCGGCCATCCGCTGTCTGACTTGCCGGCGCCGGGACCTGCGCCACCTCTTCGCTCCCCGCAGATTCCCATCGCGTTGCTGCCCGGAAGCCGCAAGAAGGAAATCGCGCTCAACCTTCCTGCCATGCTGCAGGCAGCGCGCGCGCTCGGCCGCAAGTACCAGTTCATCATTCCGGTCGCCTCCACCGTCAGTTCGAAGTGGATGGTGGACCTGATACACCGCTCGGTGGGCGAGGACCCCGGCATCAATCTGAAGCTGGAGAGCGACGCGCGCATGGTGCTGTCGCAGGCACGCGCCGCGATGGTCGCGAGCGGGACCGCGACGGTGGAAGCCGCGCTGATTGGCACGCCGTTCGTGATGGTCTACCGCGTTTCGCGGCTTACGTGGAAGCTCGGCCGGCCGCTGGTCAATGTTCCCTTCTTCGCCATGCCCAACCTGATCGCCGAACGGGAAGTTGTGCCCGAGTTGGTACAGGACAAATTCGCGCCCGAAAACATTGTGGCCCGCATGAACGAGATTCTTGCCGACGGCCCTGCGCGGCAGTTAATGCTGGAGGGATTGCAACAGGTGCGGGCGAAACTCGCCGCGCCGTCAGGCGCCGGCAGCGCCTCGGATCGCGCCGCCGCAGCGGTCCTCGCGGCATTGCGGATTGGAGATTGAAGATTGCAGATTGCCGATTGAAAACTGTTCGCGCCGTTCGCTATTCTTCGTAATCTTCAGTCTGAAATCTTCAATCTTCAGTTCGCTCACGGCGCTGTCGCATGCGACGCGCTCGCCTATTCCTCCCGCGGGGTGAAATACCCGCGACGGCACTGCACTCGCAGCTTGTTCTGCCGCGGCACAATTTGGATGGTGCGGAAGTTCCCGTCGGGCTTGAAATCAGCCGGCTTGTACCCGATGGCGTATTGGTTGCGCAGCGCTTCATTCACCCTGTCGAAGGCGCGCGCAATCTCCGATTTGCTGTGCGCCGGCAAAACGCCGCCGCCGGTCGGGCGGGTGATTAATTCCAGCACCGCTTCCCCATGAGGGTATCCGTAGCTGGCTAGATCGTTCGAACTCAAGGCAAAGATGACGGTTTCGGCATGCAGCGCCGATTGGATCGCGTCGTACATGATCGTCTTGCTGCGTGTGTCCTCGCCGTCGGTGATGAGGATGATGGCGCGACGCATCGACGCCGGCCCGGGAGCGCTGCCTAGCTTGGCCGACGCGAAATGTATGGCATCGTACAACTGCGTGTCGCCTCCGGCACGCATCTCGCGCACCGCGTTCGACAGCGCGCCGATGTCGCTGCTGAAGTCGTGGTACAGGATGACGCGCGACCCAAATCCCACCAGGAACGCCTGGTCGACCTGCGGCCGTAGCACTTTCTGCAGGAAGGCAATGGCCGCCTTTTTCTCGTACGCGAAACGTTCGGTGATGGAATTGCTCAGGTCCACGAGCACGCCGACGCGCAACGGCAGGTCGCTTTGCTGTTGGAAATAGCTGATTCGTTCCGGGGCGCTCCGGTTGTCGAGCACGTGCAAGTCATCGAGTGAGATGTGGCTGATGAACTTGCCGGAGGCGTCGGAGACGGTGAATACCACGTTCACCTCGTCCACGCGCGCGCGGATGGTCTCGCTTGCCGGCAGCGCCGGCACAGTCCCGGCGTTGGCATTCGACAACAAGGTTTCCATGACGGGAGGCGGTGCCTGCGCCAGTGTCATGATCGCAAGCACCAACGGGCAGACGACGAGAGCGAATACGCGCACCCTGGCCAGAAATGACATCCCGACCTCCTCCGCAGACAGCCGGAGTACGGCTGCTTGCCTGGGCGAATCCAAGACCGCCCAGAACCCCACCAACGCAGTGGCCGGATTTTACTCCGTTCCTTGCCGCTGGCAAGGATTTTGGGATGGGCGGCGGCATGGCAAAGGTGAATTCCTCGCTTGGGCGCGACGAACTGGGCTGCGCTGGGTTAAAGTAGGAGTGGGTCAGCAGCCGCTCAGATGTTGTTTCCCCCGGATCAGCAGTCGGAACCATCGGTGCGCAGCGGGGCTCCCGGAACGCGCCGCTTTTGCCTGTTCCGGAGTGCTCGCAGATGCAACAGCTCTGCCCGGAACTGGCCTGAGCGCATCTTTTCTGCCCGCCTGCACATCCAAAACCAGCGGGTATTTAGCCGGAGATTTTTCATGCCCCACGCACCACGGCCCCTGAGGCGCGTCGTTATCTTTCTGGTGAGCGTTGCGGCGCTGGCTCTGCCCGCCGCGGCCGCCGACAGGCCGCGCCTCCGGGTTGACGATTACCAGATCCAAGCCGAGCTTCAGCCCAAGACGCACCGCCTGATCGCGCGCACGCGGGTGAAGTTCACCGCGCTGGAAGATATCAGCGTCGCCAGCTTCGAGCTGCATAACGCGCTGCGCCCGACGCGCATCACCGACGCCGAAGGTCACACCCTCTCCGCCGAGCGCATCACGCAGGACAATGCCATCCGCATCGCGCTGCCCAGGGGACTCTCTAAAGACGCCAGCACGACCCTGGAAATTGATTACGAGGGCACCCTCTCGTCCGCCGATGACAGCCCCGTGCAAGGTCTGAAGCTGGCATACGTCGGCGACGACACCAGCTACCTGCTTTATGCCGGACGTTGGTTCCCGGTGAGTGGCTACGGCACCAATCGTTTTACCGCGAACATGAAGATCACCGTGCCCGCGGGCTGGATGGTGATCGGCAGCGGCGCGCAGGGTTCCGCCGCCGCCCCCGCGCCCGCCCGTCCGGTGAAGGAACCGCTGCCGACGCGCGCTCGCGGCCGCACCACGCCGCCGGCACCGCCCGAGCCCGCGGTGCCCGCCACCTCCGGCGGCAAGACCTTCACCTTCGAGTGGACCAAGGCCAGCTTCCCAGGAACTATCATTGCCGGAAATTTCCAGGAGAGCAGCAGCAACGCGGTTGGACTGAACCTGCACGTCTTCGTCAAGCCGGTGCACAAGGACCTGGTGTCCAACTACACCGAGACCGCGGTCCGCGAGTTCCAGTTCTACACGGCGCGCCTTGGACCGCCCTTGTCCAACAATCTGAACATTGTGGAAATACCGGATGACACGGTGCCCAGCGCTTGGGCGCCGGAGATCGCCGCCATTGCCTCGCGCGCGCTCACGGGAAGGTTGAATTACCGGCTGCTGGCGAACACCATCGCGCACCAGTGGTGGGGCGCCGCCGTCAGCCCCGCCACGCGCACTGACTGGTGGCTGAGTGACGGCTTCGCGCGCTATTCCGAGGCGCGGTATGTCGAGTCCGCAGCCGGCCAGGCCGCATTCACCGAAGCCGTGAAGGACATGGAAGTGGGCGCGCTGGCGTACGACACCGTGCCGCTGTCCAGCGTGGGACGTCTGGACACGTTCGCGCCGGAATTCCAGGCGCTGGTCACCGACAAGGGCGCCATCATCCTCAACATGCTGCGCTGGGTGATCGGCGACGCTCTATTCGACAAGACGGTGCGCACTTTCGTGGAGCAGTACGCGGGCAAGCCCGCCACGGTCGACGATTTCCGCAAGATCGCGGAGCAGAACTACGGCGATAACCTCACCTGGTTTTTCTCGCAGTGGATCGATTCCACCGGCGCCCCCGAATTCAAGACCAAGTACACGGTGTACCGCGTGGCTAAGGGCTTCCGCACCGTGGGCGAGATCTCGCAAGACCTCGACCTGTTCCGCATGCCGGTCGAATTGAAGATCGACACCGACGGCCAGAGCGAGGCCAAGCGCGTCGATGTCGTGGGCACGAATTCCGCTTTCCAGGTGGAGACCTTCGGCAAGCCGCGGCGCATCACGATTGACCCCGACAACCGCGTGCTCAAGAACTCGCAGGAGCTGAAGGTGCGCGCTTCCATCATGCGCGGCCAGGGAATGGTGGAGCAGGGCGACCTCGCTGCCGCGCTGCATGAATTCCAAAAGTCGCTCGACGCCAACAATCACAGTTCGCTGGCGCATTACCGCATCGCCGAAGTTTTCTTCCTGCAGAAAAACTACCAGGCGGCGGCCAATGCCTACCGCGAGGCGCTCAACGGGGATGGCGAACCGCGCTGGACCGAGGTCTGGAGCCACATCCAGCTGGGCAAGATTTTCGACGTCACCGGCCAGCGCGAGCGCGCCACCAACGAATATCGCCAGGCACTGCAAACCAATGACAATACGCAGGGCGCGATGGGCGAAGCGCGCAAATATCTTTCGGCCCCGTATCAGAGGAAGGAGTCGAAAGAGGGTTTCTAGTATCTGGTTTCTGGTTTCTGGTTTCTAGAAACCTTGCCGGGCAAACTTGAGTCCGCTTAGGCGCGCGATACTGTTCGATGCAACTCCCCGGCCCAGCACCAGCGCCTGAAACGCATCCCCCATTCCCACCGGCGTCGCCAGGTGCTTGAGTTGCAGCGCGACTTTGGCCCGCTCCTGCGGCAAGCGGCAGTCCTCGAACGCGTCGGCGAACTGGTTGTCTTCGCCGATTCCCATCAGCAACTGCGATTGCGTCACCAGCGCCAGCGGCTCCAGGCCAACCTGTTTTCCGAAGTCCATCAGAGCGGTGAAGTTCACGTGCGCGGTGATGTCCTGTTCCCCCGGGGCCTCGTACGGGTTCTGCGAAATGGTGTGCTGGCGAAACGCCATGACGGTGTCGCGATGGCGCCCTGCCAACTGCTCCTGGCGCGTGTAGCCGTAATCAACCAACAGGCAGAACCCGCGCGCGTCCGCCGCCGGCGCGGCGGCGATGCGCCGCAAGTGATCGAGCGCAACCAGCGTCGCTTCCACTCGTTCACCCGGTTCGGGATGGACGGAGTAGCGGTCGAGGAAGTCCAGTTCTTGGGCGCTGGGCGGCGCGAAGCTCTCGACGAATCGGCCATTTTCCACGCCGATGCGCAGTTCGCCGCGATCGGCGACCACCTCCACCGGCAGCGCGTCGAAGAACTCGTTGGCAAAAACAATGAACTCGCCTTCGATCTTCGCCTGCTCGACCGTTTCCACCACCTGCACCTTGCCCGCCGCGATCTGCGCAGAGAATCGCTCATCCAGGCGTGCGCGCAATCCGGGCGAGGCTTCCACCAGCGTGGTATGGAGCGCGCGCTGAAACTCGGGAAACTTCTTTGCCGTCCAGTCAAGCACGTCCTGCGCGAACAGTCCGCGGCCGGGCCCCAGTTCCACCAGATCAATCCGCGGCGGCGACTCCAGCACGCGCCACATCTCGTCAAACTGCCGCGCCAGCAGGCGGCCGAACACGGCGTGCACGTCGCTGGAGGTGTAGAAATCGCCGGCCTTGCCGAATTGTTCCCGGGCGCGTGAATAATACCCGGGCGGATCGCCGCCGGGCGCGCCGTAGAGGCACAGCTCCATGTAACGCGAAAACGGAATCGGACCGCGCTCGCCGATCTCCCGCTCGATGTATTCGCGAAGGGTCAACTGCCGATGTCCTCTTCCTGCGCACGGGCCCGCGCGTCCGCTTTCTGCGTTTGCGGCGTGCGCACAAACATCTCGATCAGGTAATCGTGCACGCAGGCAAAAAGCTGGTGCTGGAAAGTCCACTCGAACTGGGGGTGATCGAGATCGCGCGGATGCATGCTGAAGTAGTAGGTATGCACCGGCACGGCGGGATCGCGGAAATTGATGATCACCTCGACGCCCTCACCCTGCTCCCGCGCGTCGAACGCCAGCAGCGGGTGGTCGTACAGCTTGAGCTGATCGAGGACGCGCTGCAGGCGCGGATTCGGCGGCGTTGTCACGATTGAATTGTACCGTGATGGTCTGTCGGTCGATCGGTCCGTCGGTCTATCCCTCGGTCTGGGGTTTTTCACCGGCAGACCGAAAGACTGATAGACCGACAGACCGCGCGATTAAAATAGTTGGTTCGTCCTTCATTGCAGGAGCCCTTATGTCCACCACTCGTACCGCAGCGGCGCCGGAGTGGAATGCCTACGTCGAGGATTTCCGGCGCGCAGGCCATGAAGTCATTGACTGGATCGCTCATTATTTGGAGCACACGCGCGATTATCCGGTGCTGCCCAAAGTCCAGCCGGGTGAACTGACCGACGCGCTGCCGCGCTCCGCGCCCGAGCGCGGCGAGTCCTACGACGCCATTCTCAAGGATTTTAACAACATCATTCTGCCCGCGGTCACGCACTGGAACCATCCGCGTTTTCTTGCGTACTTCGCGTGCACGGGATCGGCGCCGGCCATTCTGGCGGAGGCGCTGTCGGCGGCGCTGAACACCAACGGCCTGAGTTGGAAGAGTTCCCCTGCCATCGTAGAGCTGGAGCAAGTGGCGCTGGGCTGGCTGCGGCAGTGGATGGGCCTGCCCGACGACTATTTCGGAATCATTTACGACACCGCGTCGGTCAGCACCCTGCACGCCATCGCGGCCGCTCGCCACATGGCCGATCCCAGCGTGCGCACCGACGGCGCCCGGCCCAGCCTGACGCTGTACACCTCGCAGGAATCGCACGCGTCGGTGGAGAAGGGCGCAATTGCACTCGGCGTCGGGCAGAACAACGTGCGGAAAATCCCCTCCGACGCCGAATTTCGCCTGCGCCCGGAGGCGCTGGTGGAGGCGATCGAGAAGGACCTCGCCGAGGGCAAGCGTCCGTTCTGTGTGGTGGCGACGGTCGGTACCACCTCGACCACCAGCGTGGACCCGGTCTCTGCCATGGCCGATATCGCGGAAAAGTATGGCCTCTGGCTGCACATTGACGCCGCGTACGCGGGCGCGGCTGCCATCCTGCCGGAGTACCAGCACATCCTGCGCGGTGCGGAGCGCGCGTATTCGCTGGTGGTGAACGCGCACAAATGGCTGTTCACGCCCGTGGACCTGAGCGCCTTCTACACGCGGCGGCCGGAGATCTTGCGCCAGGCGTTTTCGCTAGTTCCGGATTACCTGCGCGCCTCCGGCGGTTCGGGCGCGCTCAACCTTACCGCTTCCGATCTCGGAGTGCCGCTCGGGCGCCGCTTCCGCGCGCTCAAGCTCTGGTTTCTGATGCGCTATTTCGGGCGTGAGCGCATGCAGGAAATCCTGCGCTCGCATATCGCATGGGCAAAGCAGTTCGCCGAAATTGTCGCCCGTCACCCGCGGTTCGAGGTGGTCGCGCCCGTGCCATTCTCCGTGGTTTGCTTCCGTTACAAAGGAACGGACGAGGAAAACAGCGCGCTGATGGAGGCGGTGAACTCCACCGGCGAAGTCTTTATCTCGCACACCGTACTTCACGGCAAGGTGGTCCTGCGGCTGGCGATCGGAAATTTGCAGACCACGTGGGATGACGTGCAGAGGGCATGGGAATTGGTGCAGGACAATGTACCGCGCTCGGACTAGCGACGTCGCACTTGCTTCATCTCGCGCGCAACATACCGGCGGTTGGCGCGTTTGTCGGTGAACTGCAGCAGTTCGACGGGCGCACCGGCTTCCTCGATCATGGCCACGACAACGCCCGGCGAGGGCGAGTTCGGCCGTACGATCACTTTCCTTCCCTTGATCGCCGCCTTGAGATCATCCACTTCAAAGGCAACGTGCGGTACGGTACGCACCAAGTCGGGCACGTCGCAATGCTCGCCGTACATCATCCACTGGATACCGAACGGGCTTGACTCATGATCGGTGGCGTGAATGTTCAAATGCGGGATGTCCACCATTCCTGGTAGCTTTCGGCGCGTCGGTATGCCGACATGATGGTATTTGTATCTCATGGTGCTGCTGCGCGGTGCCATGCGGCCAGCCTGAATTATTCGCTGCTCTTGCTCGCGGCTTCGGTGGCGGGCGGCGTCTGTTCCGCGTACGTATAAACCCCGCGTCCTGCCTTGCGTCCCAGCCGTCCGGCCTTGACGTACTGCACCAGCAGTGGCGACGGGCGGTACTTTTCGCCGAGCGTTTTGTGCAGGTACTCCAGAATGTGCAGGCGCGTGTCCAGCCCCACCAGGTCCACCAGTTCGAACGGCCCCATGGGATGGTTGAGTCCCATCTTCAGCGCTTTATCAATGTCCTCGGCGCTGGCAATGCCTTCCTGCAGCATGTAGAACGCTTCGTTGCCGATCATGGCGTTGATGCGGCTGGTGATGAATCCCGGCGATTCCTTGATCACCACCACTTCTTTTTTCATCCGCCGCCCCACCTCGACCGCGATCGCCAGCGTGTCGTCGCCCGTCTCCAGCGCGCGCACGATTTCCAGCAGCTTCATCTTGTGCACCGGGTTGAAGAAGTGCATGCCGACGCACTTTTTCGGCCGGTAAGTGACCGACGCAATTTCCGTGATGCTCAGCGAAGACGTGTTTGACGCGAGAATGGTTTCCGGCCGGCAGATTTTGTCCAGCAGGGTGAAGATCTCGATCTTCGACTCCATCTCTTCCGGGACGGCTTCGATCACCAGGTCGGCGGCGCGCGCGGCCTCATCCACCGCACCCGCGTATTCCATGCGTCCCATCGCCTCCTGGGCTTCACCGGCGGTGACCTTCCCCAGTTCCACCGCCTTGTCGAGGTTGGCGCGGATTTCGTCGCCGGCGCGGCGCAACGCGCTGGGCAGGATGTCCTCCAGGATGGTGCGATAGCCGCCGAGCGCGGCGGCGTGCGCAATGCCGCGTCCCATGATGCCGGCGCCGATCACCGCGACGGTGCGGACCTCCATTACTTGGACTCCTTCTCCAGCCGTTGCATCAGGCCATCGAAGTTCGGGTCGGCCTTGCGCATGTATTCGGCCAGGCGCCTCTTCTCTTCCTCGGTCATGTACGGGACGTTGGCGATGACGCGGCGCAAGGTGGCGGTAATGTCGTCCACGTAGTTCATCATCCGGATCAGTTCACCGGTTGCGGGCATAAGTGGCATCCTCTTTCTGGGCTAAATTGATTATTGCTGTGCCCGCGGCAGACGGCACCGCGGGCGCGTAAGCAAACGATTATTGTCTGCTGCGCGGGGCAGTTTAGTAAAGCAGGTATCAGGCGTTACGCTCAAGGCGTTAGGCTCGAGGCGCAAGGCTCAAGGCTGACGGCGCCACGCTCCAGGTTCCAGCTTTCCGGCGTTGGGCGTTAGGGCACAGCCCCGAAGGGGCGAATGACAATAGCCCGGCGCTTCAGCGCCGGGAACGCTGTGACAATTGCCCGAGTCCCGCAGGGACGATAGTTCATAGCCCGGCACGTCAGTGCCGGGAAAGCTGGCCAATTGAATCCCGAGTCCCGTAGGGACGGCACAGGCATAATAGATACATGCTGCGCGACCGCAACCTTATCCCGCTCTCTCACCAGCATCAGCACGCACTGGCGCTGTGCGTCCAGATCGAGCGCGGGCTGCAATCCCAACATCCCGACCCACAGCACTGGCAACAGGAGATCGCGCGGCTGTTCGAGAGCGAGATCCGCTACCACTTCGAAGCCGAAGAGAAAGTGTTGTTCCCGTTCGCCCAGCGCGCGCCCTCGTTGCGCGACCTGGTGGATGAACTCCGCATCGAGCACGTTTCCCTGCGCCAGTACGCCGCCGGCGCCGCCGCCGGACGTCTCACCGTACCCGAGCTTCAACTCTTTTCCGCCAGCCTGGCGGCGCATGTGCGCAAAGAAGAGCGCCAGTTGTTCGAAGGAATCCAGGAGTTTTTCTCGCTAGAAGATCTGACGCGGGCGGGCGCGGATCTCGATTCTTACTTTCTGCACAGCGGCATGCCGGGCGCAAGCTGTGCGCTGCGGACGTAGTCTCCAGCCGTCAGTCTTCGGTCTTCAGGAAACTCCCTGACGACTGGCGACTGAAGACTGACGACTGAATCCTACAGCGTACCCGGCGCGTAGCTCCGCGGTTCTGGCACAACCACCCCGCGTCGGCTCCGGTTAACCGCCACGTGCCCGCGGTCGATCACCGAGCCGCGCTGCATGCCGGGCGCACTGGGCGCCTTGGGCGGCTGCGGTGGAACGGGCGCGGCAGCGCCCGTGGACTGCCGGATCTGCACGTCGCCGCGATCGTTGGTCAGCTTCACCTGCGGCCCGCCGCTGCCGACGGTTCCGCTGGCCTTCTGCGAGTTGTGCTCGCTCTTTACCTGGATGGAAGGAAAGTCGGTCTCGATCTCGCCGCGGTCGGTGCGCGCGTCCACCTGGAACGCGGCGTTCTTCGGCAACATCACCTGCACCGTACCGCGCTGGTTGTTGATTTCGATATCGCCCAGGCCTTTGCCGGCGCGGTATTCCACCACGCCGTTGCTGTTGTCAATCTTCAGGTTGCCGGACACATCCTCGAGGTGGATGTCCTTGGCGCGGGTTGTCAGGTGCATCGGGCCCATGATCGTACGTGCGTGCAGGTCGCCCGATTCCATCGTCAGGTCGCCGTCCAGGCGCGCCATCTGCATATCGGTGCGCGCGGAATGGAAGCTGACGCCCTTGGCCACCTTCGCCAGGTTCATCTGCCCGAAGAAGTCTCCACTGAGGCGCACGTCCCCGCTGACATCGCTGATGGTGGTATCGTCCACGCGGCCGTCCACGATGACGTCTCCCTTGACGTTGGTGGCGCGCACGCTGCCGCGGCGCAGGCTGATGTTAACGTTGCCGGCGTTGTCGGCAACTGTAACGTCGCCTCGCGAGCTGGTGGTGATGTTGCCCGCACGTCCGGCTATGCGGATGTCGCCACGCCGGGTGGAGACCTCCACGTTCGCCTTCTGCGGGACATAGATTTCCAGATCGCTGGCAACAGCGTTGTTGCCCGCGCTGCCGGTGTTCGCGTTCAGCGTCACCGCGGTGCCCGCCGTGGTGAAGGTGGGCTGCGTCTCGCCATCGATCTTCTTGCCCTGCTCTTCGTTGTCGGCCACTACCTTCTTGCGCACCACGACCTTGACCTTGGGCTCTGCCCAGGTGTTCACCACCACGTCGCCTCGATCGGAGACGACTTTCAGATCGCTTCCGGCCGCAAAGGGCTGTTCCACGGTGGCGCTGAAGTTGTAGGAATTCCCGAACAGGCCGCCGAAATCGCCGTCGAGGTCAGCCTGGTTGCGCAGCGCGTTCCAGTTGATGCGATCGGATGCGGTAAAGCCCATGCCAAACAGGATGAGGAAGATGATCAGGACCACGCCGCCGGCGCCGATGCCGCGTGAGGGCACGCCGGCGCGATTGTCCTGCCAGTGCTCCAGCAGCTTGACCAGACCCCACAGGATCAACAGCGCGGGCCAGTAGCGAGCGAAATAATGGTGCAGCGATGCCCAGCTCAGGTAATGCATGTTGCCGAGCAGGAAGATGACCCCGATAAGGATGAGCACCATCGGCCCGGCCAGCGAGCGGCGCCGATGAACATGGATTTGCGGAGCGGGACTAGACATGGTCCACCTGCCGCGGTTCAGGATTCTGGGTTGGCGCCGGCGGCGCTCCTGGAGGCGCCGGCGCGATCACGTCCATATGCCCGGTGGTGTCCAGGTTGCCAGCAAGCACCTTCACCAGGCCAATGACGATCAGCAGGATCGGCCAGGTGCGTTCGAAATGCGCCACTCCGAATTCGCTCAGCATGAAGAGCACGCCGAGGGTGATCAGCACCGCCGGGCCCATCAGGCCGCGACTCCGGCAGCGCGTGCAGTAGCAAGTCTGGTTGGGCTGATAGTTATCCATGGCTCATCTCCTCACATCTCCCTCGTCGCGCCGCCCGGCGGTGAGAAGCGCTTCACCAAAAGCCACACGCCGATGACGATCAGGATCAACGGCCAGAGCCGGTGGATCCAGTACGCATGGAACAGCCCCATGGTGTTCAGCAGGAACAGGACACCCAGGCCGATGAGCACCACTGCGCCTACCGGCACTCGGCTGAAGTCGGTGCGCTCGCCTGTACCGAAGGCTCTCGACAGTCCGAACGGATCGGGCGCGGGCTGCCCCAAGCGAATGGCGTGCGCGGAACGGACCGCGTCAATGATCTGGTAGACGTAGAAGAATGCGATGCCCAGCCCGAAGACCGCTCCGCCAGTGTCGCCGCCTTGTGAAGCACCGAGGACGAGCGCGACAAAGATCAGCAGGTGCGTCAGACCCTTGGCGTACTGGCCGTTGTATACCGCGCCGACTCCGAACGGGAAGAACCCCGCCAGCACGCCGGCCAGCCCCGGGCTGGGGCCGCTGGTCACCACAACGGGCGCGCCCGCGGTGCCCGGCACGAAGCCGCTGGCCGGCGCCGCCGACGGCATGGTGTCGTGCAGGCGCGTGGCGATGCAATCTTCGCAGTAAACGACGCCGCGAACGCTGTGCGAGCACTTCTCACACATCGCCTTGCCACAGGTGCGGCAATACGACGTCGCCGCGACGTCGGTATGGACAGTGCAGTTCATGAGTTTCTCCTGGCGAAAACCTGACCGGCGAGCGGGGCCGGATCGAATAATCGCGCCATGGTGACGGCCTCCTGCTCCCGGCTGTAGTTCCGATACTTGTTCTGATCGGGATTGTCGCTTTGGTCCTTGTGCTCTTTCCGTTTCTCCGCCGGTGGAGTGCTCTCCTCCGGCGTGGTCGCGCGCTTCAACTCCTGCACGCGCGATTCGATCTCGTACACGAAGCGGATATTTTCGTAGTACTTCACCACGCGGCCCTGCGCTTCGTAGGCGCCGCGCACGATGGCGTTGGGACTCAGGTCGAGGTGCCGCAGGTTGCCGATCTTGACGCCGGCAAGATTGAGCACCAGCGAAATCGAGAAGAACGCCATGGCAAACGACATGGCGAACTTCGGCTGCAGGCCTCCCAGCCGCAGGCCCGCCCGGAACCTGTTCCACCGGCTTTCGCGGGCGTGCGCCGCCGGCGCCGCTTCCTCCACTCGTCCGATGGTCGCGGCCAGCACGTTGTGGACGAAATTTGCCGGAGGCTCCACCTCCGCCAGGCCGCGCAGCAATTGCAGGCCGCGCCGGGCTTCGGCAAACATCGGGCCGCAAGTCGGGCACGTGGTCCGGTGCCGCTCGAACTGCTCGCGCTGGGCGCCGGCCAAGGTGCCGTCCATCGCATCGCTGAGCAGCCCGTCGAACTCGTGGCACTGCATTCCGGGTTTGGATTCCTCGTACATCAGGTCACCTGCCTATAAGTACGTGAAAGCAGCCGTCCAAGTTCCGTTCGTCCCCGATTTATCCGCGACTTCACCGTACCCTCCGGTACCTTCAGGGCCAGGGCGATTTCCCGGTAGTCCATGTCCTGCAGGTCGCGGAGGATCACCGCCTCCCGCAGCTCGGGGGAGAGTTTCTGAAGCGCTTTTTGCACCATTTCCTGGGTTTCGCGGCTCTGGAGGCGGGCGTCGGGCGCGGGACCGGAGTCTTCCAGCCGCGAGGCCACACTGATGGAACCCTCCTCGGCCGTAACCGGCTCGTCCATCGAGTCGGTTACCCGGTCTTGCTTGCTCTTGCGAAAATGGTCCACCAGCAGGTTCCGAGTCAGGGTGGCCACCCAAGTCATAAACGACCCCTTATCGGTATCGTAGGTTTTCAGGGTGCGGTAAATCTTGATGAAGACCTCCTGGGCGAGGTCCTGGGCGTCGTCCTGTGATCCGGTAAACCGATAACAAATGTTAAAGATACGCCGGTTGAAGCGCTCGACAATCTCCTCCCAGGCAACCGCGTCGCCGGCTACGCAGCGACGGACCAGAGAGGCCACGACTTGATTGTCGTCCAACCGGCACTCCTCGGGAACTCCTGGTCACACTACCCCTGCGGATGAATACGGACCGTTTGACCAGAAAGTTCCGCCCGGGTAACTCTGAGGAAACACTGGATTTTAGCAGGTTCGGCTGAGGTTGCCCCGCCCTTGTCGCTCCCGGGGGAGCCTGCCCTGAGCGCAGCCGAAGGGGAGCGACAGAGCCTGCCCTGAGCGCAGCTGAAGGGGTGGGGCTTTCCTGATCGCTGAAAGCAGATCGCTATTCCGACGTGAAGTAATCCACCGCCACCGGGCTCTCGAACAGCGAGTAATCGCGCGTCACCACGGTGATCCCGCTTTCGGTTACGAAGTAGCGCTGCCGGTCGGCCTCGGTGTCGTAGCCGATGATGGTCCCTTCGGGGATGTGCACGTCGCGGTCGATGATCGCCCGCCGGATGCGGCAATGCCGCCCGATATTGACGTGGCTGAAGATGATGCTGTCGTCAACTTCGCAATACGAGTTCACGCGCACGTCGGGCGAGAGCACGGTGTTGCGCACCGCGCCGCCGGAGAGAATGCAGCCTGAAGACACGATGGAATCCACCGCCGTGCCGGTGCGGTTCGGATCGGAAAATACAAATTTCGCCGGCGGATATTGCCGCTGGTGGGTGCGGATCGGCCAACTCGAATCGTACAGGTTGAACACCGGCGACACCGCCACCAGGTCCATGTTGGCCTCGTAAAAAGCTTCCAGCGTCCCCACGTCGCGCCAGTACAGCGCCTCTTTCTTGTTTTCGTCGATGAAGTTGTACGAGTACACGCGGTAGTCGTCCACCATCCTCGGCAGGATATCGTGGCCGAAGTCGTGGGAAGAAGTTGGGTCCTCCGCATCCTTCAGCAGCACCGGGATGAGCACGTCGGTGTTGAACAGGTACACGCCCATCGAGCCTGATACCATCCGCAGGTTGTAGGGCGAGCGGATATCGGTATCTTGCGGCTTCTCCTGGAAGCCGACGATTCTGCCCTCGCGGTCCACGTCCACCACGCCGAAGCGCTGCGTTTCTTCCGGATCGATCAGGATGGTCCCCAGCGTCACGTCGGCGCCCGACTCCACGTGCTGCCGCAGCATCCGCGAATAGTCCATTTTGTAAATGTGGTCGCCCGACAGGACGAGCACGTGCTTGGGCTGCTCCGCGCCGATCGAGTAAATGTTCTGGTACACCGCATCGGCCGTGCCCAAGTACCAATTCTCGCTGACGCGCTTCATCGGCGGCAGGATCTCGACAAACTCGCCCAGGTCGCGCGCCACGATGTTCCAGCCCTCGCGGATATGCCGGTTCAGCGACAACGCCTTGTACTGCGTGAGGATGTACACCTTCCGCAGGTCGGAATTGATGCAGTTCGATAAAGTAATGTCGATGATGCGGTAAATCCCGCCGAACGTCACCGCCGGCTTGGCCCGGTCGCGCGTCAGGGGATACAGGCGTTCGCCCGCCCCTCCGGCCAACAGCACTCCAAGCGTGTCCTTCATCGAATCATCCCGGATCAGTTCTGGTCATTCGCGTTCATGACGCCTAGGTAAGGAAGTTTTGATGGTAGCACAAGGAATCGGGTGATCGGATCATCTGGTGATCGGGCGATCTGAATGCCTGCCGCCTGGCGCCTGCAGCCTGCCGCCTGTTACTCCGCGTCACGCGGTTTAGTGATTTATGACCAAGGGGATGGGTTGTGCGCTGCTAGAATGGAGCCCGTGCCAGGCCTTTCCACCGCCCGCAAGCTGGGGATTTTCGGTCGCATCGCGGCGCGCCAGGCGGGCCAGAGCCGATGGTTGCGCGCCGGCTATTCCGCCCTCCAGATCACGTTCCGGCACTTCGGGCGCGTCGTCCACCTGCTTTGGCTGCAGATCACGGGAGTGTTTTTCCTGTTCTTCGCGCTGGCGGGCGGCCTGGCGTGCTGGCGCGAATATCAGGCGTGGCAAGCGGGAAAGATCGGCCCCGGCAAGATGGTCCTGGCCGCCTGCTTTGCGCTGGTGTTCTTGTGGTTTGGTGTGAGTTCGTTCTGGCGAGCAAAACGACGATCGGGTGATCGGGCGATCTGAATGCCTGCCGCCTGGCGCC
>DASWAR010000002.1:0-2733 GCA_036391015.1 Terriglobales bacterium
TTTTCGGTTTCCTTGTATTCGCCCCGCATGCGAAACACCCGGGCCGGGCTGACGGGCACCTTGAATAGCATGGCCTCGTGCGCCGCGCGGTAGTTGCTTTCGGCGTGTTCCGGGGGGACGTGGCGTTCGTCGCCGAAAAAGAAATCGATCTTCTGCCAGGGGACGCGCGCGTTCAGATCGCGGTCGGTGGTGAGCAGCGAATAGAGCGCTTTCGGAGTCGAACCTCCCGACAGGGCTACGGTAAACGTACCTTTCTTTTCGACGGCGTGATTGGCGGCGGCGATGAACACGGCGGCCGCGGCCCGGGATAGGGCTGCCGCGTCGGAAACGATTTGTACTTTGCGTTCCACGATTGCTGTCCTGTTAATCGCCGGCGGCAGCCAGCGCCTTGCGCTGCGTCTCCGAATGCCAGAGGCGGAATCCGCCCTGGCACGCATTTTCGTTATCGCCGGCGAATGTGTCGGGTGGCAGAGTCGTGAGCCGCTTGGCGTTCCCTCCGCCCAGCACGACGTAGTCGGCCTGCAACGCGTTCTTCAACTGGGCGACAACCTGGTACACGGCCTTGATCCATTTCTTTTCTCCCAGGCGCTTCAGGGCCGCAGCTCCGACGTGCTCCTCGTACGAGCGCCCGTGCTTGTAGGGCAGGTGGGCCAGTTCCATGGGTTCGAGGACGCCGTCCACAATGAGCGCGGAGCCCAGGCCGGTGCCCAAGCCGAGAAACAGCATACGGCCGCCGCGGTAGCTGCCGAGCGCCTGCATGGCAGCATCGTTGATGATCTTGACCGGATAGCCGAAAGCTTTCGTGAAATCGAAACCGACCCAGCCGCCGCCGAGGTTGGCCGGGTCGTGCAGCGGTTTTCCGTGCACTACCGGTCCGGGATAGCCAATGGAGACGGCCGAATAATTCCAGCCGGCAGTCGCTTCGCGCACCGCCTTAACCATCTTCCTGGGAGTGAGCGTTGGACCGGATGGAACCTTGATCGCCTCCAGATGCCCGGTGGCATAGATCTTGACGTGGGTACCCCCGATATCGATCACAAGGATTTTCATGCCTTACCTGCCACGGCGACTTTCGCCGGTTTCGCAACCGCCGATTCTACGACTGCGGTGGAGCGTGCAGCGCCGAATTTCCGGAGCAGCCGAACCACCAGCGCGGTCCAGCCGGTCTGGTGGCTGGCGCCGCATCCGCGACCGTTGTCGCCGTGAAAATATTCGTTGAAGAGGATGAGGTCGCGCCAATACGGATCGGTGGCAAAGCGAGCCTGCTCGCCGTGGCACGCACGCCGTCCGTGGCGGTCGGGAAGAAAAATATGCACCAGGCGGCGAGAGATCTCCGATGCGGCCTCGGTGAGATTCATGGTGCGACCGGAGCCGACGGGGACCTCGACCGTGAAACTGTCGCCGTAGAAGTGATGGTAGCGCTGCAGCGATTCCACCAGCAGATAGTTCACGGGAAACCAGACAGGCCCACGCCAATTGGAATTGCCGCCGAAGTCCGAAGTGGTGGATTCTCCGGGAGTGTACTCGGCGCGAAGGTCGCCATTGGCGGTATGCAGGACACCAGGGTGCTCGCGGTGCACGGCAGAGAGAGAGCGAATGCCGTAGGGCGAGAGGAATTCCTGCTCCTCGAATACATATTGCAGCACGCGCTCCAGACGTTGCCGAGACGGGATTGCCAGCAGCCGCCGCCCCTCCCCGCCGTTGCTTCCGCTAACCGCATAAGCGATCTGGTGGCCGAGATCGGGCCGGTTCTTCAGGAACCAGTTCATGCGCTGCTTAAAGCCCGGCAGGCGGTCAATGACGTGGTCGTCCAGAACTTCGACCGCAAACAGGGTGACCAATCCGACCATGGAGCGAGCGCGTACCGACTGGACCTGGCCGCCGACGTCCACGCCGTCGTAGTAGAAGCCGTCTTCTTCATCCCAGAGTCCGGTGCCGCCGAAATTGTTCATGGCCTCGGCGATGGCAACGAAGTGCTCGAAGAATTTCGAGGCGATGTCCTCGTAGGCCGGGTTTTCCAGCGCCAGTTCCATCGACATGGCAAGCATGGTGAGGCAGTAGAAACCCATCCATGCGGTGCCGTCGGCCTGGGCATAGGTGACGCCGGGCGGCGGAGGCGTGGAACGGTCAAACAGGCTGATGTTGTCGAAGCCCAGAAAACCGCCGGCAAACAAGTTCTTGCCGCTGGGGTCTTCGCAGTTCACCCACCAGGTGAAGTTGAGCAGGAGCTTTTGCAGGGCGCGCTCCAGGAAAATGCGGTCACGCTGGCCGCGGCCGCCGGTCATCTTATAGATGCGCCAGCAGGCCCAGGCATAGACCGGCGGATTCACGTCGTCCAGGGCGAACTCGTAGGCAGGAAGTTGCCCGTTGGGGTGCATGTACCACTCGCGCAGGAACAGTATGGCTTGGCTCTTGGCCAACTCGGGGTCAACCTCGGCGAGGGTGACCAACTGGAAAGCGTGGTCCCAGGCGGCAAACCAGGGGAATTCCCACTTGTCGGGAACAATCATGACATCGCGACAGTGCAGGTGTCGCCAGCGAGAATTCCGACCGTTCTTGCGTTCTTCGGGAGGCGGGGGCTGCTTGGGGTCGCCGTCCAACCAATCAGGAATGATGTACTCGTAGAACTGCTTGGACCACAGCAGGCTGCCATACGCCTGGCGAGCGACGCGCGCACTCTCCTCGGTGGTCGAGCCGGCCAGCTTCGCGGCGTAAAATTCGTCTGCCTCACGG
>DASWAR010000003.1:0-3994 GCA_036391015.1 Terriglobales bacterium
ATGCGTT
Source organism: Terriglobales bacterium (assembly GCA_036391015.1). Classification (GTDB taxonomy): domain Bacteria; phylum Acidobacteriota; class Terriglobia; order Terriglobales; family Acidobacteriaceae; genus JAIQGF01. Next base: position 8 of record DASWAR010000003.1, read on the forward strand.
CGTGAGGGCGGGGTAACAGTCCTGAGAGTGAGCCCTTCAGGGCACTACGCCATCCAACAGGCAGAGTTCGGGCGATAGAAGGTGTCCGCGAGTCCCTGCGTCTAACGTTGCGCGCCAGTCATGATCGCCGCCGAAGAACGGGAACTGGAGTCGCGCTTCGGCCAGGCTTACCGCGACGACAAGCGGCGCGTCCCAGGCGATCATGCCGCGTTTCTAACCGCGGCGTTCCTGGCTGAAACTGAAACTTGAAACCGAAGCTATTTCGGCGGCGTGTACTCGCCGCTGCAGTCATCGATAAACATGCCGTCAGGTTGCGGGTGGAGTTTGCAGACTCCCTTGCCCTTGAACCCCTTGTAACTGCCCGTGCCCCCGCTGACCTCCCAGAAATCTTCGCCGGAGGTGAAAGTGCCGTTGTTCAGCACGCCTTCGCCGTGGTGCCGGTAGTAGAGCTTTTCGCCGTTGCTCATGGTCTCGGTGTACACGCCGTGCCACTGGGTGCGCGTGCCGGTGGTCTCGCTGAAGACGACGTCCTCACCGGCGACCTTCTTCGCCACGCCGATATTGGCCGGCTTGGGATAAGTGCAGCTGGCATGCGAAATGCTGTAGACGTGCCCCGGCGCGTCGCCCACCGGGATGGCGTACTGCTGATCCGGCTTCCCGCACTTGATCTGCTCGGTCATCTTCTGTGCCGTGGCTGCGGCGGTGAATAGCAGCACACAAGAAAGCACAAACCAACTGCGCATGACGTCACCTCCGAATGCGATTCGCGAATTCCTGGCCATGATATCGAATGTGGGGCGCCATCATTTACCATGATTTTGCTGATTGCTGATAGCTGATAGCTGACAGCCGACAGCTTCTTCCCATGTCCTTCGAACTGTTCATTGCGTCGCGTTACCTGCGTGCCAAACGCAGACAAGCCTTGATCGGCATCATCACCGCCATCTCGATTGCCGGTGTCACCGCCGGGGTGGCCTCGCTGATTATCGCGCTCGCCATCAACAACGGCTTCCGCCAGGACCTGCAAAACCGCCTGCTCGGCTCGACCTCGCACGTGCAACTGCTGCGCGTGGAGAGCGACGGCATCCGCAACTGGCAGTCGATGTTGGCGCGATTGCAGAAAGAACCACACGTCGCAGCCGCCTCACCCGCGATTTACGAGCAGGTGCTGGTATCGCGAGGCGCGAGGGCGAAGGGCGCGATTCTGAAGGGGATCCTGCCGGAGTACGAGCGCAAGGTCAGCGACATGCTGAAGAACGTTACCGTGGGCTCGGCGGCGGCGCTGGAACCTAACGCGCTCGAGGGCGAGCGCGCTCCATCATCGTCGCCGGATTCGCTGGCGGCCGTGCAGCAGCGCGTGGCCGCAATGCCGCCGATTGTTTTGGGCAAGGAAATGGCCGACGACCTCGGCGCCACTGTCGGCTCGGTGGTCATGGTCATCAGCCCGCAAGGCGAGCTCACGCCCTTCGGGCTGGTGCCCAAGTATGTACGCTTCAAGGTCACCGGCATCTTCAACTCGGGCTTCTTCGATTACGACAGCTCCTGGGCATTTATCCGCCTCTCCGACGCGCAGCAACTGTTCGGTCTCGGCGATCTGGTGTCGGTGATCGAATTTAAGATTGACGACATTTACAAAGCGGGGCAGGTGGGCAACGAACTGCAGCGGGTCGCCGGCCCCGGATTCATGGCCACCAACTGGATGGAGCAGAACCGCGCGCTGTTCCGTGCGCTTCGCCTGGAACGTGTCGTCACCTTTATCACCATTGGACTGATCGTATTCGTCGCCGCGCTCAATATCCTGATCTCGCTCATCATGATGGTGATGGAGAAGACGCGTGACATCGCGGTGCTGATGTCCATGGGGGCGAAGAAGCGCCAGGTGCGGCGGGTGTTCATTGCTCAAGGGGTGCTGGTAGGAATCATCGGCACCGTGCTCGGGCTGGTGGCCGGCTACGCGCTCTCCTGGGCGGGCGGACACTACCACTTTATCTCCCTCTCGCCCGAGGTGTATTCGATTGATTACGTCCCCTTCGCGCCGCGCCTGGTGGACGGGATTTGGGTGGCGGTGGTGGCCATTGGTGTCTCTTTTGTCGCAACTATTTATCCATCGTGGTCGGCGTCGAGCATTCTGCCCGCCGAAGCGCTGCGCTATGAGTGATTAGTACTCAGGGAGATCACCAAGGTAACGGGCTTGTGTATAACTTAGGCTTCCATCCCGTGTCATGATAGGCAAAGCGTAGGCCGGATGTGGGTTTTGCGCAGTTCAGCCGGGGATTGTTGCACCGTGGGAGAAAGCACCTGCATCCAATGGAAAAGACCGAGATTCTGCGTGTGGAAAACCTGAAGAAGGTTTTTCGCTCGGGCAGGTCCGATCTGGTGCTCTTTGACAACTTGTCCTTCCGGGTGCACACGGGAGAGATGGTAGCCATTGTGGGACAGTCGGGTGCAGGGAAATCAACCCTTTTGCACATCCTCGGAGCGCTTGATAGCGCTTCCGAAGGTGACGTATACTGCGCCCAAGTAAAGTTGCAATCGCTGACCGACGAAGCGGCAGCCGAATTTCGCAACCGCGAGATTGGGTTTGTCTGGCAGTTTCATTATTTGCTGCCGGAATTCACCGCGACGGAGAACGTGGCCATGCCCCTCATGATCCGGGGCCAGGCACGGACCCAGGCGGAATCGGAAGCCGCGCGGTGGCTGCGCGAAGTTGGGTTAGAGGACCGCGCGCACCATCGTTCAGGTGAGCTGTCCGGGGGCGAGCAGCAACGCGTTGCTCTAGCCCGGGCTCTGGTGACGAGGCCGCAATTGCTGCTGGCAGACGAACCCACCGGCGATCTGGATAACCGGACTGCTGAGGCGGTATTTGATTTGATCGCCAGGTTACATCGCGACTACGGACTAACCTCTTTCCTTGCCACCCACAACCTTGCGTTTGCGCGCCGTTGCAGCCGCGTCATGCGGCTGGAGAATGGGCGGCTGGAGGAAGTTTCTCCGGAGTCGTTGCCAATGGCATGAGGATTGCTAGAGTCAAGGGGACGAGTCCCGCTTCCGTGTACGGTGCCTAACCGGGCGTTGCCGGCGTAGGCGGTGGATGGGGTAAGAGGGCCTTAGGTCATGCGGAGAACAACCAATGTTTGAACGGTACACGGAAAAAGCCAGGCGCGTTATCTTCTTCGCCCGCTACGAGGCCAGCCAGTTCGGTTCTCCTTACATCGAAACCGAGCACCTGCTGCTGGGCCTGTTGCGCGAAGACAAGGCTCTGACCAATCGTTTCCTGCGCTCGCACGCCTCGGTGGAGTCGATCCGGAAACAGATTGAAGGCCACACCACCATCCGGGAAAAAGTTTCGACCTCGGTTGACCTGCCGCTCTCCAACGAGTGCAAGCGCGTGCTCGCGTATGCGGCGGAGGAAGCCGAGCGCCTGTCGCACAAGCACATCGGCACCGAGCACCTGCTGTTGGGCCTATTGCGCGAAGAAAAATGTTTTGCCGCCGAAATCCTCCACGAGCGCGGCCTGCGCCTCTCCACCATCCGCGAGGAACTGGCGCGCAGCACGCAGGAAAAAGCCACGCCGCAGCGCAATCGCGAATCGTCGCTGCTCAGCGAGTTCTCCCGCGACCTTACCCAGGCCGCCATGGACAACCAACTCGACCCGCTGGTCGGACGCGAGCAGGAGCTGGAGCGCGTGGTCCAGATTCTCTGCCGCCGCACCAAGAACAACCCCGTCCTGATCGGCGAACCCGGCGTGGGCAAGACCGCCATCGTCGAAGGACTGGCGCAGCGCATCGCCGACGGCGAAGTTCCGTCGTTCCTTTCCGACAAGCGTATCCTCGGGCTCGATCTATCGCTGATCGTCGCCGGCACCAAGTACCGCGGCCAGTTCGAGGAACGCCTCAAAACCATCATGAAGGAGTTGATGGAGAACCAGAACGCCGTCATCTTCATCGACGAGTTACATACTCTGGTGGGAGCTGGCTCGGCGGAAGG
>DASWAR010000004.1:0-15657 GCA_036391015.1 Terriglobales bacterium
TCGAAGGGAACGGTAATGCTGCGCACCACGGTCTTGACGTCGGTCAGCCTGGTCTGCTTGTATTTCGGCAAGTAGACGGTGACGTCGTGGCCGAGTGCGGCCAGCGCCGGGGGCAACGCGCCGACCACGTCGGCCAAACCGCCGGTTTTCGCGAATGGCACACACTCGGATGCCGCAAAGACGATTTTCATGTTGGGGAAGCCTCCGGGGATGGAACAATTTCGTGCGTCGAGGAAGTGAAAGGCAAGTCTAAATGTTAAGTCGAAACAGGGTCAATGCCGCAATCGCTGCGGAAAAACCTCCACGACATCCGCCCAAGCTCGGGCAGCACTTCCTGGCCGATCGCGGCACCGCGGAAAAGATCGTGAGCGCGCTGGGCGTTGCCGCCGCCGAGACCGTGTTGGAGATCGGGCCGGGCAAGGGAGTGCTGACCACCATCCTGGCAAGAAATGCCTTCAAGCTGATCGCCATTGAACTCGACCGCGTGCTGGCGGCGCAGTTGCGCATGAAGTATGCGGCGTGGCCCAACGTCGAGATCATCGAAGGCGACATCCTCAAGATTGACATCAGCACGGTGCTGGGGCCAAGGCCGGGAGCGATGGCCGGTGTAAAAGATGCACCCAAGCAAATCGCGCAGGTGGTCGGCAACATCCCGTACTACATCACGTCGGAAATCCTGCTGCGGCTGTTCAGCTATCACGCGTATTTCCAACGGATAGTGATCATGGTGCAGAAAGAGGTGGCCGAGCGGATCGCGGCCAAGCCCGGCGGCAAGGAATACGGGCTGCTCTCGGCGACGGCGCAACTGTATGCCAAAGTCGAAAAGCTTTTCACCGTTCCTCCGGGGGCGTTCGCGCCGCCGCCCAAGGTGCACTCGGCGGTGCTGCGGCTTACGGTCGCACCGCAATGGGAGCGCCTGCGAGTGCCGGAGCGCGAATTCATTGAGTTTCTCAAGCTGTCGTTCGGGCAGAAGCGCAAGACGCTGGTCAACAATCTGAAGCTGCGCTACGACGCCGCGCTGCTGCAGCAGGCGCTGAAGAAAGCGGGCGTGCGCGCCGATGCCCGAAGTGAAACTCTGCCCCTGGAAAAAGCCGCGGCAGTGTTTCGGTTCGTGCGCGGGAACGAGGTATCGTAGTGAAAGAGGTTTTCGGTGTTGGGTCTTCCGGCCTAAGGCCTAAGACCTAACACCTTCAAACTTTTCGGGAGGATGCTTTATGGCGACGTTCATCCGGCCTCCCGCGGTTGCAGGACGTTTTTACCCCAGCAATCCCGACCGATTGTTGCAGGAAGTCCGCGGCTACACGGAAGCGACGGGCGAAAAACTGCGCGCCATCGGCTGCGTGGTGCCGCACGCCGGATACATGTACTCCGGGCACGTGGCGGGTGCGGTGTATGCGCGGCTGGAGCTGCCGAAAACATTCATCATCCTGTGCCCCAACCACACCGGCATGGGGCAGCCGCTGGCGATCATGAGCGAAGGCGCGTGGATGACGCCGCTGGGCAATGTGCGGGTTGACAGCGCGCTCGCCAACGCGCTCCTGCAAACCTTTCCGCAGCTCAGCGAAGATGTGGTGGCGCACAGCGCCGAGCACGCGCTCGAAGTGCAATTGCCGTTCCTGCAGGCGCTGGCCGGCGATTTTTCTTTTGTGCCCATCACTGTCGGCGTGGGTCAGGTGGAGGTGCTGGAGGCGCTCGGCGACGCCATGGCGCGCGTCATCGGCGCACAGGCGCAGCCTCCGCTGATCGTTTCCTCCAGCGACATGAACCACTACGAGTCCGACAAGATCACGCGGGTGAAGGACCGCAAGGCGATCGACAAGATTCTCGCGCTCGATGCCCGCGGGCTGTTCGACGTGGTCAAGCGGGAGAATATCAGCATGTGCGGCTACGCGCCGACGGTGGCAATGCTCACCGCCGTCAAGCGCCTGGGCGCGAGACAAGCGCAGGTAATCAAGTACGCAACCTCGGGCGACATCTTCGGCGACCGCGACCAGGTTGTGGGATATGCGGGAATCGCAGTGATTTAGTGATTGAGCGATTGGGTGATTTGGCGATTTAAGGCACCACAATCGGCAAATCACCCAATCAGTAAATCAGCAAATTACTTCGGCGGCCGGCTACCACCGCTGCTGTGGCTTCCACCGCTGTGTCCGCCTCCTGAAGGCGGCGCGGGATGCGCAGCCGGCGGCGCCGACACACGCGGCGCAGGCGCACTGCGCTGCATCGGCGAGCCCGGCGCACCGCCCATGCCCGGGGCACCGCGATCCAGGTTGCGCGTGCGCATGTCGGAGCGCGGGCCGCGCAGAGGCATCGGCGAGCCCGGGGCAGCGATGCCCGTCCCCGGAACCGGAGCCACGTGGCGCGCAGGCGCCGAAGCGGACGTCGAACCAACCACAGCGGAGCCCGCCGGGACCGCAACTGTCGTACCTGCGCCTCTGCCGCCCACGAATCCCTCGACCGGTCCGACCCTGCGGGGACCGCGAATCACGCCCACTCCGTTGTCCACCACCACTGTCGGATGGGGAATCGCTGTGCCAACTCCGCCGACCACGGTAACCGGAGGCGGAGGCTTGGGACTGTGGTAGAACGGCGGCGGATTATAGACCGGCGGCACGGTGTACCAGGTGTTCCACGTTCCCGGCTGCCATGCCCAGCCGAAGTTGGGAATAAACGTCCACGAGCCGTAGCGGTACGGTGTCCAGCCCCACGGATAGGTTGAAACCCAGGTGTATCCGAAGCTCGGGTACCAGGCCCAGGCGCCGTTGTAGAACGGGTCCCAACCGTAACCGACGCCGAAGGGCCGCCACATCATGCCGTAGCCCGGATAGCTATTCCACGCACCGTAATAGTTCAGATCGCTGGCGCCGTAATAGTAAGGCGACCGCGTGTTGTAAGAGCTGGACGCATACTGCGAAGCATAGTTGATGCGGTCGTTGTCCCACCCGTCGTAGGCCTCGGGCGTGATGTTCTTCGCCAGATCGTAACGAACGGCATCGGCAACATCGAAGGTAAGAGTTTCATTTTTCTTAACCGACACGCGCGCTTGCGGGCCGTTGATATCCAGGTCGCCCTTGAACACCGCCAGCTCGGGATTGCCGCCGGCGAGATCGAGGCGGAAGTGAACGTTGCGGTCGGCGTTGATTTCGCGGTTGGCGAAGGCGACGCGGAAATCGTCATCGCGCTTGTGCCGGACGTTGAAATAAGCGGTGCCCTGGTTTACCAGCACGGTGGTGACGCGCGCGCCCGAGGAACGCAGCCCCAGCGCGGGGAATTCGACATCGGTGCGCGGCGCCAGGCGCAGCGTGGTGCCGTCTTCAAATTCAACTTCGGCGCGGGCATCGTCGGCGGTGGAAAGCTTCATGCCCTGGGTGATGGGCATGTTCATGATGGCTTTTTCGAATCCCTGGCCCCGATCGATCTGCACCGAGCCGTCCACCAGGCTGAGGCGCACAATGCGGGTCTGCGAGTCGGCGCGAGCCGAGGGGGCGAACACCAGTGCCGCCAGCAGCACCAGCAGCAAAGACACCACCACCCTGCGAGTCGTCATATGAGCCTCCACGGATTACTCCGTCTACCCTATTAGACACAAATTGTAGCGCGGAGTTGCGGTGGAAGTCGCTGCCGGACGGCGCTGGGACGAATCGGGTTCCTATTGCGGCGCGGCGGCGCGGGCCGCGGGATTCGACTTGATGACTTGTAACAGGTGCTCGGCCCGATGGCGGGTCACGTTCAGAATGGAGCCGTCGTTGACGATGCGTTCCAGTTGCGGCGCAACCGCCTGCAACTCCGCCAGCAGCTTGTTCTTTTCCTGCTCCTCCATGAACTTCAGTTCCGCCTCCAGCCCGAGCTTCTCATAACGGTGGAGATAGTCCAGCCGGCGGCCGTGCTCCATGGTGTTGGATATGTTCTGGAAAATGGTGGTCAGCTCCTGCAGCCGCAGGTTGGTGGAATAGTTGTAGGTGGTTTGGGATTCGCGGTCGGCGTAGGTGCACTTTAGCGTTTTGGCGCCCATGTTGGCCACACGGCCGCCGCGATATTCAAATTGGCCCTGAAAACACTGGAGAGCGGCGGCAAGGTCGAAAATGCGCGAACGCGTGGGGTCGGAAACCAGGAACTGGTGCAGGTAGGGTTGCAGCGGCGCGGCGCCGGCGGCGGCGGGGGCTTCGTCGGAGCTGTACGTCGCCTTGCCATCGGGTGCCACGGCGATCGAGTAGTGCGGCGGCGCGCTGCCCTCCAGCAGGAAATCAAAGGAGACGATCGGGAGCACGGGCTGGCTGGCCAGCGGCTCGGGATGGGGAGATTGCGCCAGGCATGCGCATGGCAATGCGAGCAAGGCAAACAGGACGGTCAACGTGCGCTGGACCATGTGCAGCCAGTGTAAATGGTCTTCGGTCTTCAGTCTTCAGTCGTCAGGAAACGCGGCTCGCTTGCCCGCCTGAAGACTGACGACTGGCGACTGAGGACTACGATTTTGGCGCCGCCTGGCGGCTGAGAGTTGCCGCGGTGTGCAGGTGGCAGATGGCGATGGCCAGCGCGTCGGAGGCGTCCTGCGGTTGGGGCATGGCCGGCAAGCGCAGCAGGCGCGTGACCATCTGCTGCACCTGCGACTTGTCCGCCTTGCCGTATCCCACCACCGCCGACTTGATGGACAGCGGCGAGTATTCCGCCACCTCCAGGCCGCACGACGATGCCGCCAGCATGGCCACGCCTCGGACTTGCCCCAGCTTGAGCGCCGACTTGGCGTTGACGGCGTAAAACACATCCTCGATCGCGACCGAGTCCGGCCGGTGGCGCTCGATGATCTCGCGCAGTTCGGTAAAGATCTGCAGCAGGCGCACGGGCAGCGGCTTTTTCGGATTCAGGTGGACCGCGCCGCAGGTGATGTGACGCAAATCGCCGCGCGCATCCTGCTCCACTACGCCGTATCCGGTGTATTCGCCGCCGCAGTCAATGCCCAGGACGCGCATGCAAGCGGAGTGTACAACAGCAGGCTTCAGGCTGCAGGCGTCAGGCTTTAGGCGTTAGGTTTTGGACTGTGGACTCAGAAAAAAATAAGGGCAGCCGTAGCTGCCCTCTTTTCCGGTTCACCGTGGAAACTAGCGCCAGCCCCAGGCGTGCTGATCGCGATAGATGTCGCGATTGTCGCGGCGGACATCGCGATAGTCGTGGCGGAGGTCACGCTGTTTGGCGCGGATCTCGGCTCGTTCGCGACGCGCGGCGGCATAGTTGCCCACGGCGTAGTCGCGGCGCAGCTCGGCGCGATCCTGAGCGATGCTGTGCTGGTCGCGGCGAATGTCGCGCCAGTCGGCGCGGCGGTCGCGGTAGTCGTTACGCACGTCGTGTTTGCGGGCGCGCCAACCCCCATCATCGCGATCTTGTGCCGTCGCGCTAGTGCCGGCGAACGCGGCAAGTAACAAAACTCCCATCAACAGTTTCTTCATTTCTGATCACCTCCCGGTCCGATCCCAGGACCCTATGGTGGTGTGAACCCGGCGCAGGAAAAGAGTTCCGTCAACACGGCGGCGGGTGGCCAGGCTCAAGGCGTTAGGGATAACGAGTCAAGACTGCCGGCTGGTGACTATGCGTTCAGCGGAGGTTTGGCCGCCTTGAGCATTTCAAGGATATTAGCGAGGCGTTCCGCTCTGACACGCAATTTCACCGCAACATCCGTGAGTTGGCTGTGTCTCTCGGGGCAGTCGGCCTGCTTCGCCCGTTGCCGGGCAAGCTCGCTAAAGGTAATCAACTCCGCGATCTCGTTCTCCAGCCACTGGGCATCCGAATTGTAATCGGAACGGCTTGAGGTCATGCAACGAGTATGGCGACAGGCAAATGGCTCGTCCACGTTACGGAGGTAAGTTTAGAGCGCTGCTGCCGTAACCAAAGTAATGGGTAATTTCCTCGCGCCAGGTAAGCTCGGGGTGTGACCTTGTGCACGATCTGTGGCACCCACACAAAAAAATCGCGGGCCGCTCGGCCCGCGATTCTTGTCTTGCTCACAACCCAGAACTTCACAACCTGCTAGTACCTCCGCCCGCCGCCGTAGCCGCCGCCGTTGTAGCCGCCATAGCCGCCGTTGTAGCCGCGTTCGTAGCCGTTCATGAAGCCCTGCTGGAACGCTCTTCTGTACGTCAACTTGTCTCCCATAGAAGAGTTGTAGCCGCTGGTGGCGTTCTGATACGTGCTGCTGTAGGTCGGGCGATTGCTGTGACCGGTGTTGCGGTCATTCGCCCCGTACCGCAGGCCGGTCTGATACCCGTTGTTGTAAGCGTAGCTTTGCGAGTTACCGCCATAGTTGCCGTACTGGCCATAGTTTCCATACGGACCATTGCCGTAATTGCCGTTGCCATAGCCGCCATACGGATAGTTGGAATAGCCACCGTACTGGCCATTCCCGTAGTAGGGACTGTTGCCGTAAGTGCCATAGCCTCCATACGGATAGTTGGAATAGCCGCCGTACTGGCCACCCCCGTAGTAGGGACTATGAGCGTAAGTGCCGTTGCCAGAGCCGCGATAAGGAACGTTGGGATAGCGATTGTACCGGCCATTCCCGTGGTATCTGTCGTGGTCGCGGTCAGGCGTGTGATTGCTGCGGTCGCGTGCGCGGTCATGTTGCCGGTCACGGGAACCTTGTTGATACTGCCGGGCGTGATCCCGGTCCTGGGCGAAGCTCGCCCCGCACAGCATCAGCACCAGCGACGCAGCAATGGCCAGCTTCATTTTGGTTTGCATGCATTACCTTCCTTCCCGCGACGGGCCTCCTCGGTTAAGGGGGCTTTCCCGCGGAGAACTACTCGTGGCGAAGCGGCTATCTGTTGGAACCCGCTCTGGAAGACTTTGTTGCGCCCTTGGCGCGATGGCAGACTTTGACGCTTTCGCAAGTGCGTACCGAAGACTGAGCTCAGACGCAATTCGCTACTTTGCGTGCTGGTGTTTCTCCGGCAGGCCGAGGCGGGCGGCCGTCTTGTCCTCGAAGTCGAACTCAATGACGATTGCCGGTTCGTCGCCGACGACGCGGCCGTCATGGCCGGGCTCGATGACGATCACCTGTGGCGCAACATAATCGAGCGTGCAGCCGTCGGGGAACTCCATATGGATTTGCCCGCGGGCAAGGAAGCCCACGTGGGCATGCATGCAGGTTTCGGTGCCGACGTGCGGCTTGATGTCGCGTGCCCAGTGGAAGCCCGGAGGATAAACCGATCGCTTCACGCGTGCATTTCCCGCGCGCACAATGTCGAGTTGCACTCCGCCGAGTTCGCGATGCTCGGCTCCTGGAATCGCTGCAAGTAGAGGATCGGTGGCGCTCATGGGTACGTCCTTCGACCATGAAATCAGGAATGCGGAAGGATACAGGAGAGCATCATCAATCGGCGCTGAGTTCATGCATATTTCCGACCGCGAGCAGCGCCGGTGGCAGGTCGTCACATTCGAGTGCGACGCTGGCCCTAGCCAAGATGATCGCGCTTGGTTTAACATTTTCAGGGTAACTACTGATGCGGCGGCACGTACAAGCCGGGATTGCGTTTGCGGTTGCCTTCGCAATCGTCGCCGCCCTGGTGTCGCCATTGGTACCATCGGCGCTTACCAACGTACCGAGCCGCCACGTGCTTCACCCGCCCAATGCAGCCCACCTCGTAGCGACTGTTTCCACCACGGCCGCGTATGATCCTGGCCTGTTGCGTGAGATCGCTTTGCAGCGGCCTGCACACCCGATTGCTTGTGGTTCCGACATCGTGGACGTGACCAACGCCCGGCTCTGCTAACAGCCACCACAACTGAATACCTGGAACCTGCGCCCCCGCAGCCGCGGACCCGACTCTTCACTCGGCGCTCGCGTCAGACTCCGTAACGGGCGCGGACAGCAGAACAGCAAGTCATTCCAACCAGGCAAGCGGCCGCTTGAGCGGTGGGAGTTCGCATGATTGTCGATACTGTCCTTCAGCAGCGTGAAACTTTGGGCCGGCCGATCCGGGTCGGAATAGTGGGAGCCGGCGCGACCGGGCGTGCCATTGCGTTGCAGCTTGCAACCCCGGCGCCGGGAATTCGCCTGGTGGCAATCGCAAACCGCACGCCGGCGCACGGTGAGCGGGCGTTCCGAGAAGCGGGCGTGCCCGCATGGACGCGTGCGGCGTCCGCGGTGGAAGCGGCACGGGCAATAGACCGTGGGCTCCCGGTCCTGACCGATGATGCCTCAGTGCTGACGGGCTGCGATGCCGTCGATGTGCTGGTGGAAGTGACCGGTACCCTTGAGCCCGCCGCGCGTGTTGTGTTGGAGGCGTTTCACCATGGCAAGGATGTGGTCCTGGTCAATGCCGAGCTGGATTCGCTTCTCGGTCCGATCCTGAAAGTGAAGGCGGATCGGGCCGGAGTGATAGTCACGCACACGGACGGGGATGAGCCGGGCGTGGCGATGACGCTGCTCCGATACCTGCTGGCGTTGGGACTCCGTCCGGTGGCCGCGGGCAACATTAAAGGTATGGTTGACCACAATCGGACACCCGAAAGCCAGCGCGCGTTTGCGGAGAAACACGCCCAGGACGTGAGGAAAGTCACCTCGTTCGCCGACGCCACCAAGCTATCCATGGAGGCCACAGTCCTGGCCAATGCGACGGGCTTCCACGTTGGCCGACGTGGCATGTATGGTCCTGCCTGCCAGGATGTCCGGCAGGTGGCTGGCTTGCTGCCCGCCGACCAGATGCTGAGCACGGGTCTTGTCGACTACGTTGTCGGCGCAGCGCCGCACACGGGCGCCTTCGTAATCGTTCACGAGGACTCACCCCGGAAAAAAACTCAGTTGGCGTATTACAAGCTCGGGGAGGGTCCGTTCTACGTGTTCTACACGCCGTTTCACTTGCCGCACATCCAGATCGTCTCCACGATAGGCCGGGCGGCAATCCATCGCGACCCGACGGTCGCACCGATTGCCGGACCTGTCTGCGAAGTTGTCACGGTTGCCAAGCGGGATTTGAAAGCAGGCGAACGCCTCGACGGCATCGGCGGGTTCTGCACCTACGGACTTATTGAGAACAGGGCGGAAGCGCGGCAATCCGCAGCCCTGCCGATCGGACTCTCGGAAGGCTGCGTCCTACTGCGAGAAGTTTCAAGGGACGCGGTACTCTCGTTCAATGACGTCGAGGCACGGCCTTCAGGCATTGTGGAAGCGCTTTGGCAGGAACAGAACGCGCGATGGCCATCACAAGAGTTCCCGAATACGGAGCAGACAGTCGTGAGAGAGGTGGCGTAGCAGTGCCGGCTTCAGCAGCATCGGTGCAGGCATGCCCGTTAGGCTCCAGGCACACGGCGCACGGCCAAGCGAGAACGCGTTGCGTCACGCCCTGTCCTTAAGGCGTGTGTCTTGAGGGATTGATCCACTACGCTGGGCTGACTGGAAGCCTGGGAAGGCTTAAACTAGGCGTTTGGGCCGCCTCCGCCGCGCCCGTCCGAGCCGATCATGACCGCCATCAAGCAGCCGACTCCCTTCCCTTCCGACCTGGAACGCCGCGATCCCGATCGCGAGCACGACCGCGCCTTCGACGTATTCCGCCGCTGGGGATACCTGCAGGCGTCGCTCGACCCAATCGGGCTTCACTTGCCGCCGCTGCCCTTCCCGGATCTTGACGAACTGCGCGGCCCGTATGCCGAAGACGCCCGCCGCATTTACTGCGGCACCATCGGCGCGGAGTTCATGCACATTCCCGACCGCGAGCAGCGGCGCTGGATCGCCGCGCGCCTGGAGTCCGCGGCGCCCACGCCCGATCGCGCGCGCATTCTCGACCTGCTGCTGCGGGCGGAATTGTTCGAGCAGGCGATTCAAGCGCGCTATCTCGGCACCAAGCGCTTTTCGCTCGAAGGCGTCACCGCGCTCATTCCCTTTCTCGACCAGATGATGCAGAACGCCATCGGCCGCGGCGCGCAGCAGGCGGTGCTCGCCATGAGCCATCGCGGACGGCTGAACGTGATGGTGCACATTGTCGGCACGCCGCCGGCCGACATCTTCTCGCGCTTCGAAGACGTGGACCCGCGCAGCGTGCTGGGCGGCGGCGACGTCAAGTACCACATCGGCGCCACCGGCGATTACACCGCGCCCGACGGCCGCAAGATGCACATCCATCTCGTCTCCAATCCCAGCCATCTGGAAGCGGTGGACCCGGTGGCCGTGGGCCGCACGCGCGCCAAGCAGATGCGCCGCGGCGAGAACGGCTGCGACCAGGTGTTCGCCGTCGTCATCCACGGCGACGCCGCCTTTGCCGGCCAGGGCATCTGGGCGGAGACGCTGAATTACGCCGAAATTCCCGGCTACACCGTCGGCGGATCGGTGCACGTGATCGCCAACAACCTGATCGGCTTCACCACCGAGCCGGTGGAAGATCACAGCACGCGCTTCGCCTCCGACCTCGCCCGGCGCAACAACATCCCGATTTTTCACGTCAACGGCGAAGATCCCGACGCCGTGGTGCGCCTGGCGCAGATCGCGCTCGAGTATCGCTACACCTTTCGCCGCGACGTCGTCGTGGACATCCTCGGATACCGCCGCCACGGCCACAGCGAGGTGGACGATCCCACCATTACGCAGCCGCTCGTCTACCGGCGCATCAAGGAGCATCCGCCGCTGTGGCAGATTTATGCCGAGCGCATCAGCGAAGATACCAGCGCACGGGTAAAGCAAGTGCAGGACGAACTGGCGCAGGCGCAGAAGCAGGGCGCCGCGGCAACCAAACAGCCGAGGCTGGCGGAACTGCCGGAATACTGGTCGAAGTACAAGGGCGGTGCCTACAAGAAGGAATACGAGGTGGACACCGGAGTCCCGGCGGACGAACTCGCCCGCATCGCGCAGGTAATCGGCAGCGCGCCCGAGGGTTTTCATGTTCACGCCAAGGTCAAGAAGGGGCTCGAGCAGCGGCGCGAGATGGGCGCGGGCAAACGCCCCGTAGACTACGGCATGGCCGAGGCGCTGGCGTTTGGCTCGTTGCTCGCCTCCGGCACGCCGGTGCGCCTCAGCGGCCAGGACAGCCGCCGCGGGACTTTCAACCAGCGCCACGACGCGCTCATTGACACCGAAAACGCCGACGAGTACGTGCCCCTGCAATACGTCTCGCCGCAACAAGCACGCTTCGACGTGTACAACTCCTCGCTCTCGGAAGCCGGCGTGATGGGCTTCGAATACGGCTATAGTCGCGACTTTCCCGAGACCCTGACGCTGTGGGAAGCGCAGTTCGGCGACTTCGCCAACGGCGCGCAAGTGATCATTGACCAGTTCATCGCTGCCGGCGAGGACAAGTGGAACCTGCTCTCCGGGCTGGTCCTGCTGCTGCCGCACGGGTACGAGGGGCAGGGTCCGGAGCACTCCAGCGCGCGCATCGAGCGTTACCTGCAACTGGCGGCGCGCGACAATATGCAGATTTGCCAGCCCTCAAATGCGGCACAGTACTTCCACCTGCTGCGCCGCCAGGCGCTGCGGCCGTGGCGCAAGCCGCTGGTGGTGTTCACCCCCAAGAGCATGCTGCGCCGTCCCGAGGCGGCCTCACCGCTGGCGGATTTTTCCGCGCCGCGCTTTCAAAACGTTCTCGCCGACCACGATGTCCAGAACGCCTCGCGCGTGCTGCTGTGCAGCGGCAAGATCGGCCACGAGCTGCGCGAAGAACGCAAGCGCCGCAAGAACACCTCGACCGCGATCGTCTTTCTGGAGCAGATGTATCCCTTCCCTGAAGCCGAACTCCAGGCCGAACTCGACCGCCACGCCAGTGCGCGCGATATCGTCTGGGTCCAGGAGGAGCCGGCAAACATGGGCGCACTGTGGTTTGTGATGCCGCGGCTGCGCCGGCTGGCGAAGGGACGTCCCGCACGTTCGGTGAAACGCTCCGGCAGCGCCAGTCCCGCGACCGGCTCGGCAAAGGCGCACGCGATGGAGCAGAAAACGCTGATATCGCTGGCCTTTGCCTGACAGCTTGCTGTCAGCTTTGGGGTTAGCAGTCCCGTTGTCAACAATTACGACTCTGCGGCCATTCCAAAATGGTTGTTGACCTCCTGTGGGTTACTTGCGAGTGGCCCGTCACTCGGGCACATTAGCCAAACTGAAAACCACGACGGTAACTCCTCACAACTGGCTCCTCCGATCTCAATCATGCGTTGCAGCCCAAAATGGCACGGCATCGGTCCGCTTTTCGTCACAGATGCAGCTCCGGCCTTGCGAAATCGATCACGAGCATTATGATTTGGGGGATTCAGAGCTGAAAAGGGGGCTCCTGATAAGAGCCTCAAAAGGCGCAGCCTGGATGTTCGGGGTCCTTCGCCAAATCGTCACAGGGCGCGCTCACGCGTTGACATTACCAGCCGGGAGAAGGCTATGTGACTGACACGTATTTGTTTAGGAGGCTTCGATGTTAAAGGGATTTCGAGAGTTCATCATGCGAGGGAACGTAATTGACCTCGCCGTGGCCGTCGTTATTGGGGTGGCCTTTGGCGCCGTGATCACTGCATTCGTCACCGACGTCCTAACTCCACTGATTGCCGCCATTGTCGGCAAGCCGGATTTCTCCGCGTTCGTAGCAAATCTGAACGGCAGCGAAATCAAGTACGGCCTGTTCTTGAATGCGTTGATCTCGTTCCTGCTGATCGCGGCGGCCGTGTACTTCACCATGGTCGCACCCATGAATGCCTGGAAGGCGAGGCAGGCGCGCGGCCAGGCCCCCGCCGACCCAACTACAAAGACGTGTGAGGCATGCACGGAGACCATCGCTATTCGCGCGCGCAAGTGCAAGTGGTGCGGCGAACCTCAGAGCGCTTAGCAAAACATGCCCAGGAGGGCAGCCATGAAAAGATTCGTTTCGGCCGTCGCATTACTTTTGATGTATCTGGCGGTTCTCAGCTTCGCCCAGTCACCGCTGGACCGGATCTTCAGGAAACCTGGAGACACTGCTCAATCTTCGACACCCGGTGGTCTTGGGCTCAGCAATGACAAGATCGCAGCGGGCCTCAAGGAGGCGCTGACGGTGAGCACGGGCAACGCCGTTGCCGCAACCGGCCGACCCGACGGGTACCTGAAAAACCAAGCCATCAAGATCCTTCTCCCCGACAAGCTCCGGACCGTGGCCAATGGCATGCGGTTGATGGGCAGGGGCGCTGAGATGGATGAGCTTGAGGTGGCGATGAATCGTGCCGCGGAACAGGCAGCGCCCCGGGCGAAGCCGATTTTCATCAATGCCGTGAAGAAGATGAGCTTCGCTGATGCCCGCAAGATACTCTCCGGCGGCGACACGGCGGCGACGGAGTATTTCAAGAAGCAGAGTTCCCAAGAACTGACCACTGCCTTCACGCCCATCGTCCACACGGCCATGGAAAACGTGGGGGTAATCAAGCAGTTCAACCGTGTAATGAGCAGCTCAGTTGCCGGCCCGTTGGCTGGGCAGGGCTTCAATCTGGACAGGTACGTGGTCGGCAAGAGCCTGGACGGGTTGTTTTACATGCTGGGGGAAGAAGAGAAGAAGATCCGCAAAGACCCCGCAGCCCAAGCCACGTCGCTGCTGAAGCAGGTGTTCGGCAAGGCCCGCTAGGCCTGCCCGCCTGCGCGGGCCTCGATCACCCTCAACCTACAGCCGCAGGCACCACCGAAATAGCGGCCGAATGAAAATGGCCGTGTTTCGGCATGCGAAGAAAGGGAAAAATGAAGAGACTGACCTTGGTCTTTTCTATGGTTCTGGCGTGTTCCACCGTGTTTGCCGATCAGATCACCTTGAAAATGGGGCTCGACTCACTGGAGACATCATAAAGTCGGACGGAAAGGCTCTCGTCATCAAGTCGGAATTTGCCGGAGAAGTGACCGTCCAGTGGCAGCGGTGGATACGATCAGTTCGACGCAAACGCTCCACGTCGCCGTCAAAGATGGTCAGACCATCGTCGGAACGGCAACATCCGACAGCTTTGGGGTTACTGGCGAGGAGGCTGTTCACGCCAGCTACCGTAAGCGGAACGCCATTGGAGGGACGCTGCCCT
Source organism: Terriglobales bacterium (assembly GCA_036391015.1). Taxonomy (GTDB): domain Bacteria; phylum Acidobacteriota; class Terriglobia; order Terriglobales; family Acidobacteriaceae; genus JAIQGF01. Next base: position 13,987 of record DASWAR010000004.1, read on the forward strand.
GCCACCGCATGGATAGTCCTCCGGTTTAGGCCACATTGGTAATTGGCATTGCCGCATCATTAGGGCACTATCACCCTGAGTTTATGTGCCGCTTTCTGCCGGGCGCGCAAACGGCGCTGTTTCGCTCCGACCGAAACTTCAGGAGTATCCGGATGTCCCCCCCCCGAACTCCGCGGTTTGGCCCTGCTGGTGCTGGTGTGCGCGCTGGCATCCCCTAGTGTCGCACAGTTCACTTACAGCTTCAGCGCACCCAGGCCGGGGGTCAGTTGGTCCCTCACCGTATCCGCGCTGCTGACCGCGGACACGACAATTACCAACTTCGACAGCTCGACGGGGCCCGGGCCAAACTGCACAATCCCCTACGTGACGATTTCCGATCCGCTGGGTACCCCGTCTGTGACGACGGGGTTGGGGTCGACGTGTACCTTCACAGGCTCTTGGAATAAGCTCCGCCACCAAGGTTACCTTAGTGTTCCGTTATTCCCGTCGTTCAACACGACGGGCACCTTCATCGATCCGACGCAGACTGCGACACTCACGATAACCGGCCAGATTGCGACACCCACGATAACCGGCACCTACTACGTCGAATACTTTGCGAACAACGCCACTCCCCTGTCTGGCACGCCTGATCAGATCATTCGCGTGATCAACGTTGGGTTGGGCGGGAACCCGATCAGCAACACCGGAAACATTTGCGAAGCCGTCTACGTGTTCAACGCTGATCAGGTAATTCAGGCATGCTGCCAGTGTGTCCTGAAGCCGAACGAACTCGCAGTCGCGCGGGTCAGCGCCGATCTGACCTCGTCTACGCTCACGGGCGATGTCCCGAGCGCTGGCGTGGTGAAGATCGTCCTTTACCCTGTCGGCCCGCAGGGCCCGGCATCGAGCCTGGTAACCGCAACCGCCTGCGATGCCGCGCAATCACCCATGCCGACGACAGGACCCGTGGGGGTCGTTCCCGTTGCCGCTCTGGGCGCGGTGTTCGGCACTCATCTCCAGGTTGAGCCAACGGGAACGGCTGTGACCGAAACCGAGAAACTCCCCCAAGTTCTCAGCCCCGAGGAGGCGGCGTTTCTGCCGAACGCTTGCTCGTTTATTCGTTACCTGGGCAGCGGGCGTGGCACCTGCCGCTGCACTGCCGGTCTGGTTGCGCAGTAACGATCCCGGATCAGTGCGGTTTGCTAGTTCGCATTACTTTCACGTGCCAAGTTGCGTAACCGCTTGGCACTTTTTCTTGCGACCTGGACGGCCATCACTTCCTTTGCAGTCGTGAAATCCCCTTCTCACCAGTCATGCGGCGCGCGGCCTCCCGCACGAGATGGAGCAGAAGACGCTGCTGGCGCTGGCTTTCGCCTGACAGCTTGCATCCATTTTCGCTGACAGTTTCGGTCAGGTCGGAGGTATTCTATCGGACCGGGCGAGTAACGTTCGTAAGCTCGTGCCAATCCTCCCTGAACGAGGAGACTTCAAGAATGAAGCTCCGCATTCTCTCCCTCAGTGCCGACCAGGAACTCACCCTGCTTCGCAAGCGTGTTCTGGAATCGGCGGGTCACGAAGTGGTCGCGCCGCTATCGGACAAGGTGGCGCTTGATGCTGCGTCCGGAAAAAACCGGTTCGACATTGCGATCATCTGCTACCGCATGTGGGTGGGAAAGTCGCGGCAACTCA
>DASWAR010000005.1:0-9181 GCA_036391015.1 Terriglobales bacterium
GTCCGCCACAATGCCATCCAGCGTGAACAGCACCTTCGACAGCATGATCAACGGAGCAGGGAAGCGGATGCCCTGCACCGCCAATTGCTCCAGCAGGCGCATGATGTCGGCGCCGCCGGGCAATCGCGTCGCCGGCATTTCCTCCAGGTAGCGAGTGACGGAACGGCGAATCATCCGCGCCTGCGGCGAATGGATGCGGATTGGGTGTTGGCTGAGTTCCCGCACCGCATTCGCAGCGCCCACCGGATCGCGCAAGGTCATCGTCAGGAACAGCAGCGCGAGGTGGCGGCGCTGGCGATGCGTGAGGCGTTCGCGCAGCGCCCAATCAATGATGATCAGTTCTCCGGTGTCGCTGTTGTACAGCAGGTTGCCGGCATGGGGATCGGCGTGAAAGACGGTCTGCTCGTCGGCCGCGAACAGAGGCACCGCGACCAGCGCTTCGATCAGTTGTTCGGCGATCCGGCGGCGGCGCCAATCCGGCAAGTGCGCAGCCGCGTTCGTCACCTTCGCGCCGAACTCTTCCGTGATGGCGGTGATGGTGGAGGTGCACAGCGGCTGGATCAGCCGGGGCACGCGCACACCCGGCATGGATTCATACTGCGTCCACGCTTCCAGCAAGGTTTTCTGCTCGCGGGCGAAATCCACTTCGTGCTGCAGCAGGCGCCGGACTTTGTTGAAGGTGTCGGGGATCACGTGGCGGGGAAAGCCATACTCCCGGTGCCGCGTCCCGAACCATTGCGCCAAGTCGTGGAGGAACTCCATGTCCTCGGCGAAGCACTCGGGAATATGCGGTTTCAGGACTTTGAAAACGCCGCGTTCGCGCTTGCCGGTTTCCGGGTCGAGCCAGGTAAAACGTACCACCGCGCTGACGCTTGCTTCGGAGAGAATCCCGGGTCTGATCTGAACCTCGAAGTCCGTCAGCCGCGCTCCCAATTCCCGGCGGATGAGGGCCGCGATCTCTTCCGGGCGGGCGTCGCGAATCCCGTTCTCCAGTTTCGCCAGGGCATTCCTCAGCGCGGGACCCAAATGCCGGTTACGCGCAATCACCTGCCCGAGCTTTTGCAGTCCCGGCACTTTCGCGATCAGGCGCAGCAAGCGCGCTTCCGGCGTGGTTTTCGGCGGGAGTTCCAGTTGCTCCAGGAGTTTGGGGGCAAGCCGGCCGGCGGAGAGATGGGTCACCACAAACATCATGGCATCGCGGACCGGCGCGCGCCAGGCGGCATACATCTCCGGAACCAGCGCCTCGACCGGCACGATGTCGTGGACGATCCATCGTGCCATGGCTTCGCGCAATTGCGGGCCCGCCGGGCTGCGCAGCGCGGCTTCAATCAATCTGATCCGCTCGGCGCTGTCGGCGTTGGCAGGCAGGTATTCCGATACGGCGACGCGCAACTGCTCCGGCGTCATCCGGCGTAACTGATCTTCGATCAGCGACGGATCCATGAGCAACTCCGTGGCGTTTCTACACCGGGCCGCGATGATCGTAATCCTTGCTGCGTGCGCGCGCAGTGACGAGGCTCCGCTACGGAAATATTGCCTCAACTCAGGTTCCAATTTGGTAAACGCGCGGTCTGGTTGCGAGTCTGCCATCTCCTTGGTGGCAGCTTTAGGCGGTACGGGTGCCCGGCCTACGACTTCGAGCCCGCAAAGTTTTCGAACATATCGTGCAACGTCGTGATCTCGACCACGTCCTGCACGCGTTTGTTCGGATTGATGAATTTCAGGTCGCCGCCGCAGTTGCTGGCCGTCGCGCCCAAGCCCGAACATTCACATCAGCATTACGCGGGCGCACGGCTACAATGACAGTTAGGTTGAAAATCGGAAGCAGAGCGTTCGCGCTGTTCGTTCTCTTGGGCTGCGCCAGTACGACGGCGGTGGCTCTGGCGCCGCTGTCTGTCTCGTCCGACGATCCACGCAGTCACCAGGTGAGAAAGGCAAAGCCAAAGCGCATTGCGGCTGTGCCCGCTCCGCCCAAGGCCGCAGCGCTCCACGTGTCCTATGAACACGGTCTGCTCTCCATCTCCGCTCAGGACGCGTCACTGAGTGACATTCTGGCCCAGTTGCACCAGCGCACCGGCGCGACCATTGAAGCTCCCGCCGATATGAACGAGCGCATTGCCGTGGATCTTGGCCCCGGGCCCGCGGTGCAGGTGGTCGCCGCGCTGCTGGAACACACGCAATACAACTTCGTCATTGCGGCAGCGGCCAAAGATCATCGCGCCGTACAGAGCATTCAGTTGACGCGCAAGCCATCGTTGCTGGAGGACCTTGCCCCACCTGTTCCTGGAGCAAACGATGAAGAAGGCGCCGCCGCGGCACAAGCCGGCGCCAAGGCCAACCCTGCCGGGGGCGACGAAGGGGTATGGGACGATGTCAAAGTGCCGGCCGCCACGCCTGCTCCGCCGGCCGATACTGCTGCGCGTCCTCCGAAGTAGCGCCGCGTTCCTTGCGTCAGTGCTTACGACTTCGAGCCCGCCGCAAAGTTTTCGAACATATCGTGCAACTTCGTGATCTCGACCACGTCCTGAACGCGCTTGTTCGGGTTGATGAATTTCAGGTCGCCGCCGCCGCCCTTCGCCGAGGCCCACACGCTGACGAATGCGCCGATGCCGGTGCTGTCCACCTGGATCACACTGGCCAGGTCCACCCGGATCGGTTTGTGTTCAGCGATCAACCCGCGCACGGTCTTCGAGAATTGCGTCCATGACTCCAGGTTCACTTTCCCGGCGCAATGCACAATGATCTTGCCGGGTTGGCGTTCGGTTTCAATATGCAGTACTGGGCTTGCATTGGCCACAGCCTCACCCCCGTGCAACGTATCAGGATCTTACACTGCCGGGAATCACACACAAAGCGTCCCACGCGATTCTAAGTTCCGCGGTTGCGGCGGTGGCATCGGCAGCTTCGGCGACCGCGGCGATCACCGCCGCCCCTGCCGCACCCGCTTCCACGATGCTTTTCAAATTTCCAACATTGATGCCGCCAATGGCGACGACGGGCAGCTTCACGTCGCCGCAGATGCGGGCCAGTTCGCCCAGGCCCAGGGGCGGCGCGGTGTCGGCTTTGCTGGTGGTGGAGAAGATGGGGCCGACTCCGAGGTAGTCGGCGCCGGCGTCGCAGGCGGCGATGGCCTCGTCGTAGCAGGTGGCGGAAGCCCCGACAATCATGCCCGGCGGCAGCGAGCGCCGGATGTCGCCAACGGCGGCATCGGCACGGCCGACGTGCACACCGTCGGCGCCGATGGCAGCGGCGATTTCAACCCTGTCATTCACGATCAGCGGAACGCCGCTTTTGCGGGCGATGGACAGGATTTGCGACGCGGTGGCGGCGAACTCGGCGTCGGGCATGGTTTTGTCGCGGAACTGCAGGACGGTGGCGCCGCCGCGCACCGCAGCTTCGGCAATCGCGAAATGATCGCGGCCCAGGTGCGGCAGCGTGGTGGTGATGACGTACACCCGCAAGTCCAACGTCATGCGGCGACCTCGATGCGCGCCCCCGCACGCAATGCCTCCGGGGTCAATTGCGCCAGGGCATCGTAGAGCCGGACGTGGAAGGTGCCGGGGCCGGGCGACCCCTGGGCGGCGATTTCGCCGGCCAGGCCAAAGGCGCTAAGCGCCGAAGCCGCCGCCAGCAACCAATCTCCCTCCACCGCCGCATAGGCCGCCGTCACTGCGGTTGCCATGCACCCCGTGCCGGTCACCCGGCTCATCAGTTCGTGGCCGTTGGAGACGCGGGCCATGCGGGTGCCGTCACTCACCGTGTCGGTACTTCCGGTAATGGCGGCGACGCAACCGAATTTGCGCGCGCAGGCGACGGCAACCTCGGCCCGATCGCCCGCGGCGCCCACCGACTCAACTCCGCTGATGCTGGCCTGGTATCCGGACAGCGTGGCAACCTCCGCGAAGTTGCCGCGAACGATGGAAACGGAAAGTTGCTCGAGCAGACGGTGCGCGCTCTCGGTGCGAAAGCGCGTCGCACCGGCGCCCACCGGGTCCAGCACGATGGGAATGCCCCGCATATTCGCGCGTCGGCCCGCCTGCAGCATGGAATCCACCTGCTCCGCCCAGAGCGTCCCCAGGTTGAGCACCAGCGCGTGCGCCGCGCCCGCCATTTCGTCCACCTCCTGGCGGGCATGCGCCATCACCGGCAATGCGCCGGCGCACAGAGTAATGTTGGCGGTTTCGTTCATCACCACGAAATTCGTGATTTGGTGGACCAGAGGTTGGTGAGAGCGCACCCGGGTCATGATGTCCGCAGCTCGGTTTGCGAGTTCGTTCATGGTTGTCATTGGGCGAGGACGATTGTAGTCCCGCGCAGGAGGACGACCTGCGCCACGCCGCCCGCGAGCTGGTGCCCGCCTCGGTCACACCCCGCGACGAACTGCGCTTTCTCTCCTTCGGCCAGCGCGGTGTCAAGTACTCTCGCTACAAGGTGTCCAACGACATCGCCTCCGCCTTGCGCACCGTAAGTTCCGCCGCCGACAAACGCCGTGTCCAGCTCATTCTGGGCTGATTCCTCGCCCAATTCGGTTTCCGTTCTTGTCACAGTGCCAGGTGATGGCGGTCACTGCGGGATTTTCCGGCGTGCGTAGACTTTGCAAGTGGTCGGGTTATCAGACCACTTGCAGAAACCCTTGGCTAGCACGCTCAAACCGCCCTTTCAGGTCCGCAAGGACAAGGTCTACGACCAGGTCGCGCGGAAGCTCGAACAGTTCATCCGCCAGGAGCTGAAGCCCGGTGACAAGCTCCCCTCGGAACGGGATCTGGCGCAATCGTGCAAAGTCAGCCGCAGTTCCATCCGGGATGCCATGCGCAGGCTGGAATTGTTGGGGCTGGTGGAGCCGCGCCAGGGCGCCGGCACCATCGTTCGCGAGCCATCCCCGGATGCGCGGGTCAACCCCGTGTTCTCCGCCCTGATGCGCAAACGCAAGCACATTGGCGAGCTGCTCGAGGTCCGCACCATCATCGAGCCGCCCATTGCGGCGCGCGCCGCCAGGCACATCACCCCCGAACAGTTGGCTCACATGGAAGAGATCCTGCGCCGCCACGGCGAGAAGGTGACGCGGGGAGAGCTGGCCATGGAAGAAGACTCGGAGTTCCATTACGCGATCGCCACGGCGGCCAACAACTCCGTGTTGTTGCACGTGATCGACGTATTGATGGATCTGCTCCGGGAAAGCCGGGAACGCAACATGCAGGTCGAAGGGCGTCCGCAAAAGTCCTTCGAGGGCCACCAACGCATTTTTATGGCACTGTCCCGGGGAGACGCGAGAGCGGCGGAAGCCGCCATGCGCCGGCACCTGGAAGCAGTCACGCAACTCGTACTCAAACAGCAATAAACGAATGGAGGTCGCCAGATGGGCCAGCTATTTGCGATCGAAATTATCTACCGTGGGGTCTTCCAAAAGACTCTGGCGAAGAACATCTGCCGCGGAATCGTCCTGGCCGCCCACAACGAGGGCAAACCAGGCCTTTCCTTTGGCCGTTACGGGGACAGCCCGGAGCGGAACGGCATTCCCGCCAAGAGCTTCGCTATCGTCGCCACCGACGATGAGACCCTGGAAAAAGGAATGGCTCAGTACGAGCCCAAACAAACCGACGTCACCGTTGTCCTGGACGACTCGCTCTGCAAAGGGCTTGAGTCTTGGGGCTGGTATGGCGTGCAGACCGTGACCGAGCACCTGAAGCCCGGCGCCACCCTGATCGTCGCCTCCCTGGAGCAGCCCACCACGCTGCTCAAGGCGCTCCACACCCACGATAAACCGTACAAGCTTGGCGTCCTACGCGGCGTCACCAGCTTCTCCGGCATGTGGGTCTTCAAAGACGATCACACCGACGTTCGCATCCTGGGCGCCATCGTGAAAGCTTTGCCGGAACTGGCAAAGTTCTCGTCGCTGGAGAAGTTCATCAGCGAGAAGCTCAAGAACACGTTGAAGGTCACCTCGGCCCGCACCGCGTTCGACAAGTTCTCCACCATCGAAGTCAAGCCGGGAACCGGCAACGCGGAAAAACTGGAGCACTTCGATCTCATCGGTTCCTCCGCTATGCGCCTGGGCGTTTCCATCCCGGGGCAGGGGCAGGGCGGTCCGTATCCCGACCCGGTCACCAAGCAAGTGGGAGGCTTCCGGCCGGTCCGCAATGACAAGCTGAAGAAGGCGACCACCCGCACCCTGCGCCCGGTCGTCAACTTCGAGATCTGCACCAAGTGCACGTTGTGCTGGCTGAACTGCCCGGATGGGTCGTTCGATGTCACGCCCGACGGCACCTACGACGCCAACCTCAACGCATGCTGCGGTTGCGGCATTTGCGAAGAGGTTTGCCCGGTGCCCGACTGCATCCGCATGGTTCCGGAAACCGCGTTCGCCGACAGCGCCAGCCAGTGGGAAGCCTTCCGCAAGGACAAGGCCGCCTACAAAGCGGCGTTGAACAAGTTGGTGGCTGCTCCGCCGGCCGAGCGTTCGCACGGTTACCGTTTCAAGGGACAGTACAAGGACCAGGCAGCCAAGGCCCTGGAAATCGCCCAGCAAAGCTAGCTTTGAAGGAGATTCGTAATGGCAACAATGGCAGTGGCAGAACAAAAACAAGTCGAAACTGAAGCCCTGATTACGGGTGCCGAAGCCATGGCGGTCGCCTGCAAGCTGGCCGACGTGGACGTAGTTACGGCTTATCCGATTCGCCCGTACGACACGGTCATGCAGTTCATCACCCAACTGAATGCTGATGGGGAGATGGACTGCGAGTTCATCGTGGCGGAAGGCGAACACTCACAATTTGAAATCGTCAAACATGCCTCCGTTTGCGGCGCCCGCGTTTTCTGCGGCAGCAGCGGCGTGGGCTGGATGTATGCCATGGAAGCCCTCACGGTCACCCCGGCACTGCGCGTGCCGATGATCGCCATGGTGGGCAACCGCGCGCTGGATGACCCCGGCGCTTTCGGTACCGAACACAACGACGCTCTTGCCGTCCGCGACCTGGGTTGGCTTTTGACCTGGGTTGACAGCGGCCAGGAGTGCCTCGACACCACCCTCATCGCCTACCGCGTGGCCGAAGACCCCCGCATGTTGGTGCCCTGCGCCATCAGTTGCGACGGCGCCTTCCTCACCCACTCGCAGTCGCTGATCAAGATTCCCTCGGCCGAGCAGGTCAAGAAGTTCCTGCCCCGCTACGACCGCGGCAGTCTCCTCATGCATCCGGACAACGTCATCTCCATCGCTCCTCAGGTCAACGAGGACTGGGTGATGGAAGTCCGCAAGCAGAACTTTGCGGTGACCGAGCGCTCCATGGACGTCATTCGCGAAGCCTATGCCGACTTCGAGAAGATCTTCGGCCGCAAGTACGGCAACCCGTTCTTCGAGGAGTTCATGACCGAGGATGCCGACGTCGTCCTGCTGGGCATGGGAACCATGTCCATGCCGATGCATGTCGCCATCCGCGATCTGCGCAAGAAAGGCATCAAGGTCGGCTTTGTTCGCCTGCGCTGGTTCCGGCCCTTCCCGGCCGAGGAGCTGGCCAAGTGCCTCAGCCGTTTCAAGGCCGTTGGCGTCGTCGATCGCGACTTCTCCTTCGGTTCGCCCTACCTGAGCGGCGTGGTCGCCACCGAAGTCAGGACCGCGCTGTATCCGGGCAAGGGACCCAAGCCGCCGGTGCTGTGCTTTATTTGCGGACTGGGTGGTCGCGAGGTCACGTTGCAAGACGTCAAGACGATGACCGACAAGACCTTCGAGGCTGCGGAAGGCAAGTCCGTACCGCTGACGCAATGGATCGGGCTGCGGGACTAGCACGTCGCTGACGTGTACCTGGCGCCGGAAAGGATTACGACAACATGGCTATCTTTGTAGACGAAAAACCGACCCAAAACCTGGAGGACTTTAAGGGTGTCAAGAAAGTCCCCCACAACGAATATTACACATCCGGCCACCGCACCTGCCAAGGCTGCGAGTCGGCTCAGATGATGCGGCTGCTGGCCAAGGCCGCCGGCCCCCGGACCATCATCCTGGGGAGCACCGGCTGCATGTACGTGGCCAACACCTCGTACTACACCACCCCTTGGGGCGTGCCCTGGATGCATACCCAACTGGGCAGCTCCGGCTCGGCCGTGCTGGGCGCGGCCGCCGCGTACCGGGCGCAGATGCGCAAGGGAAAAATGAAGGATGAGCCCATCAACGTCATCGCCTTCTGCGGCGATGGTGGTGGTGCGGATATGGGCCTGGCCGCCATCTCGGCGACTCTGACCCATCCGGATTACAACCTCCTCATCCTCATGTACGACAACGAGTCGTACGCCAACACCGACATTCAGATTTCCGGCACTTCACCCTACGGCGCGAACAGCTCGTTCAGCTTCCCGGGGAAGAAGCGGCGCATCATGAACAACCGCTGGAAAAAGAATGTCGCGCCCCTGATGGCCATCGGGCATCCCACCTGCCGCTATGTAGCGACCATTTCCACGTCCTACGCGCTGCAGGCCATGAACATTGTCCGCCGCGCCCTCAGCATCGGTGGACCGACGTTTGTGCATTGCCTGAACCCGTGCCCCAAGGGATGGGATTTCGATCCCGTCCAGGCGCACGAGCTCGGCGAGCTGGCCGTCAATACCGGCATCTGGCCGCTGTACGAGATCGAGAACGGCGTCGTGAGGCTGTACGGCAAATCCAAACAGATTGCCGACGGCAAATTCAAGCGCCTCCCGGTCAAGGATTACCTGGAGAAGCAAGGCAGGTTCAACCACTTTATCGACGAAGACACCGAGTTCTTCCAGAGCAAAGTGGATGAGATGTGGACAAAGTGGCTCGTACCCGGAATCATTCCGCTCCGGAACGAGATCACTGCGTAAGGGACTGGCCACCCGCTTCGGCGGGTGGTCTTTTTTAACGGGACCGTCGGGGAACCGCAGTTTAACGCCTTCGGAGGTGTACGGTATGGCCACTGCAGTGGCAACCAATCCCACCGAACCCCGCGTCGTCAATCGCTGGGTTCAAATGATCGCAGGCGTCTTCGCGATGATGGCTATCGCGAATCTTCAGTACGCCTGGACCTTGTTCACTAAACCCTTGATGAACAACCTGCACGCAACCCTGGCCGCCGTGCAGGTGACATTCGCAGCATTCATCATCGCTGAAACGTGGCTCGTGCCCTTCGAGGGCTATCTCATCGATCGCCTCGGGCCACGCCGGGTTATCGCC
>DASWAR010000006.1:0-1766 GCA_036391015.1 Terriglobales bacterium
GGTGACTGCTGCAGCGTCTCGATGACGTGCGCCAGCAGCCGCGTTTCTACCGGGTGTTCGGTCGGACTGGCGTAGCGCACGCTGTCGCCTTCCACAAACAGATCGCCGATGACTCCCTTGCTGCCCTCGTAGACGAAGAACGAATACCCGCAGATGCGGCCTTTCTCCAGCGCCGCGTAGCCGGGCAGGATGCGCGCGTCAATGTAGCGCAGGATCATCTCCGCCGAATTGCTGTAATCCCAGGCCAGCAGCTTGGACCACACCTGTGCCTCTTCGTCCAGCAGTGGACGCAGGTCCGACGACGAAAAATGCCTGAGATCGAGGATCTCCACGCTTAAGTCCAATACCGGGTGTGATGCCGGCCACGCCTACCGCGGTTCAATGCAACGTGGAAGTCTAGACGCGGGGCACTGCGGAAGCAAACCGGGGAATGTTTCGGGTTACGAGTCAATGCTGGTGACCCGATGCCGACGATACCCAATAAAACTCCAGATGCTGCGGGGCGAAGCTGCCCACATGCGACAGCCGCCGCGGCGCGAGCAGCGTCTCGAGTTGCTGCTCCGAGCCGGAGCGCGCGATCAGCAGGTGGTCGCCCGCAGGCACCTCGCCGCGCTCGTAGCGCAACAGCGGCTGGTTGCGGTAAAAATCCAGGCCATACTCTAGTTCGCGGGTGACGTTGAACGCGGATAGCTGTGCACCGCGCGTATCCAGCCGCGCCAGCTCAAGCGCCACCGGGCGCGCCGATTGGGTGCGGTCAATGGCCGGCGCGCTCACTCGCAGCACGAATGCCAGCCCGAGCACCACCGGCACCAGCGTGACAAAGCGGAGCACGCGCAGGCCCTGCCAGCGCAAGGTAACCAGCATGGCGACGGCGAGCACCGCGGCGGCAACGGCGGCGATGGTGGTCGCCTGAGCCGGCGGATGCAGGCGCACGATGAAGTAGGGCGCCAGCAGCGCTCCTCCGAGCAGCAGTCCGCACACCAGCGAATGAAAAATGGCGAACGGAACAGCGGCGCGATCCCCCCGGCGCGTTCTCATCCAATCGGCAAGCAGCAGCGCGCACGGCGGGACGGAAGGCAGAATGTAACCCGGAAGTTTCGACTGCGAAATCGTGAACAACACCAGCGGCACGGCAATCCACAGCAGCAGGAAGGCGCGCCATTGCCTGTCGCCAGGTTCCGGCGCTGCCTGATTTCCGGTGGCGCCGCGCAGCGCTCCCACAATTGCCGCCAGCACGTACACCGTCCACGGCAGCACGCCGAGCAGGAAAACCGGCACGTAATACCAGTAGGGCTGCTGGTGACGATACAGGTTGGTTCCGAAGCGCTCCAGGTTGTGCTGCAGGATGAACACCTGGAAAAACTGGTGCGTCTTCATTTGCACCGCGACATACCACGGCAGCGCAATGGCGAAAAACAACAGCGCGCCCGGAATCCACAGCGTCTCCGCGATCAGGCGAGTGGCGCGGGTCTCCGACCGTTGCATCAGGGCAAATACAACGATGATCGTGCCCGCCAGCGCCGGCGCTACCGGACCTTTGGCCAGCGTACCCAGCGCAATCATGAAATAGAAAATCGCCAGCCACGGTTTGCGTCCGGTCTCCCGCCAGGCGTACCACGCGAGCAGTCCCAGGGTGAGCGTCGCCGCCAGCGGCATGTCGGTGGAGGCGCCGCGGGCGAAGCCCACCACCCCCGCACAGGATGCCGTGATCAGCGCCGCATCCAGTTGCGAGCCGGGGCGGAAGCGCCGCATGAAGAAATACACCG
>DASWAR010000007.1:0-6869 GCA_036391015.1 Terriglobales bacterium
TCCTCGCTCGCTTCGGATTGTTGTGGGCAAACAAATCCAATCACCCGCGGGTAAACATCTTTCGGAAGCGGCGCGACGCCGACGCATTCGACCCTGACCTCACCGAAGTGCGGCCAGCGCTCAGTTCGCTTGGCCGTGTAGCCAATCGCCGTACATTCTGAAGCTGCGGTCTTGGAGGGAAGCGCAGTACCAGGGCGAATGCGCCAATCGATGTTAGCCGGAGTTGCATATTCCACTATGTAGCGACCGCTGGCGGCGTCACGGTGGCACGAAAATGCGACCGCCGAATCGGCGGTTAATCTCCGAATCCGAAGCAAAGCCGCTTCGGCTGAGGCTTCATACGTTTTTCGCAGCTCAAGAACCGTGTCAATCGAGGCTCGCAAGTTTCTTGTTTCACCTAAGGCACCCGTCGGCAATAGGAACTCGGCGGCAGCTATGTTGCACAGTGTTTCTAGTTGCCAATCATCACGTCTGCTAGCACTGTGCGCGCCGCGATTCCGAATCATCTGCCCACAGTCAGGAAAGAGGGTGTGGGCTATCTCGTGAAAAATCGAATAGCGGATGCGCCGATTAGGCCGGTCGGGATTGAATTCTATTCTGTATCGATTTGCGGAAAGCGGAACGGTTCTCGCATCAAGCACTTCGGACGTGGGACGCGTCTCGATTCCTATTAAGTCACAAAGTGCAAGAGGGTTGAACGGGGGGCCGCCCCACCCATATTCAAGTGCTCTAAACACGACCGACCTGGCTTCCGCGGTGATTGCCTCGACGGGGTCACGCCCTCCGCTTAAGGCCAGCACTGACGGATTTGTCCAAAACGCTCCAGCCATTTCACTCACCATAGGAAGGCCCGGCTTGCGCCGGGCCATGTGTTTACTACAGTTGTGCCAATGCGGCAGTGACTTTCCAGACTTTGTTCTACTTTCAGAACATCACGAGCACCCGCTGGTTGAGCCGCAGCTCTGGCAGCGGAAGCAGCTTCCGTTGCTCGTCATGATGGACCAATTTTTGTGGCACTTTGTGGCACGACTCCCTCGACAGGCTCGGGACAGATTCCGCCGTGCCCTACCCTTGTACGGCTTCGTGTTCCTTCGTGGCCGGAGCCTGCCCCGAGCGAAGCCGCGGGGTGGTTAAGTCGTTCGACCCAGCGCAGCCGTGCTGGCGGAGGTGGTCCAAGACGTCAGCCGCCACCCGGTCCAACTCCTGCTCCACCGCCTGGAGCTTCTGACATTCGTGCGCCCATTCCCCTGTGTTCGCGTACCATCCTTGGGTCCGCACATCCTGGCGAAAGAATTCCAACGTCAACGTGCTATGTGCTTCCAGCAACCGGTCCAGTTCTTCACAATACATTCGGGTTCCTCGGGGGAGACTACTTGTCAGTTTTCAGCGCTAGCCAGTCAGCATTCCGCTGTCAGCAAGCGCCACTACCTTGGATGCATTCCCCAGTTATTTCAGCCTTCCCGGACTGGGTTACGTGCGTTCCTAAGGCTGTCGGCTATCGGCCAAATCCTTCTTGAACCTTGGTGTCCTCCTTTCTCCGTCTCTCCGTGTCTCGCTGGTGATTATGTCGCCCGCTGAAGCGGGCTTGATCTCATTTTTCCCTGCCCACCCACGGCTTACGCCGTGGGCTACACATTCTCTCGCCTGCTGCGCAGGCCCCTTTCCGCGCGACCTCTGTGTCCTCCGCGTCCGGAGCCTGCCCCGAGCGCAGCCGAGGGGTGTCAAAGCCCCGGTTACGAGCACCCGCTGGTTGACCCGCAGCTCTGGCAGCGGAAGCAGCTTCCGTTGCGCGTCATGATAGAGCCACAGAACGAACACGAGGGTGCGTCGCCCATGTCCACCAGTTCTTTCAGCATGTCGGCGGAGTGGGGGCTCCGAGACCCGAGTCCCGAGTCGCGAGTCGCGGAAGACGAAGGCGAGGGCGCCTGCGCCACACCTGACACACCGTTCTCCGGCAGCGCGGGTTGGTCGTGCGCGGGCGCCTTCATCCCGGGGAAAAGCAACTGCTGCTGGCCGGTGACGAACTTCTGCTCCAGCCAGCGGAAGATGTAGTCCATGACCGAGGTGGCGTAGCCGATGTTCTCGTTGCCGGTCCAGCCCGAGGGCTCGAAGCGGGTGTGCTTGAACTTCTCGCACAGCAGCTTGAGCGGGACGCCGTGCTGCAGCGCCATGGAGATGGCGAGAGCGAACGAATCCATCAGGCCGCTGACGGTGGAGCCTTCCTTGGCCATCGTAATAAAGATCTCGCCCGGCTGGCCGCTGGGGTAGACGCCGACGGTGATGTAGCCCTCGTGTCCGGCGATGTTGAACTTGTGAGTTAAAGAAGCGCGCTCCAGTTGCAGGCGATGGCGGTGGGCCAGCGGAGGTCCGTCGGCATCGCGCTCGTCAATCGGGTGCTCGGGGGAGGGTGCGGTGGACACAAGCGCGGGCGAAGACACAGGCGAGGGCGCCTGTGCCACATCTTTGTCTTTGTCGCCCTTCACCACCATGGGCTGCGACTTCTTGCAGCCGTCGCGATAGATGGCGACCGCCTTGAGGCCGAGCTTCCAGGCCTGAATGTAGACCTCGGCGATCTCCTCGACGGTGGCGGCTTCGGGCAGGTTGACGGTCTTGCTGATGGCGCCGGAGATGAACGGCTGCGTGGCGGCCATCATGCGCAGATGTCCCATGTAGTGGATGGAGCGAGTGCCCTTGGAGGGCTTGAAGCTGCAATCGAAGACTGCCAGGTGCTCGTCCTTGATGTGGGGCGCGCCTTCGATGGTGCCGGTGGCGTCGATGTAGCTGACGATGGCGCTGACCTGCTCGGTGGCGTAGCCGAGCTTGAACAGCGCCGCCGGCACGGTGTTGTTCACGATCTTGATCAGTCCCCCACCCACCAGCTTTTTGTATTTCACCAGCGCCAGGTCCGGCTCAATGCCGGTGGTATCGCAATCCATCAAAAATCCTATAGTTCCTGTCGGCGCTAAAACCGTCACCTGGGAGTTGCGGTAGCCGAATTTTTCGCCGTGGGAGAGAGCTTCGTCCCAACATTGCTTGCTGGCGTCGACCAGGGACTTGGCCACCGGGGACACCGAGGAAGATGAACCAATGCTGTTGACCGAGGCGCGATGCATGCGGATGACGTCGAGGAAGGCTTCGCGGTTGAGGTAGAAGCCGGGGGCGGCGCCACCGTGAACGGTGGAGGCAGCGACCTGGCCGTTGGCGAAAGCGGATTTCGTGCGGTCGCCGGCGGGTTCCAACGACGGGCAGAGTTCGGCGATGCGGGCGGACTGGAGATAGGCTTCGCCGCACATGATGGCGGTGACGCAGGCGGCGTAGTCGCGTCCGGCTTCGGAGTCGTAGGGCAGGCCGGAGGCCATGAGCAGCGCGCCAAGATTGGCGTAGCCGAGCCCGAGCGGGCGGTAGTCGTGCGAATTGCGCGCGATGGATTCGGTGGGGTAGCCGGAGAAATCGACGAGGATTTCCTGGGCGGTGATCATGATGTCGACGGCGTAGCGGTAGGCTTCGATGTTGAAGGTGCCGTTGGGCGCGAACTTCATGAGATTCAGCGACGACAGGTTGCAGGCGGAGTCGTCGAGGAACATGTACTCGCTGCAGGGATTGCTGGCGTTGATGCGGCCGGTGTTTTTCGAGGTGTGCCAGCGGTTGACGGTGGTGTCGAATTGCATGCCGGGATCGCCGCAGTGCCAGGTGGCTTCGGCGATCTTGCGCAGGAGATCGCGCGCCTTGTAGGTTTTGTGCGGCGTGGAGTCCTGGACGTTGCGGGTGGTGAAGTCGGCGTCGCGCTCGACCGCGAGCATGAATTCGTCGGTGACGCGGACGGAGTTGTTGGCGTTCTGGAAAAAGATGGAGGAGTAGGCTTCCGAGTCGGGCGTGGAGCCGTCGTAACCTTCGCGGACAAGGGCGTGCGCCTTGGATTCTTCGCGGGCCTTGCAATCGATGAATTCGGGGACGTCGGGATGGTCGATGTTGAGGATGACCATCTTGGCGGCGCGGCGGGTCTTGCCGCCGGATTTGATGACGCCGGCGAAGGCATCGAAGCCGCGCATGAAGCTGAGCGGGCCCGAAGCGGTGCCGCCGCCGGACAAGGTTTCATGAGATCCGCGAAGCGGACTCAGATTGGTGCCGGTGCCGGAGCCCCATTTGAAGAGCATGGCCTCGGTCTTGGCCAGGTTCATGATGGAGTCCATCGAATCCTTCACCGAGTTGATGAAGCAGGCGGAACACTGCGGGTTGCGGTAGCCGGAAGGCGCGAATTCGACGTTCTGCGTCAGCGGGTTCCAGTGCCAGTTGGAGCCGTCGGCGCTGGGCTCGATGCGATCGCAGCCGACGTTGAACCAGACGGGCGAGTTGAACGCGGCCATCTGGCGAAGCAGGATGTGGCAAAGCTCGTCATGGAAGACGGCAGCGTCTTCGTTGGAGCGGAAATAGCCGCCGGTGGTGCCCCAGTCGCGGATGGTTTCGGCGACGCGGGAAACCAGCTGGCGGACACCGGTTTCACGCTCGCTGGTCCCGAGACGGCCGTGGAGGTACTTGCTGGCCGCGATGTTGGTGGCGGTCATGGACCAGTCCTTGGGAACCTCGACGTCCTTCTGCTCGAAGATGACGTTGCCTTCGGCGTCGGTGATCTGCGCGGTGCGGAGTTCCCATTCCAAAGCGTCGTAGGGCGATATGTCGGGCTGAGTAAAATAACGGCGGAAAGAGAGGCCCGGGGCTTTGCGGGTCTTGGGGGTCGTGGTGGTGGTGGTGGTGGTGGTAGTGGTGGTGGTTTCGGTGACGTCAGCCATGGGGAGTTTCTCCTTCGCGCGCGATCCCGTTATCGGTTCTCAGTCTTCAGTTCTCGGTTCTCTAATTACCAGACGAAAAGCAGTGGCTCAAAGTCACGTGCGCCACCGTTTTACGCCGGATCCGGGAGGGGGTTTCCCTGCCTCTCGGAGCCTCGGTGGGATGCCACAGTACGCCTGTATGTTGTGCCTGTCAAGATTGCAGCACAATATATTGTATGTTTTATTACTATCCGCCACAAACCGGAAGTGAAATAAGACTTGACTCATGGGACGGTTATTGACCGGCTGGGGGCCCTGGCTGGGCGAAGTAGCGGTAAGTGGAATTTAGGGTGTTTTGGGGGCGATAACAAGACCGAAAAGTGGTGCATTGGGGGTGCAGGCGGAAGGGCAGGCGGAGGGCGAATTGGGGTGAGTTTTGCGTGGAATTTCCACAGGGGAGGGGGTAGTGGTTAGGGGCTGGGGGCTAGTCGGGTAGAATGCACGGCGGAATGATTGGGAAAGACCATTTACCGCAAAGGACACGAAGGGCACAAAGGAACGGATCGGAAGCTTCTGGGAAGAACGGGTCGGGCTGCGCGACACGGGGGACTGAGTAGGGGTCCTTCGACTCGGGCGTTCGCCCTCGCTCAGGATGACATTCATCTAGACTTGTGCAGTCATTGAGATTGGCGGAGGAATTATGAGGCGGACGGTAGTGGCGGTGGTGCTGGTTGGGATGTTGCTGGCGTGTGGGCCGAAGAAGCCGTTTGCACAAGAGTCGCCAGTCGCCAGTCGCCAGGCGGCAGGTAAGACGACTGTGTTGCGGTGCGGAGCACTGCTGGATCCGAAGAGCGGGCAGGTGCGGCGGAACGTGGAAGTGGTGGTGACGGGGAACAGAATTGAGAGCGTGGGCGGGACGACGGGCACGCGGGCGGGGGCGCCCGCGCCACAAATGATCGATCTGTCGAACGTGACGTGTCTGCCGGGGCTGATTGATACGCACACGCACGTACTGTTGCAGGGAGACATCACGGCGGAAGATTACGACGTGCAGTTGCTGAAGCAGTCGAACCCGTACCGGGCGATCGTGGGCGCGATGACCGCGGGCAAGGCGCTGAATTACGGGTTCACGACGCTGCGCGACGTGGAGACCGAAGGCGCGGGATATTCCGACGTGGACATCAAAAAGGCGATCAACAACGGCATCGTGCCCGGCCCACGGATGCAGGTGGTGACGCGGGCGCTGAATGTGACCGGGGCGTATCCGCTGCAGGGATACAACTGGGAAATCCAGGTGCCGCACGGAGTGCAGTTCTGCGATGGGGCGGACGACTGCCGCAAGGCGGTGCGCGAGCAGATATCGCACGGAGCGGACTGGATCAAGATATATAGCGATCGCTCCTATTACCTGGAGGGGAATGTCCTGAAAGACGTGCCAACGTTCACCATGGATGAACTGCGGGCAATCGTGGACGAGGCGCACCGGCAGCGGCGGAAGGTGGCGTCGCACGCGACCGCGATGTTTGGCGTGCACAACTCGGTGGAGGCGGGAGTGGATTCGATCGAGCACGGAGACTACATCGCGCCGGAAGATTTGAAGACGATGGTGGCCAAGGGAATCTGGTACGTGCCGACGCTGTTCGTGGGCGAGTACGTGGCGGAAGGCCGGGCAAAGGCGGGCGCGCCGGTGTGGCTGGACATGGTGAAGGTGTCGCAGGAGACGTTCCGGCGGGCGCAGCAGGCAGGAGTGAAGATCGCGTTCGGCTCGGATGCGGGCGGGTTTGACTGGAATATCAATCCGGCGAAGGAGCTTGGGCTGCGGGTGAAATACGGGCAGACGCCGGCGCAGGCGATCAGGTCGGCGACCGTGGATGCGGCGGCGCTGATGGGAATGCCGGATGTGGGAACGATTGAGCCGGGAAAGCTGGCGGACATTGTGGCAGTTTCCGGGGATCCGCTGGCCGACGTGACGGTGCTGGAAAAGATCAGTTTCGTGATGAAGGATGGGGTGGTGGTGAGGAAGTAGTTTCTTGATTAAGCAGATCCTGCCGGCAGGTTCCCACCGAACGCAATCCCGTCCTGCCAGGGGCTAGCGACCTAATT
>DASWAR010000008.1:0-3036 GCA_036391015.1 Terriglobales bacterium
TGCGGTAGGCGACGATCATGGGGCCGAACTGGGCCGCGTTCTGCAATTGGCCGTTGGACAGCAGCGTGAAGGTGTTGGTGTTTCCGTAGAGCGTGCCGGTGGGCGTGTTGGTGTTGCCGGTGCGGAGGGCGTTGCCCACCTCGTCGATTCCGATCTGGCGCGAGGCCAGCTGGCGCGGATCGAGTTGCACGCGCACCGCGTACTTCTGCGAGCCGAACACCGACACCTGCGCCACGCCGTTCACCATGGAGATGTTCTGCGCCATCGTGGTTTGGGCAGCTTCGTCGACGTCGGAAAGCTTCAGCGTCGGCGAACTGACGGCGAGATACAGGATGGGCTGGTCGGCGGGATTCACCTTTTGGAACGACGGCGGCGTCGGCATTTCGGGCGGCAGTTGGCTGGCCGCCTTGGAAATGGCCGATTGCACGTCGAGCGCGGCGCCATCCAGGCTGCGGCTGAGGTTGAACTGGATGGTGACATTGGTGCTCCCCAGCGCGTTGGTCGAGGTCATCGAGTCAATGCCCGCGATGGTGGAGAACTGCTTCTCCAGCGGGGTCGCCACCGAGGACGCCATCGTCTCCGGGCTCGCTCCGGGCAGTTGCGCGATCACCTGGATGGTAGGGAAGTCCACGTTGGGCAGATCGCTCACCGGCAGCAGCGTGTAGGCGAAAATGCCGAAGATCAAAATGGCGGCCATGACCAGGGTGGTCATGATCGACCGCTTGATGAAGAGCTCGGAAATACTCACTTGCTGCCTCCGGCCGGCGCCGCCGCTACCGGGGCGGCCGACGCGCTGGAGGGAACCGTGCTCTGCACGTTGACCTTTCCATTGGGCACGACGCGGAGTTGTCCATCCACGACGACGCGGTCACCCTTGGTGAGACCGCCGGCAACCAGCGTCTGGTTTTCAAACGTGCCGGTAGTCTGGACCGGCTGCGCCTTGGCCGTATTGTCCTGGGACACGACGAAAACGTAGGTGCCCTGCTGGCCCGTCTGGATGGCCTTGGTGGGGACAACGATAGCGTTCTTGTGAACCGAAAGATTCAGCACCACGTCAACAAATTCACCCGGCCACAGGCGCCTGTCCTGGTTGAGGAAGGTGGCTTTCAGCTTCACCGTGCCGGTGGTGGGATCCACGCCGTTGTCAATGAAGGTCAGCGTGCCCTCGGCGGGATTGCTGGCCTGCCCCTTGGGATAGGCGAGGACTTTGAGATGTCCGCCGGCGGAATACTGCCGCACTGCCTGGAGCTGCGTTTCCGGAACCGAAAAGGTCGCATAGATGGGCTGAATCTGATTGAGCTGCACCAGGAACGGGGTGTCGTTGGCCTTGATGAGGTTGCCGACGTTGATCAGCAACGCTCCGGCGCGGGCATCGATCGGCGACTTGATATCGGTGTAGCGCAGTTGCACCCGGGCGGCATCCACCGCGGCCTTGTCGGCGTTAACCGCGGACGCATTCGCCTGCGCCTGGGTGCGCATCTGTTCCGCCTGCTCGCGCGAAATCACGCCCTGGGCCTCCAGGGCGGTGTAGCGGCCGGCCTGCGCCTGCGCATTCGCGGCATTCGCCTGGTCGCGCTGCAAGTTGGCGTCGGCCTGCTCCAGCGCCGCC
Organism: Terriglobales bacterium; assembly: GCA_036391015.1. Lineage (GTDB taxonomy): Bacteria > Acidobacteriota > Terriglobia > Terriglobales > Acidobacteriaceae > JAIQGF01. Next base: position 1,610 of record DASWAR010000008.1, read on the forward strand.
TGGAACGGCGCCTTGTCGAGTTGGACGAGCAACTGGCCCCGGCGGACGTCGTCGCCTTCCTTGAAGAACACGCGCTCGATCTGACCATTCACCTGCGAGCGGATCTGGACCGTCTGGTAAGACTCGACGTTGCCAATGGCGGTGATCTGAACCGGGACGTCGCGCTGGTCAACCGTGGCGACAATGACGGGCGCCGGTGGGCGTTGACCGCCCGGACCACCAGGGCCGGCCGCCTGCGCGGTGTTCTTGCTGCAACCGGGCAGGAGAGAAATGGCCGCGATCGCGACCAGCAGTATGGAGGAATTGCGCAATTTCAAAGAGCGGGGCTTCATGGTTTCTGTACTGTTCATTTTGTCTGTAATTCCCCGCAGACGAAGTAAGTGACTGCTTACTGTTCGATGCTGCGTATACGCGGAGGATTCGACCCGGAACGACATTTTACCTTTGTTTACGGCGCCGCGGTCACGCCAGTTAAGGCGCGTGCGGCTCCAGGCCGGAACCACCCCGGACTTCGCTCGCCTGCCTGCCGCCGCGGCGCATCAGCTTCCAGCGCAAGCGGTCGAGGTAGAGGTACATCACGGGCGTAGTGAACAGGGTAAGCGCCTGGCTGACAATCAGTCCACCGACAATCGTCAATCCCAGCGGACGGCGAAGCTCGGCGCCGACACCTCTGCCCAGGGCCAGCGGCAGCGCGCCGAACAGCGCCGCCATGGTGGTCATCATGATCGGGCGGAAACGCAGCAAGCAGGCTTCGTAGATGGCCTTCTCCGGCTCCATGCCGTCGCGGCGTTCGGCCACGAGGGCGAAATCAATCATCAGGATGGCGTTCTTCTTCACGATCCCGATCAGCAGGATGATGCCGATCAGCGCCATGATGGTGAGATCGGTGTGCGTGATGAGCAGCGCCAGCAGCGCGCCCACGCCCGCCGAGGGCAGCGTCGAGAGGATGGTGATCGGGTGCATGTAGCTCTCGTAGAGCACGCCGAGGACGATGTACACCGTCAGCAGCGCGGCCAGGATCAGGATGGGCTGGTTTTTCAGCGATTCCTGGAAGGCGGCGGCGGTGCCGGAGAAACTGGCAATGATGTTGCCGGGGAAGCGCATGGTGCGTTGCGCTTCCTCAATGGCGCGCACCGCCTGCCCCAGCGACACGCCGGGCGCCAGGTTGAAGGAAATGGTGGTGGAGGGGAACTGCGACTGGTGAGTGACCGCCAAGGCTGTGTTGGCGGTTTCGTAATGGGCAAAGGTGCTGAGGGGAACCAATTGTCCATTGGCCGAGTGAACGTAAATGTTCTTGAGCGCATCTGGGTTCTGCTGGAAATCCGGCGCGACTTCCATCACCACGTGGTACTGGTTGAGCTGACGGTAGATGGTGGAGACCTGGCGCTGGCCGAAGGCGTCGTAGAGAGATTCGTCGATCTGCTGCG
>DASWAR010000009.1:0-8502 GCA_036391015.1 Terriglobales bacterium
CCGCTGCACGGCGGCGCCAACGAAGCCGTGCTGCGCATGCTGGACGAGATCGGCGACGTCAAGAACATCCCCGAGTACGTGAAGCGTATCAAGGAGGGCAAGGGCAAGCTGATGGGTTTCGGGCACCGCGTGTACAAGAACTACGATCCCCGCGCGCGCATCATCAAGCAGACCGCCGAGGATGTGTTCAAGATCACCGGCCGCAACGCCAAGCTCGACATCGCCATCGCGCTGGAGAAAGTCGCGCTCGAGGACGAGTACTTCATCCAGCGCAAGCTCTATCCCAACGTGGATTTCTACAGCGGGATCATTTACCAGGCGATGGGCTTCAAGCCCGAGATGTTCACCGTGCTGTTCGCCATCCCGCGCATGGCTGGCTGGCTGGCGCAGTGGCAGGAGTTGCTGGAGGACAAGGAGCAGAAGATCGCACGTCCGCGGCAGGTTTACCTCGGCCACGAGCTGCGGAAGATCGAAAAAACCAAGCGGGCCGAGCAGGCGTTCGCGACGCGGTAACACTGAACCGGTAGCTCATCGCCGGCAGGCCGCAGCCGGTAGGCCGTCCCTCCGGGGAGTACGGACTACCGGCTGCGTTGGTGAAGCTCGCTCTAGCGTACCCTCCGCACCTAGTCAGCAATCGCAAAACGCAAATCAGAAGTGGTATATTCCCGCCGCGTAGCCAGCCATCAACCCAGGAGAGCAACTTGACTGTCGACGAGGAACTGAACGTTCTGGAAGAGAGCGTGCGTCGGCTGAAGATCGAGTACGACGTCTTTTTCGGTGGGGGCTCCAAGAAACCACCCAACGACACCGAGTGGAAAGTCCAGAACATCATCAGGAAGTTCAGCGACTCCTCGAAGCTCACCTTCACGCAGCGCTTCAAGTACAACGGCATCGCGCAGCGCTATGCGCTGTTCAGCGACCTGTGGCGCCAGAAGATGAAGATCAAGGAAGAGGGCTACCGGCGGCCGCAGGACGCGGTACTTGGCATCTCGGGCATGCGGCGCGAGGAAGAGCAGGCTGCCGCCGCGGCACTGGAAGCTGGCGCCACCGAGCAGCCATTCACGATCCACTGCTCCGACGTCGAGACCGACCACGCAGCCGTCAAGTCGCTTTTCGACGCCATGATGGAGGCCAAGAAAAAGGCGGGACAGCCGGCGGACCCCAACAGCTTCGATTCCTTCAAAGCCTTCGTGAAGAAGAAGACCGACCAGATCCGCGGCGAATCCGGCTGCCCCGGCGTGGAATACTCGGTCGAGGTCCAGAATGGCCAGGTGCGGCTGAAGGCGAAGGCGAAGAACTAGTTTCAGTTTCCGTTTCAGTTTCAGGACTGACCACTGGCCACTCCTAAGTCACTTCCCACGCCCACCGCTCCGCCTCAGAGTGGAACCATGACTCACTCCGCCCTGGTCGAACTGGCTGTCCGCTGGCTGCGCACTACATACCGCTGCGGAATCATTCTTTCCGAGCAGGCCTGCTGCACGGGCGAGGTTCCCGACGTAGTCGGCTGGAAGGGGCACTGCCGCTCGGTGCTGGTGGAGTGCAAGATTTCGCGCGCCGACTTCCTCGCAGATCGCGGCAAACCCTGGCGCCTGGATCCGCAAGGCGCGCTGGGCTGCGAGCGCTTCTACATGGCACCGGCGGGGCTGATCGCCGCCGCGGAGCTGCCGCCGGGCTGGGGACTGCTGGAAGTGCGTGGCCGCAAGGTGGAAATTGCGGTCGCCTGCAACAAGCGCAAATCGTTACGCACCCCCGAGGGCCTGCTCAACGAAATGAACCTGCTGCTGGCAAGCCTGCGGCGGGTGGAAATTCGCATTGAGCCGCAGACCATCACCGACTTCTTGAAGTGGGAGAACCGCCTGGCGCGCTACAACGGCGGCACGCTGCCGCAGGGTGTGGACGATCCCGCGGAGACGAACGCTTACCTGCGCGTGTAGCGTGGTCGTCGTTGTATCAGGTCACGACTTCGGTTGTGTCGCTCAGACCTGACATCAGGTGGAGCGCGCTCGCCCTCGAGCACGTCTTGCTCTCACGCTTCTCATTCACCACCGAGACACCGAGCACACCGAGTTCTTTCGTTTCCAGCTTTCTCGGTGGGCCTCGGTGCCCTCTGTGTCTCGGTGGTTCCACGCCGCCCGCGCTCACGGAAAATCATGTACATCCACAACGTGACGCCCATCACAGCTACTCGGTTCGCTGTTAAGATTTAATTTCGTTTCCCGCACAATTCCGCACTCTTCGGAAGGAACTCATGGCAAAGATCGAGCGCGCCATCCTCAGCGTCACCGACAAGACCGGCCTGGTGCAATTCGCCAAACAACTGGAGGAGATCGGTGTCGAACTCATCTCCACCGGCGGCACTGCGCGCCTGCTGCGCGACAGCGGCGTCAAGGTCAAGGACATCTCCGAACTCACCGGCTTCCCCGAGATGCTTGACGGCCGGGTCAAGACGCTGCACCCGCGCGTGCACGGCGGCATCCTGCACATGCGCTCCAATCCCGAGCACCGCTCCACCGTCGCCGAGCACGGCATCCAGCCCATCGATATGGTGGTGGTGAATCTTTATGCCTTCGAGAAGACCGCGGCCAAGCCGGGCGTGCGCCTGGACGAGATGATCGAGAACATCGATATCGGCGGGCCGTCGATGATTCGCTCCGCCGCCAAGAATTTTCATGACGTCGCGGTGGTGACTTCGCCCGCCGACTACCAGGCCATCGTTGACGAAATGCGATCGTCCGGCGGCGAACTCTGCGGCAGCACCAAGTGGAAGCTGGCGCAGAAGGCGTTCGCGCTGACGGCGTCCTACGACTCCGCCATTGCCTCCACGCTGGAGCGGGTGCACGCTAACGGCGACTTTGAACTGCAGACCCAGGGCGGATTCCCGCCCACCTTGCGCCTGCGCTACAACAAGGTCATGGACCTGCGCTACGGCGAGAACCCGCACCAGAAGGCCGCCATGTATTCCGACGGCAGCGATGTGGGCGTCGCCAACGGCAAGCAGCTCCAGGGCAAAGAACTTTCCTACAACAACATTGTTGACCTGCAGGCCGCCTGGGACCTGGCCGCCGAATTCGACGAGCCCTTCTGCGCCATCATCAAGCACACCAACCCCTGTGGCAGCGCCGCCGGCAAAGACCCGATCGAGGCCTTCCAGCGTGCCTTCGAGTGCGATCCCGTATCCGCTTTCGGCGGCGTTATCGCGCTCAACCGCCCGGTTGACGGCGCGATTGCGGAAGCCATCGCCGGCCTGCGCCACAACGGGGTTGCGCTGTTCATCGAGTGCATCATTGCGCCTTCCTTTGACCCAGCCGCGCGTACCCGCTTCGGCAAGCGCAAGGACCTGCGCGTGCTGGAGGTGACACCCGGCCCCATGAAATACGTCATCAAGGCCGTATCCGGCGGTGTGCTCCTCCAGGACAGCGACCTGCACAAGCTCGATCCCGCCACCGTCAAGGTGGTGAGCCAACGTCAGCCCAGCGAGCAGGAGATGAAAGACCTGCTATTCGCCTGGAAAGTGTGCAAGCACGTAAAGTCGAACTCGATCCTGTACGCGAAGGACGGCCGCAGCGTGGGCGTCGGCGCGGGGCAGATGAGCCGCGTGGACTCGGCCAAGATCGGTGCCATGAAGTCGGTGCTCGGGACCCAGGGCTCGGTTGCCGCCTCGGACGCGTTCTTCCCCTTTCCCGACGGCGTGGAAGAGATCGCAAAAGCCGGCGCGACCGCCATCATTCAGCCGGGTGGCTCAGTCCGCGATCAGGAAATTATTGACGCGGCCAATAAGCTCGGCCTGGCCATGGTCACCACCGGCATCCGGCACTTCCGGCACTGAAACCGGGAGTTGGGGGTTAGCGTTCGGTAGCGGACGGGACGGATTTCAGGACATCACGCACATCCCTGGTCGCCCGAAAAGGACCTAAGTAACCGCTGTTTTTCGCCTCAACCGCAACTCCTCCGCCGATTTCGCGTAAAATTAACAATGACACCCGCGGGATGAGTTCGGCATCCAAGCGTGGTGGTATTTCTGTCTCGTTTAAGGACCTTGATGATTACCGGTAAGCCTGCCGTTGTCGTGCTTCTGCTTGCCTCGCTGGCGGGTGTCGCGCAAACCGCTCCTGCGAAACCCGCAGGGCCTGCGGAGCAATTGTCTCCACCGACCGCACCCCAGCAGGGCAAGAAAGCCGACCACGCCGCCGCCTACTATCACTACGCCATGGCGCACATGTACGAGGAACTGGTCGCGATGTACGGCCGTCCTGAGTACGCCAACAAGGCGATCGACGAGTACCGGCTGGCGATCGAGAACGACCCCGCTTCCGAGTACCTGAATTCCGGTCTGGCCGAGCTCTATGCCAAGACGGGACGCATTCGCGATGCCGTCCTGGAAGCCCAGGAGATCGTCAAACGCGATCCCAACAACCTGGAGGCGCGCAAGCTGCTAGGGCGCATCTACCTGCGCTCGCTACCGGATACGCAGGCGGGAACGCAATCGCAGGAGATCCTGAAACGCGCCATTGAGCAGTACGAGGCGATCGTCCGCATCGAGCCCAAGCTGGTTGATAACCACGTCCTACTCGGGCGCCTCTACCGGCTTAGCAATGAGCTGCTGAAGGCGGAGAACGAATTCAAGATTGCGGTCAGCCTGGAGCCCGGATCGGAAGAGGCGCTCACCACGCTCGCCTACCTCTACAACGAGGAAGGAGATTCGGCGCGGGCGGCCGAGGTGCTGAAGGGCGTCCCCGAATCGCAGCGCAGCAGCAAGCTGTACTCCGCGCTCGGCTACACCTACGAGCAGCAGAAGGACTACAAGAACGCGGTGGCGGCGTACAAGAAGTCGGTGGATATCGACCACGACAATCTGGACGCGGTGCGCGGTCTAGCGCAGAACCTGATGAACGACAATCAGACCGAAGCTGCGCTGGAACAGTACAAGACCATCGTCGAATCCGATCCGCACGATGTGCAGAGCTTGATGCGCATCGCTGAGATCCAGCGCCGCAGCGGCAAGTTTGACGACGCGCTCGCCACCCTGAAAAAGGCGGAAGCCGAGGTCCAGGACTCGCTGGAAGTCCCGTACAACATGGCGGTCATCTACCAGGCGCAGGGGAAGTTCGACGATTCCATCCAGGTCCTCAACCGCCTGCTGCAAAAGAGCGAGAAGGCGGACGTCAATTACACGCCCGGGGAGCGCAACAACCGCGCTGTGTTCCTGGAGCGGCTGGGCAGCATTTATCGCGATACCGGGAAAACGCAGCTCGCCATTGACACCTTCCGGAAGATGCTGACGCTGGGCGACGACAACGTCACTCGCGGATATCAGCAGCTCATCGACACCTACCGTGAAGCCAAGGAATGGAAGGAAGCTACGGCGGTGGCGCAGGAGGCGGTGGAGAAGGTGCCGAAAGACCGCAACCTGAAGCTGGTCCTGGCCGGGCAGTTGGCCGACACCGGGCAGGCGGACCAGGCCCTCAGCGTGACCAAGAGCATGCTGAAGGGAACAGCCGAGGATCGCGAGGTCTACATCGCGCTGGCGCAGATGTACAGCCGCCTGAGGCGCTGGCCGGAAGCGGAAGAGGCGCTGGCCAAGGCTGAGCAGTTCTCCGCCAAGCAGGAAGAGAAGGACTACGTCAGCTTCGTCGCCGGCTCCATCTACGAGCGGCAGAAGAAGTACGACCGCGCCGAGGAGATGTTCAAGAAGGTGCTGGCCACCGATCCCAACAACGCCGTCACCTTGAATTACCTTGGATACATGCTTGCCGACCGCGGGGTCCGGCTCGAGGAGGCCTTGGGATACGTGAAAAAGGCCATCCAGCTCGATCCGCAGAACGGCGCCTACCTGGATTCGCTGGGCTGGGCTTATTTCAAGCTGGGCAAATACGAGCTCGCGGAAGAGAGCCTGCGCAAGGCCATGGATCGGGTGCAGAACGATCCCACCGTGCTCGACCACATGGGGGACCTGCTGCAGAAAACCGAGCGGCTAAAACTCGCGGCCGCGCACTGGGAGCGCGCCCTGGCGGAGTGGGCCAAAAGCGTCTCTGCCGAGGTGGACACCGCCGAGGTCGCCAAGGTGCAGAAAAAGCTCGACACCGCCAAGGTCAAATTAGCCAAGCAGAACGAGCGCAAAGCGGAAGCGGTGAAGCCGTAGTTTCGAGTTTCTGGTTTCTGGTTTCTAGTAGCCCGGCCGAAGGATGGCCGGGCCTTTCTGTTTCATTCGGAGCGACCTGATTTAGCAGCGCAGCGGAGAGTGCATCCTGGACATGGAGGAGACCCGTGGCAAATGCAAAGCAGAGCAAGAGATGGGTTGCGAAGGTAAAGACAGATTCAACGCATCCACCTCCAGGGCTGTTCACCAGGAGCGCTGCCACGATCGCACGGTCGCTGGCGTCGAAAAAGGTTTCGCCGAAGGGGCCGGCCTCGGGAATGAGAATGCTTACGTATTTCATCAACCGGGCGGGCCGCGGATTAAGCGCGGAGCGGCGCGCCGAACTGGAAAAGGCGAAGGCCCTTCTCTCCAAGCGGGTGCATCGGCACAAGGAGTCACGTTCCGGCAGTTAAATGAATGCTTGCAAGTAAAAATGGGAAACTTGAAACTGTAGTCATGCTGTCATCGTACGCCGCGCGAGTGGAACTAAGCCGCGGGCGGCGTCATCCCGAAGCATCGCATCCCTACCGCACCGACTACCAGCGCGACCGCGACCGCGTCATCCACGCGCGCGCTTTCCGGCGCCTGGAAGATAAAACCCAGGTCTTCACCCGCCGCTACTCCGACCACTTTCGCAACCGTCTGACGCACACCATCGAGGTCTCGCAGATTTCGCGCACCATCGCCGCGCAACTCGGGCTGGAGGTGGACCTGGTGGAAGCGCTCGCGCTGGTGCACGATCTCGGGCATCCTCCGTTCGGCCATGCCGGGGAAAAGGCGCTGGACGCCGCCATGCGCGTCCACGGCTCGTTCTTCGACCACAACCTGCACGCGCTGCGCATCGTCGAGGATTTCGAGCAGCGCTACGCCGCCTTCCGCGGCCTGAACCTGACCTTCGAGGTTCGCGAGGGCATCATCAAGCACTCGCGGGATTACAGCTCGCAGGAATTCCCCCAGCTTTCCGAGTACCTTCTCGACCAGCGTCCGCCGCTGGAAGCGCAGCTCATCGACCTGACCGACGAGATCGCCTACAACACCGCCGACATGGATGATGGCTACGAGGCACACATACTGAAGCTCGACGACATCCGCGCCGGCGTGCCCGTGTTCAACCGTTTGTACGAGCAGGCGGAAGCGCGCTACCCCAAGGTGCGCGAGAAATTGAAATTTAACGAGGCGCTCAAGGCCATGCTCGACCGCATGGTCTCCGACATGATCGCCACCACCTACCGCCGCATCAGCGAGGCTGCGATCCAATCGCTCGCCGACGTGCGTGCCTGCCCCAAGCGGCTGGCCTCGTTCAGCGACGAGGTGAATAGCGAGCGCGGGCAGGCAAAGTCGTTTCTCTACGAAAAGCTCTATCTCAGCGCAGACCTCCAGCCGGAGAAATCGCACGCCGAACGCGTGGTCACCGATCTGTTCGATCATTGGACGTTGCATCCCGAGGCGCTGCCCCCGAGCTATCGCGAGCAGACCGCCCGCGAGCCGGTGCACCGCGTGGTCTGCGACTACATCGCGGGCATGACCGACAGCTTCATCCTGCGCAAACATGAAGAGCTGTGCGGTAGCGGGTAGATAATAGTCGGCAGCGTCACATCAGCTAAAATCAAGGACGGATGAAGACCACACTCGCGTTCCTACTCGCTTTCGCCTTCGTTTCATTTTCTGCCGCCGCAGACAACGACACGGCCGCCGTCCCCATTTCCCAGGAGCCGCACCACCACCTGGTGCTGGAGAATGACTACACGCGCGTGTACGACGTCACCGTCCCGGCGCACCAGTCCACTCTCATGCACCGTCACGACAACGACTACCTCGCCGTCATACTTGAGCCGGCGGCGATCCAGAACGCCGTGCTAGGGCGCCCCGTGACCACCGGGCGCGCCGGCAAGGGCGAGGTCCGGTTCGCAGCGGCGCCCCTGAGCCACCGTCTCATCGACAGCGGAGAGACGCCGTTTCGCAACATCACCATCGAAATTCTGAAGAAGAAATCCGGCACGCCCAAGGAGACCACACCGGAGCGCGGCCTCGACATCGGCCACGGCGGCCTGATTGATACCGTGGTGGACAACAGCCAGGTGCGCGTGCAGGAAGTGCAGATCGCTGCCGGCGGCATGCTGCACAAGCACACTCACAAGTTTCCGTTCCTGGTGGTCGCGCTCAGCGATCTCGACCTGCACAACATGCCGCAGGGCAAGCCGGAGGCCATGGTCCGGCAAAAGGCCGGCGAGGTGAAGTGGATCGGCGCCGGCTCCGCCCACGAGATGATGAACGCGGGCAAGCAGCAAGCGCACTTCATCGAAGTGGAATTTAAATAACAAAGCCACGGATCGCACGGATGCTCACAGAACGTGCTCATCCGTGCA
>DASWAR010000010.1:0-7749 GCA_036391015.1 Terriglobales bacterium
CAAAGTATCACGCTTGAGCAACTGGGCCTTGCCGTAGGTCATCGAGCGCCAGATCCATTCAGCCGGGCCGAAACGATAGCGGCTGAGCCACCAATTGCTGAGCGGCGCTTGGAGCGCGTAGATCACGATGCTCAGCACGAGCAGCCATGCAAGGTGGACACGGGCGAACAGGCCACCGCCATACCCGTAAAAGATGGTGGTGCCGACGATGGTCTGGAAGAGGTAGTTCGAGAGGGCAGTGCGGCCGATGGCGGCGAAGGGCATCATGCGGTGCTGCCAGCTTCCGTTCAAGAACAGCAGGCCAACCGCGCAGGCATAACTCATGCTGAGCGCGGGGCGGCCGACGATGGCAAGGAAGAATCCGAACAGCATGAACGGAGTCGGAGGACCGACTTGCGTCTGGCCGGCCACAATGTTGGCGCCCCACGCGAAGCCAATATTCATCGGAATGCCGACCACGGCGCCGAGGATGAGTCCTTTCATGAGAAGCGCGCGGTGAGCTCCCGGGTCTTGGAGTATCCTCTGGCGCCAGACCCATAGGCCGAGCAGAAAAATCGGCAAGGTAGTCAGGACCACGACGGGTTGGAACCTGTTCTGGCGCTTCAGTTCGCCGAGCCGCTCCTTGAAAATCTGCAGGTAGTTGCCGGTCTGGTAGACCTTGACGGTCTGCCACATCTCGGCTTCGCTCTTCTGGCGTTTTTCCACAGCCTTTTTCTTGCTCTCCTCTTGTTTCGCCGGCGACTGCGGGCGCAGGTGGCGATAGAGCGTGAACCCGAAACCACCGAGCAGCGGCGCGAACATCAACGCCAGTGCCCAGATTAGAATCGTCTTGTTCTTGCGCTTGCGGAACGGGATGAGAAGGAACCCGCCGAGAGCGTAGGAGATAAGGATGTCTCCCCACCAGAACAGGAGTTGATGCAGGGCGCCAATGAGGATGAGCGCCAGCAGGCGGCGGATGTAGACGCGGACAAAGCGGCCGTGACGCTTCTCGGCGCGGGTGAACTGGAGCACAAACCCGACACCGAAAAGGAAGGCAAAGATGGTGATGAACTTGCCCTGGATGAAGGTATCAATGAACGCCTGCACCCAGAAATCCAAGCGCGTGTTCCAAAGGAGGCTGGGCCGGAAGTAGGAGAGCAGAGGCCCGGCGAAGCCTCGCATGTTGGCCACAATGATGCCGAACAGGGCGAGGCCGCGGAGGACGTCGATCAGGCTGATGCGCTCCTCGGGCTGCGTGGGACCCAAGGGCTGCGCGGGTTCCGCGACGACAATGGGCTGGGGCAAGGCCACACCAGCGGCGCTGGGTTCCGCAGCCTGCTCCACAGAGGGCGATCCGGTTGGAATGTCCGCGGGCATTCCCGGCAGATTGTCTCACCATTCGCAGCCCGCAAATGTAAAAAAGCCACGGATCGCACGGATGTACACGGATAAAACTCTGGAAAATTGATCCGTGGCAATCCGTGAAGATCCGTGGCGTTGTTTTCTTATTTCTTTACGAAGATCGATTTCGGAACCATGCAGTGGACGCCCTTGCGGATGTCCACCATCTGGGTGATGTCGCAGTCCACGGCGATCGACGTGAGCGCGTACGCTTCGTAGCGGTCCATGGGCACGATCTTCTGCGTGGAGAGCCAGTCGATGGTGTTGCGCACGGCGATCTTGGTGGCTTCCGTAAGGTCTTCGTCGAAGCCGAGGAAGATCCAGTGCGTCGGCGTCTCCGCCCACGGCCAGTCGGTCTTCATGCCCTTGTGCACGATGGGCTGGATCTCGATTTCCTTGTAGGCGCACTCAATCGCTTCCAGGTTCATCTCGCCGTTGCCCTGGCGGCAGTGCGCGTCCCCGGTCCAGATCAGCGCGCCCTTCACGAACACCGGCAGATACAAGGTCGATCCTGCCTGCAGTTCGTTCAGGTCCATGTTCGATCCGTTCTTCCACGGACGGAGCGTGCTGGTGCGTCCCTTGGCATCCTTGATCGGCGGACCGGCCTTTTCCTTGGGTTCGTCCGGATCGGGCGCCACGGCAATCACCCCAGGAAACGGCTTGAGGTCGACGACGATGCCCGGCTTGAATTCGGTTTGCATCTTCTTCAGGTCGAACTTGTAGTAACGAACGAAGCCTTCGGGAAATTCCTTGGGCAGCAGGCCAGTGGGGAACTCTTTGCCGGGAAGATTGAAGTTCTGCCCGTATTCCTTGGGGACGATTTTCAGAATGCGGATCTCGAGCGTGTCGCCTGGTTCGGCGCCCTCGACGTAAATCGGCCCGGTGATCGAGTGCGGACCACCGCCGGGATTGGCTTTGCGCAGGCGGCCCAGTTCGTCCATCTGCGGGCCGGCGATGGTGTGACCGGTCGGCGCCGGCTTGATGGCGTCGAGCGCGTGGTACCAGGTCTCGACCGAAACAGTGTCGCCGGAGTGGACGGTGAGCCGCGGCTTCTCATTGACGTCGAACCAGCCCCACTGCACGTTCTCCTTGGTCGCGGCCAAGGTGTAGTGCTTTCCCGCGGGCATGGAGCCCTTCTTCGTGGTTTGCGTTTTCGAAGTCTGCTGCGCGCCGGAACAGAGGCTGGCAGCGACGATCAGAGCAAGCGCGAATGTACTGGCAGCGCCCCACTTCATGTGTCGCCTCCTGAATGGGAAATCAAGGAAGATGTTGAACCGAATCACCCCGGAAGAATTTAGCCGCGTACTCTATCCCGCTTTGATTTTCGGCGCAAGCTGGCGACGCAAAATATCTCGTGATACGAGTTTCGAGTCTTGAGTAGCGGGTACCCGGGTGGTGAAACTCGAAGTCGCCGAACTTGATCGCGTGCGCAAAGTGTTCCAAATTCTTCTCGCTGGAAAAGCACAATGTGCGCATGCGGCGAACTTGGACAAGCTGCGGCAACATTGCGCGAGCGCCGCGAGATGGCTGAGCTCGCTTACGGGAATCGGCACCGCCGGCCGAAAGATTTACCGTCTTCGGGGTGACCAGAACCGACGCTTGTCCGATAATCCACCGCTGTGGAAAACTCTTGAACAATCGCAAGTCATAGAAAACACGAATATTATTTTTATTTTGTGGAGCTGTTGACATGATTATCAGGAAGGGAGTTAAATTGGTCCGCTTATCGGACCAATTCCAGAAACGGGAATTGGCGCCCTATGGAAGTCATGAGCCCGACTGTCAAACCCGAGTTCGAAATGATCCGGCGCAACCGGATCTATGAAGAGATCGCCCGCCAAATCGAAAAGATGATCACGGAGAAGATGAAGGCGGGCGACCGGCTTCCGCCGGAGCGGCAACTGGCCGACATGTTCGGCGTCAGCCGCAGTTCCATCCGCGACGCCATCCGCACGCTGGAAATGGCGGGCCTGGTGGAAGCGCGGCAGGGGTTGGGCACCGTGGTGCGCGAACACTCCGCCGATGCCGTGGTCAATCCGCTCACGCAAGTCCTCGTGCAAAGACGCAAGCTGGTGGGCGAACTGCTGGACGTACGCAAGATGATCGAGCCACCGTTGGCGGCACGGGCGGCGGTGCACGCAACCTCGGACGAAGTCGCGGAGATGGACAACATCCTGCGGCGCCAGGAAGAGAAGATGCGGGGCGGCGAACTTGCGATCGAAGAGGACAGCGATTTTCACTACGCGATTGCGCTGGCAGCGGACAACAGCGTGGTGCTGAAGGTGCTGGACGTACTGATGGACTTGCTGCGCGACACGCGTGAGCGGTCGCTGCAGGTGGAAGGAAGGCCGGAGCGTTCCATGGCCGGCCACCGGGAAATCCTGGACGCGATCAAGCGCCAGGACCCAGCCGGCGCTGAAGCCGCCATGTGCCGGCACATCGAGTCAGTGGAGAAGATCGTACTCACGAAGTTTTGACATAGCGGAGGACGTGATGGGCAGGTTGTTCGCGGTAGAGATCGTTTATCGAGGCATATTCCAGAAGAAACTGGCCAACAACATCAGCCGCGCCATCGTGCTGGCGGCGCACCTGGACGGGAAGCCGGGGATCAGCTTCGGTCGGTACGGCGACAGCCCGGAGCGCAACGGCATTCCGGCCAAGAACTTCGCCATCGTTGCCACCGACGAGCAGACGCTCCAGGAAGGCATGGCGAAATACGAGCCCAAGGAAGTGGACGTCACCATCTGCGTGGATGACACGCTGTGTAAGGGTGTCGAGTCGTGGGCATGGTATGGACTCCAGCCGATCAACAAACTGACCAAGCCGAGCGGGACGCTGATCGTGACCTCCATGGAGCCGCCGGAGACTCTGATCGGCATGGCCCACAGCAAGGACACGCCGTACAACCTGGCGATCGTGAAAGGCACCAGGAGTTTCTCCGGACTGTGGGTGTACAAAGACGACCACACCGATGTGCGCATTTTGGGCGCGATCGCCAAGGTGCTGCCCGATCTGTTCAGCCTGAACGCGATCAAGCAGACGATTCAAAGCGAGTGGAAAGACCCGGTGAAGGTGGCGTCGGCGGAGAAGTCGTACAACCGGATCACCAAGCTAGCGGTGAAACCGGGGCAGGGCAATCCGGAGACGCCCTACAAGTTCGAGCTGCCGAAGTGGCATGAAATGGGTGAGGGCGTCGCGATCCCGTGCATTACGGCGGGCAAGCAGATCGAGGACCCGACCACGCACGTGATGGGCGGCATCCGCCCGGACCGGAACCCGACGTTCAAAAAGTTCTCCACGCGCACCATGCGGCCGGTGGTGAATTTCGAGACCTGCATCAAGTGCACGCTGTGCTGGCTGCAGTGCCCGGACACCTGTTTCGACGTGACGCCGGAAGGCCTTTACGACGCCAACATGGAAGCTTGCTGCGGTTGCGGCGTTTGCGAAGCGGTATGCCCGGTGGACAAGTGCGTGACCATGGTGGCGGAGACCGAATTCAAGGACAACGGCAGCCAGTGGGAGATGTGGCGCAAGGATTCAACGGGCTATATGAAGTGGCTCAACGAGAAGATCGAAAAGCGGCCGGAGCGGTCGCACGGGTTCCGCTACAAGGGACAGTACCAGGAACAAGTCGGCGAAATGCTGCAGATCGCCCAAGAAGGATAAGACGCGAGGAGAGATGAAGTCATGGCGACAATAGCCCCTGCGGTAGAAGAAAAGAAAGGCGCAGAAAAGACGGCGCTGATTACCGGAAGCGAGGCGATCGCCGTCGCTTGTCAGCTCGCCGACGTGGATGTGATCACGGCGTATCCTATCCGCCCCTACGACACGGTGATGCAGTACATCTCGAGG
Source organism: Terriglobales bacterium (assembly GCA_036391015.1). Taxonomy (GTDB): domain Bacteria; phylum Acidobacteriota; class Terriglobia; order Terriglobales; family Acidobacteriaceae; genus JAIQGF01. The sequence goes on from DASWAR010000010.1 coordinate 5,233, forward strand.
CTGGTGTCGAACGGGGAGATGGACTGCGAATACATCGTGGCCGAAGGCGAACACTCGCAATTTGAAATCGTGAAGCACGCCTCGGCGGTTGGCGCGCGCGTCTTCTGCGGCTCCAGCGGTGTGGGCTGGATGTACGCCATGGAAGCGCTGACCGTGACGCCGGCGCTACGCATTCCTATGGTGTGCATGGTGGGAAACCGCGCGCTCGACGACCCCGGCGCCTTCGGCACGGAACACAACGACGCGCTGACGGTGCGCGACCTTGGCTGGATGCTGAACTGGGTGGACAGCGGCCAGGAGGCCCTGGACACTACCCTGATCGCGTATCGCGTAGCCGAGGACCGGCGCATCTTCCTGCCCTGCGCCATCAGTTGCGACGGCGCCTTCCTGACGCACTCGCAATCGCTGGTAAAGATCCCCTCACAACAGAAGGTCAACGAATTTCTGCCCCGGTATAACCGCGCTGACCTGTTGCTGCATCCGGACAATCCGATCACGGTGGCGCCGCAGGTGAACGAAGACTGGGTGATGGAGATCCGGCGCCAGGGCTATGCCGCGATGGAGAGAACATTCGGCGTCATCAAGGAAGCATACGCCGACTTTGAGCGTATTTTCGGGCGGTCGTACGGCAACCCGTTCTTCGAGGAGTACGAGACCGACGATGCCGACGTGGTGCTGATGGGCATGGGCACGCTATCCACGCCGGTGAAGGTCGCAATTCGGCAGATGCGCAAGGCCGGGAAGAAGGTCGGGTTCGTGCGTATGCGGTGGTTCCGTCCATTTGACGCCGACGGGTTGGCCAAGTGCCTGTCCCGGTTCAAGGCGGTGGGTGTGATCGACCGCGATTACTCGTTCGGCTCCCCGCATCTCGGCGGCGTGCTGGCCGGCGAGGTGCGCAACGCGCTGTATCCGGGAGCAGGCAAGAAGCCGCCAGTGCTGGACTTCATCTGCGGCCTGGGCGGGCGCGAGGTGACCATACCGGACGTGGAGAGAATCACGGATTCCGTCTACAAGGCTGCCGAGGGCAAGCAGCAGCCGTTGACGCAATGGATTGGGTTGCGCGAGTAGCCCACGGGCGAAGGCGCGTTGCCCACAAGATCAGACGAAAGGGTGAGGAGTTATGGCGACAATCGTACAGATCGATCCAACCCAACAATTGGATCCGTTCAAGTCAGTCAAGAAAATCCCGACGCACGAGTTTTTCACCTCGGGGCACCGCACCTGCCAGGGGTGCGAGTCGGCGCTGGTCATGAAGATGATGGTGAAGGCGGCGGGTCCGCGCACCATCGTGCTGGGCAGCACGGGCTGCATGTACGTGGCCAACACCACGTACTACAGCACGTCGTGGGTGGTGCCGTGGATGCACACGCAATTGGGCAGCAGCGGTTCGGCGGCGCTGGGAGCGGCGGCCGGATTGAAGGCCCAGATGCGCAAGGGCAAGATGAAGAAGGAGCCGATCAACGTCATCGCCTTCTGCGGCGATGGCGGCGGCGCCGACATGGGCCTGGGCGCGATCTCGGCGACCATGACGCATCCCGACTACAACCTCCTGATCCTGTTGTACGACAACGAGTCGTACGCCAACACCGATATCCAGCTATCCGGCAGCACGCCCTGGGGCGCCAACACCACGTTCAGCACGCCAGGAACGGTGAAGCGCATCATGCACCACCGCTGGAAAAAGAACATGGCGGGACTGATGGCGGTAGGACATCCGACCTGCCGGTACGTGGCCACGATTTGCATGTCGTATGGATTGCATGGTATGAACAGCATCCGCAAAGCGCTGACGATCGGCGGGCCGACCTTTATTCACTCGCTGGATCCGTGCCCGAAGGGATGGGATTACGATCCGATCCAGTCGCACGAACTGGGTGAACTGGCCGTCCAGACCGGTATTTGGCCGCTTTACGAAGTGGAGGATGGCAAGATTCGCCTCACAGGGCGAACGCAGCAGATCGCCGACAAGAAGATACCGCGCAAGCCGGTTCGAGATTACCTGCTGAGGCAGGGGCGGTTTGCGCATTTCACCAACGACGATCTGGATTATTTCCAGAGCAAGATCGATGAAATGTGGACCAAGTGGCTGATCCCGGGTGTAATACCGTTCGAAAAAGATCTGGCAGCTGATAACCCGCCGGCGTAACCCGGCGGGTGTAACACTCGGGACAGTTGGCACCTCCGAAAGCGGAACGCAAGTAGTTCGGCATTTTGTGAGTCATATCTCATCCGACGAGTCCGTCGGGAGGTGCACCTATGGCCACAGCTGTGGCTGGCCCCACCGAACCCCGCGTCGTCAATCGCTGGGTTCAAATGATAGCAGGCGTCTTCGCGATGATGGCCATCGCGAATCTTCAGTACGCCTGGACCTTGTTTACTAAACCCTTGATGAACAACCTGCACGCAACCCTGGCCGCCGTGCAGGTGACATTCGCAGCATTCATCATCGCTGAAACGTGGCTCGTGCCCTTCGAGGGCTATCTCATCGATCGCCTCGGGCCACGCCGGGTTATCGCC
>DASWAR010000011.1:0-12220 GCA_036391015.1 Terriglobales bacterium
TCCAGCGTGCGCACGGTAGTGGTTCCCACGGCGACAATTCGTCTCCCCGCCGCCAGCGCCCGATTGATCTGCGCTGCCGCCTCCTCCGATATCCGATACCACTCGCGATGCAGCTTGTGCTCTTCCACCTTCTCTGCATGCACCGGCTGAAATGTTCCCAGCCCGACATGCAGCGTGATCTCCGCCGTAGCCATCCCGCGCGCCCGCATCCGCTCGAAAATCTCCGGCGTGAAATGCAGCCCCGCGGTCGGCGCCGCCACCGACCCGCGCGCCCGTGCATATACCGTCTGATAGCGCTCACGGTCGGCCGCCGCATCCGCGCGCGCGATATAGGGCGGCAGCGGTACATGCCCGATCCGCTCCACCACCGCGAAAAAGTCCTCCACCGGCTCGAAGCGCAGGGTCCGCTCCCCGAATTCCCCGCGCGCAATCACCTCCGCCCGCAACTCCCGGTTTTCGCCAAAGAACAGCTTCTCTCCGACGCCAATCTTCCTCCCCGGTTTCACCAGCGCATTCCAAACGAACGGGCTTTCTGCCGTCGACCGAAGACCGTCGACCGTCGACTCGACCGGCCCGGTCAGCAATACCTCGACGCGGCCCTTCAAGAATTCCTTTGCCGCCGGATTGCTCTTGCTCACCGGCTGCGATCTTGCCCCGCTCCTGTGCCCATACAATCGAGCCGGAAACACACGCGTGTCGTTGAACACCACCAGGTCATCGGGACGAAGCAGGTCTGGCAGCTCGCGAAACCAACGGTCCTCCACGTTCCCGGTCTTCCGTACCAGGTGCAGCATGCGCGATGCCGCCCTCGCCGCCAGCGGCTCCTGCGCGATCAGTTCTTCCGGAAGGTGGTAGTCGAACTCAGATACGAGCACAGACACATTATAGAAACCGGCTCTGGCGGGCCCACGCAATCACCTGATCACCAGATCGCCCGATCATCCGATTCCCCATTTGCCAACCCCCAATCCTCCGTCGTACCATGCTCGGGCCCCGAAGGTCAGCCCAGCTACTACATTTGTAGTTAATGAAGAGCGAACGCCAGCACCGGGAAGATATCTTGCGCTTTGGGCGCATGCTGCACCAGCGCGGCTACGTTGCCGCCACCGACGGCAACCTCTCCGTCCGCCTCGACCATGAAACCGTCCTCTCTACCCCCACGGGCATGAGCAAGGGCATGCTCGAGCCCGAGGACCTGGTGGTGGTTGACATGAAAGGCAAGCGCGTTACCGGCCGCCGCCAGGTGTCGAGTGAAATCGGCATGCACCTGCTCATCTACTCCCTGCGTCCGGACACGCACGGCATCGTGCACGCGCATCCGCCCACCGCCACCGGATACGCCGCCGCCGGCCTGCCGCTGAATCAGGCGCTGGTCTCGGAAATCGTGCTCTCCCTGGGATGCATTCCCCTGGCGCGCTACGCGACGCCCGGGACGCCGGAACTGGTGGCGGCACTAGAGCCGCTGGTTCCGCAGTACGACGCCATCCTGATGGCGAACCACGGCGTCGTCACCTGTGGCGAGGACCTGACGCGCGCCTACATGAAAATGGAAACCGTGGAGCACTTCGCGCAGATCACGCTGGTCACGCACCTGCTCGGCCGCCAGCAACTGCTCACCCAGGACGAAGTCAGCAAGCTGATTGACGCGCGCGAGCGCTACGGCCTTACCGGGCCGGCAAAAGGAACCGCTGCCTGCCCGGTGACGGCTGGTTCTGCGCCGCCGCCGCCGCGCGAGTCAGCGCCGGCCCCGTCCTTCGCGTCCGCCAAGGGTGGGGAAGCTCCTAAACCGCAGGACGGAGGCGGCAAGATCACGGTTACGCGCGAGGAACTCGCCGCCATCGTGGAAGACGCGCTGCGCCAAACCGGCAAGCGGCGCTGGTAATCGGCATTTCGGGATTGGCAATTGGCCATCGGCCGCGTAAGATTCCGGTTCTTGCATTACTGGGAACCGGCGACTGGGAACCGAAAGGCGAGAACTCATAACTGGAGACTCACATGGGTGAAGCATTGGGAATGATTGAAACGCGCGGTCTAGTAGCGATGATCGAGGCCTCCGACGCCATGGTGAAGGCCGCCAAAGTCACGCTGGTGGGGTGGGAAAAGATCGGCTCGGGCTACGTCACCGCCATCGTGCGCGGCGATGTGGCCGCCGTCAAAGCCGCCACCGACGCCGGCGCCGCCGCCGCTCGCCGCGTAGGCGAACTCATCGCCGTTCACGTGATCCCGCGTCCGCACGCCAGCCTGGAAGATGTGCTGCCCATTGGCCGCGTCATCACCGCCAAGGCCGGAGCCTAGGAATTTGTAATCGGGTAATTTGTAATTGGGTAATTTGTCCGGAGCCCGTTGGCAATCGAGCTTTCGTTTTCAATTGCAAATTACAAATTGCAAATTACAAATGCAGCGGGACGTTCGCGCCCGCAAGGATCATTGCGATGCTTCTCGCACGCGTAGTAGGCACGGTAGTCGCCACGCGCAAGGACGACCGCCTGCAAGGCCGCAAGCTGCTCATCTGCCGTCCGGTCGCGCCTGACGGCACTGTGGAGGGCGGCTACGTCGTCGCCGTCGACACCGTCGGCGCAGGCGTCCAGGAAACGGTGCTGCTGGTGAGCGGCTCCTCGGCCCGCATGGCCAGCGGCAAGGATTCGCCGGTGGACAGCGCCGTCGTCGGCATTGTGGACGAGGTCCGCACCGAGAGCGATTCCGAATCCTCGTCGTACAACAAGCGCGCCGCCGCCGTCGCCGGCAAATCGAAACACTAACGCTGGAGCGCGCTCGCCCTCGAGCGCGTCTTCGCTGACAACTGACAACTGTTTTTATGATGCTCGCGAAAGTCATCGGCACGGTGGTCTGCACCGTCAAGTACCCGACACTGGAAGGCTGCACGCTCCTGCTCCTGCAGCCGGTGAACAAGGACGGCATGGCGCGCGGCAGGACGTTGGTCGCCATTGATGCGGTCGGGGCCGGAGTCGGCGAAACCGTGTACTGGTGCCGCGGCCGCGAAGCTGCTCTCGCCTTCGATCATGAGGTGGTCAGCGACGCCAGCATTGTCGGCATCGTGGACGAAATCACCGCCGCGGATCAGCCTGGCTCCGCCTCATCGGCCGCTGGTCCCGCCTGCACCGCTGTCGGTCCGGCATCCGCCGCAGCGCCTGCCTTGAAATCGCGTGCTGCTGCCGAGAAGCGAGGCCGCCGATGATCATCGGACGCATCCTTGGCGAAGTGGTTGCGACCCGCAAGCACAAGTCGCACGAAGGCCGCAAAATCCTGCTGGTGCAGCCGCTCGCGCTCGACGATTCCGCCCGCGGCGAGCCCATCCTCGCCCTCGACACCGTGGACGCCGGCGTAGGCGACCGCGTGCTCGTCGTCCAGGAAGGTTACGGCGCCATGACCGCCGCCGGCCGCCCCAACTCTCCGATTGATATGAGCGTCATCGGCGTGGTGGATGAGATCGAACTCTTCAGCGAGACCACATAATCACGACAGCCAACAAATAACTTTGGCAGGTACCAACAATTAGAAAGCGTCATCCTGAGTGCGTCCGCTTATGGCGCGCTCAGGATCTATGCTTTCCCCTGCGCCGGAACAAATTCACGAGCATTCCCGGTTGCCAGCGCCATGTCCGCAAACATAAACCCGTCGCGCTCGGCCACTTCGCCGTTCAGCAGGTCCAGTGCGCTCCCGAACATCGGCCCCGCGTACACGCAGGTGTGAAACTCGCCCATTTCGCCGCATGGATCACAGCTCGCGGGCAAATCCGAAAGCAGAGTCGCATCGAACTCCCGCCCCACAAACGAACCATGGATCTGTTTCGGATCCACGCACGTCAGCCGCGCCCGCAGCCCTGCGCCGATCATCTCCCGCGCCAACTCCGCTGTCCGCAGCAGCCACAGCGGGAAAAGCGGCTCCAGCCCAGTGCCCGCAAGCTGCTTCTCCCGATACGCGCGGATGTCGGCCAAGAAGAGGTCACCAAACACTATTCCCTCCACGCCCTCGCTGACTGCGCGTTGGCAAATCCGGGACATCGTCGTTTCGTACTGCTCGTTCGAGCACGGCCACGGCAGCGATACCGTCCAGAGTGGCAGCCCGGCCGAGTGCGCCTGCGCTTCAACAATCTCGCGGCGTATCGCGTGCATCGCCACCCGGTCGAAGGCCTCGTTCATGGTCGTCAGCAGCGCCACGACCTCGCAATCGCCGCGCTGCCGCACCACGTGCAGCGCCCACGCGCTGTCCTTGCCGCCGCTCCAGGAAACAACGACTCTCTTCACCTTCGTGTCCTTCGTGATGGCCTTATTCGCCTCCCACCCTGAACCTCATTCCCGCCCTGAAATTTGCCCGCAGTGCCGGAAATCCCGCCGACTCCTCGTAATGCCGGTTGAGCGCGTTCTCGACATTCACATAGGCCGTCATGCGGCGGTTGATCGCGCGCCACACGCCCAAATCCACGCGCGCGTAGCCCGCACTGTGCGTCACCGGCGGCAGCAGCCCCAGGAAATCGGAATCCGCCCGGCGTCCCAGCGCAGTCACGCCCACATCACCGCCCCAGCGCCGCGCCGTGTACACCGCCAGCAGCGAAGCCGCGTGCTTCGGCCGGCGCAGCAACGGCGCACCCGCGCTCACCAGCGGATCGAATGCCAGCGGCGCGCTCAGGATCTGTGTTGAGGTATAGGTGTACGAGGCGTCCACGTTCAACCGCGACCACGGCCGCGCCCGAAACTCAACCTCCGAGCCGTGCGCCAGCGCGCGATTGATGTTCAGATACTGGCTGACAAACAGCACCGGATCGAAGTTGAACGCGATCTGGTTGGTGAACAGGTTGTTGAAGTAGGTCGCGCCCAGCCAGTACTTGCCCCCGGCGAAGCTCTGTTGCACGCCCGCTTCCAGCGATCGGTTCTCCTCCGCCTTCAGGATGGGGTTGGGAATGATCCCGAATCCGCCGACGCCGAACGATTCCTCCAGCCTCGGCTCTTTGATCCCGGTGCCGTACGCAAATCGCAGCCGCGTGCCGGAAAAAATCCGGCCGCCTTTCAGCGCCAGCATGCTGGCGGCGATCCTCGGCAGCCCGCGGTTGCCGAAACTCTGGTTGTGCTCAAAGCGCGCGCCCGCGATCACCGACACGCGCTTCCAGCTCAGTACCTCCTGCCCGAACACCGCGTGATTGCGCCGCAGCCCGTGGCCGAGCGGCAGCGAGGTCAGATCTCCCACCCAGCCGTTCTCGTCCTCAAAGTGATAGCCGACCGTGGTTCGCGCCCAGCTTCGCGCCACGTAGTCGCCCTGGTAGTCGAAGCCGGCGCGATTGAGGTTGGCGAAATCGGAAAACGGAAAATCGAAGTTGCCGAACGCCGGCGAGACGCGTCCCGGATCCATGAACGTGTCCACCACCGAGCGCCGGTGGTGGTACTCGAAACCGCTGAAGCGGTGCTGCCAGCGCGATGGGCCCGCGATCGTCAGCTCGGCGCTCGCCAGGAAATTGTTCTGCCGCGCACGCGCGTCGCTGTCCGGCGGCAACAGTGGCCGGCCGTTGAAGTTCCAGAAAGACTGCACGCCGCTGCGGTCGGTGGAGTGCCGCGTGCGCAGCCGGAATGCGGCCCACGGCGCAATCTGCACCCCGATGTTGGCGCCCTCCAGCGAACTGGAATACTGGTCGTTGATCCCTTGCCCGTTGGTGTTGAACTGCTCGCCGAACAAGTTGTAGTCGAATCGTCCGCGCGCCCCGGCCAGCGACGCGTAGCCGCGCGCCGTGCCGAAGGTTCCGCCTTCCGCGCCGAAGCGTAATTCCGGCGTGCGCGTCGTTCCGGTCGCAGTCCAGGTCTGAATGACGCTGGTCATCGCGTCCGAGCCGTAGAGCGTGCTCTCCGCGCCACGCACGAACTCCAGCCGGTCCACCTGGTACATCGGAACCACGCCGAAATCGAACGTGCCTCCAGGATCGTTCACCGCGACGCCATCCACGATGACCTTGTTGTAGCGCGAGTCGCCGCCGCGCACGAACAGCGATGACAATCCGCCGCGCCGTCCGCTGGCGCTCACGACTGCTCCCGGCAGGAAGCGCAGGGTGTCAACCGCGCTCACCGGCTGGGTGGATGTCAATGCATCAGGCCCGAGCGACGACGTGTCGGAACCTGTGTCTTGACTGGGCAGCGGCGTGCGCTCCGCGCTCACCACCACCGTTTCCGCCGCGCTTGGCAGCGCCACCTTGACCGTTATCTCGGCCTCCTGTGCGACCGATGCGCGCGCTTGCGCCGGCGCAAATCCCGGCGCCAGCACTTCCACGCGATACGCGCTTGCACTCAGCCCGCTGAACGCGCATATTCCTTCGGCATTCGTGGTGCGCACCGCGACCGCAGTCGAGCTGTCCTGCGGATACACTGTGACGCGCGCGCCCGCCACCACCGCGGACTGCGGATCAACCACCTTGACCTTGAGATCGGAAGTGAAGCTGCTTGCGACCGCCAGGCTGCTCGCGACCGCGAGTACCAGCACGCGCATCGCAGTCGGGGGTACCAGCAGAAGCCAGCCCGCGGAGCGGGCGGAATTGGTTAGCCCACCGCGGCAGCGGTGGGAATAGTGGAACAGCGGGGCGGAGCGCCAGCGGCGCAACAAAATTGATGGGGCAAGCACGGAACCATCCTCCTTTGCACGCGAAAGGGGTTGTGGTTGGCGGTTCGCGCCGGTCTCCTGGCTTGGCGACAATCAGTTTCAGTTTCGGTCACTAGAAACTAGAAACTCCTTCGATCCTTCCCATGGCCAATGCCACAGTGAATCGAAGGTGAGAACAGCGTCGCTTACAGTTGCGCGGCAGCGCGGGCTTTTCACCCGCTTCCCGTACGCGCGAACCAAGGATGTCAAAGAACGTCACGCGAGAGCGTGAGGTTGAGACTTTACGGCATCGCTCCACGAGACGTCAATTCATGGGCTGTGAGTTAGCGGACCAACTTCAATGCTTCGTTGGCTCGAAGCAGGATGCCAATCGCAAGCAAGATAGCCGCAAGCAATAGAAACCAGCGTTTTTGCCGAATTGCAGTGATCACAATGCATACACCGGCTACCAGCATGAGTCCGATCAAGCTTAGATTCATCAGCACGTCACTGCCTCTTGTGCAGACCTTCGCGGCTGGTCACTTGCTCTGACCACACGGAGAGGTACCGCTCCCCCCGATCCGGCAAGATTGTCACGACCTTCTTGCCAGGACCAAGTTCTTTTGCCACTTGCCGTGCCGCCAGCACGTTCGCCCCCGCGCTGATTCCCACGAACAGCGCCTCTTCCCGCGACAGCGCCATGGCCATCGCGATCGCGTCCTGCGTGCTGACCTTGATCACCTGGTCCACGCGGCTCATGTCCACAATCTCGGGGATGAATCCATCGGCGAGGCCTTGTATGCCGTGACAACCCGGCACTTCCCCGGACATCACCGCCGACTCCGCCGGCTCCACCGCCACAATGCGCACCCGGCTGCGAACCTTGCACAGCGATTCCGCCACACCCATCAGCGTCCCGCCCGTGCCCACGCCCATCACAAAGGCGTCAATGTCGGGTCCAGCCTGCGCCAGGATTTCCGGACCTGTGGTCACCGCGTGCGCGCGCGGGTTGTCGAGGTTCTCGAACTGCCGCGGCAGAAAGATTTTCGGATCGCGCGCCGCCCGGCTTTCGGCTTCCCTGCGCGCGTCGCTGATATGCAGCAGGGAGTCAATCAGTTCCAGCTCGGCGCCGAAGGCGGTAATCATCCGCCGGCGCTCCACGCTGGCGCAACAGGGCATCATCAGCACTACGCGGTAGCCCATTTCGGCGCCCACCATGGCAAAGGCGATGCCGGTGTTGCCGCTGGTGACTTCCAGGATGGTCGAGCCTGGGCGTAGTTCGCCGCGCTCTTGGGCCTGCTGCACGATGTAGCGGGCGATGCGGTCCTTGACCGAGCCGCCCGGGTTCATGAATTCGGCCTTGGCGAGCACGGTGGCGCAGCCGGCGGGCACCACGCGCCGCAGCTCGATCATGGGAGTGTTGCCGATGCAGCCGAGCAGCCCGGGCCGCGCCAGGACGGATGTCGCCATGTTCGCGAGTGTATGAACAAGTAATCACCGGGGACAAGGCAGGTCGTCACAAGTGTCCGTGACATCCGAACATGAACAGCCGCGCCCATCAGCGTTCATCTGCGGCTAAGTTGTTCTGACCGAACGCAGTTTCGGCGGAGTGGCGGGCACGGTCGAGTGCCGCCTGCATTTCGGCGTGAATCGCATCCAGTGCCGTTCCGTCGGCCTCGGGCGGCACATTCACGGCGCGGCTGACGCGCAGCACGACCCTGGAAAACGGCTTGGGGATGATGAATCGGTCCCAGGAATTGAGCACCCAGGCGCGCTCCACGGCGCAATGAAACGCCAGGATCGGCAGTTTCACATTGCGCGCCAGCAGCACCGGGCCGGGCTTGGCGACGTAACGCGGCCCGCGCGGGCCGTCAATGGTGAAGGCCACGGCGCGGCCCTGCTCGATCTCGGTGTGCATCCCGAGCAGGGCGCGCACCCCGCCGCGGGTGGAGGAGCCGCGGACGGCGCGGTATCCCGATTTCTCGATGATGCGCGCGATGTATTCCCCGTCAAAGCTGCTGCTGGTCATGACGGCTATGCCTTTGCCGCGGTACCAGTACAGCGCCGGAATCACGCAGCGATGCCAGAAGACATACACCGCCGGGCACATCCATTCACTCGCCGGGCCGCCTTCTTCGATGGAGATGGTGTAGCGCAGCGTGGGGCCGATCAGCTTCACCAGCAGCCATCCCGCCGCGGTGATGAACCCGAGGGCGAGGTGCTGGCGAAGCGAAAAGCGTTCGGTCAGTTCGGCGGTGGCGCCAGGAGACGACATTTGTAATATGCAATTTGTAATTTGTAATTTTTTCGCCGCCAGCAGATCGCCTGTAATGTCGGTCCAATTGCAAATTACGAATTACCAATTACAAATTCTCTCACGCGTATCTGATCCATTTCACGATTTCCGGCAGCGTGGGTTTCTTGCCGTACATCAGGATGCCGACGCGGTAGATGCGCGAGCACAGCGTCACCACGCCCCACAGCGTCAGCAGCAGCAGCGCGATGCACACCCCGATCTGCCACAGCGGCGGCATCTGCACCACAACGCGGATATACATCAGGATGGGCGCGAAGAACGGCACCAGCGACATCCACATCGACAGCGGAGCGTTCGGCTGCCGGATGACGTAGGTCATCATCACGATGGGAATGATAATCGGCATCACCACCAGGAATTGCCACTGCTGCGCCTCCTGCTCGGAATTCACCATCGCCCCCAGCGCAGCGTACAGCGCGCTGTACAGCAGGAAGCCAAGCACGAAGAACACGGCAAACGCGGGCAGTGCGGCGGGTGAAAGATTGATCTCGGAAAGCTGGTTGCGGGCGGCCAGAAGTCCCGGGGTGGTCGCGCCCAGGCCAATCACCACCCACAGCGCGATCTGCGTCAGCGCCACAGCGCCCACACCGAGAATTTTTCCGGCCATCAGTTCCTTGGCCGTCGCCGAAGAGAGCACCACCTCCATCACACGCGAAGTCTTTTCTTCCAGCACCGAGCGCATGACGGCGACGCCGTAGAGAATGAGCGTCATGTAGAGCATCATCACCAGCACGATGGCGCTGAGGAACTGCAGCGGTCCGCCGCCTTTTTTCTCCTGCCCGCCCTTGATGCTGACCGTGTCCAGGTCCACTCCCTTCATCAGCTTGTCGGCGTCTTCGGCGGCGACGCCGCGCGAGCGCAGCTCCTGCCTTAGCAATGCAGTCTTCAGGGCGCTCTGCAAGGTGGCCGCCTCGATAAAGTCGCTGGTCTCGCGCGCCACGTACGAGATCTTGCGCGAGGCGAGCGCGTCGTCGCTGAGCCAGACATATCCGTCGAGCGTCCCGGCGCCGATCCGGCCCTTGAGCGCGGCGCGCGTCGCTTCGTCCGGCGTGGAGACGATCTCGACCTTGTAGCGGGGAGAAGTATCGAGTTTGTCGGTCTCGATTTTCCCCGCTTCCAGTTGCGACTGCACGGCGCGCGCGAAGTCGGGGTTGGCGCAAACCACCGCCAGCCGCTTGGTGCCCGACGCCTTCAGCGTCGCCAGTTTGCTCGGCAGCACCATCAGCGCGATCATCAGTGCCGGCAGCAGCAGTGTGGAGACGATGAACGACTTGGTGCGCACGCGCTCCAGGTACTCGCGCCGGATAATGAGCCACGTATTACGCATCGCGCCTCCCCACTACCTCCAGGAAGATTTCCTCCAGCGACGGCTCCATCAGCTCGAACTTGTCCACCCGCGCCCGCGACGCCGCCAAGCGCAGCAAATCCTGGGGATCGGCGCCGGGCTTGAGCCGCACCTCCACGTAATTGCCGTAGTTGTTGAACGACTGCACCAGTTCGCCGTCGCTGAGAAAATTGTCCTCGCCCTCGTATTTCAGTTGCACGTCGTGGCGGCCGAATTTCGCCTTGATCTGTTTCAGGTCCCCCTGCAGCACGGCCTTGCCGTGGTCAATCAGGCAGATGGAATCGCACAACCGCTCCACCTGGTCCATGCGGTGTGTCGAAAATAGGATCGTTCTGCCCGCCTGTTTCATTTCCAGCAGCACGTCTTTCAACGCGACCGCATTCGCGGGATCGAGTCCGGCGAACGGCTCGTCCAGAATCAGCAGCGCGGGATCGTGCAGCAGGGTGGCGATGAACTGCACCTTCTGCTGCATTCCCTTGGAGAGCTCTTCGATCTTCTTGCCCATCCACGCACCCAGTTCCAGCCGCTCGCACCACTCTGTCGCCTTGCGCGCCGCCTCGGCGGCCGGCACGCCCTTCAACTCGGCGAGAAACACGAGCTGGTCGAGCAGCTTCATCCGCTTGTACAGGCCCCGTTCTTCCGGGAGATAGCCGATACGCGACAGGTGCTGGCGGCGGAACGGCTCGCCGAACACCCGGATGGCGCCCGAGTCGGGCACCGTGATGCCGATCATCATGCGAATGGTGCTGGTCTTGCCGGCGCCGTTGGGACCCAGCAGGCCATAGACGCTGCCGGCGCGGATCTCCAACGACAGCGCATCCACGGCGACGAAGTGATCGTACGATTTGCAGACGTTTTCCAGTTCAACCGTGTTGGGCATAGGAGGGTTCAGTTGTCGCCGAGATAATGTTCAATCCACTCGCGGATCTGCAGGCGGCGTTGGTCGCCGGGGTATTCTGGCGTCGGTTTTCAAATTTGGCAACACGTTTCGCGGCGCTTCCATTGGTCCGTGCGCAAGGATTTCAGATTGTCAGTGCGCCCTGATTCCGGTTTTCATGACAAACTGACATATTGACGTACTGAAATACTGTGACTTCTCGCAAGCATCCACGGTTCGTATTGCGACCGCCCCGCCCGGGCGAAATGGGTTGGATGGTCTGGCGCCATGGTGCGCTGTACGCCGCCGAACACGGCTACAACGAGCAGTTCGAGGGCGTGGTCGCACAAGTGGTTGCGGATTTTCTCCGGCACCACGACGAAGCCAAAGAGCGCTGCTGGATTGCCGAGAAAGACGGCGCCATCGTGGGCTGCGTCATGCTGGTCAGGAAATCGCCGCGGGTGGCAAAACTCCGCGTGCTGCTGGTCGAGCCGAGCGCGCGCGGCCTGGGGATTGGGTCGGCACTCATCAACCACTGCGTCGCGTTCGCGCGCCACGCGGGCTACCGCAAGATAACGCTGTGGACGCACAAGAACCTGCGGGCGGCGCGGCGACTCTATCTGCAGGCGGGATTTCGCCTGGTCTCTTCCACGCCCAACCCCAGCTTCGGCAGGAAGCTGGTGGACGAGATTTGGGAACTGGAGCTGTAGAGTCGCTATTTTCGTCCTTAACCCAAGCCGCTTGGGATATAATGCCCATGTCATCGCGTCGCTTTGGCAGCACAAGATTTGTCGTCTATCCGCAAGACCACGAACCTCGCCACGTTCACGGTTTTACCGGCGAGATCGAAGTCATGTAGACCTGCGGGAGGACGGGACGGTTGCATTGGCCGACCGCGTGGATGCAATCCGGCCGAGCAATGCGAAGCGCAGCGATGTGCGCAAAGTCTTGAACGTTGCCGCGCGACATTTCGAAGAACTGCTTGAGCTTTGGGAGAAAATGCATGCGTAAAGCCCACAGAGTTGTCACCCCGGACGAGCAGATCGATGCGGCGCTGGAGCGTGCGCAGTGGTTCGCAGCTAATGACCGCCGGGCCCTGAGGGCC
>DASWAR010000012.1:0-8400 GCA_036391015.1 Terriglobales bacterium
ATTCACCACGGAGGCACGGAGACACAGAGAAATCGCAAGTCGATTCCCTTCCCTGGTTCCGTGTCTCGTCGGTGACTTCATGATCAGATTAACTTGCCCAGTGCGGCACGCGCGACCAGTGCGAGTTTCCTCGCCTTTGAAATAGCCGGACGTCTGGTTAATACGTCGAAGTGCTGGCGCTCGATGGCGTGCAGAATTTCCTGGCCGCCACGGGTAAACAGTTCGATATCAGGCGCCAGCTCTTTGTCCACTTTGCGCGCCAGCGGAAAGCCGCGGTGGAACCACTCGCGCGCGCGCGCAACCTCGAATTTCATCAGCTCGCGAAATTGTGGGGTGCAGCGGCGGCAGGCGATGTCCTGCTCGCTGACGCCGAAGCGCTGCATATCTTCCAGCGGAAGATAGATGCGGCCTTTGCCGAAGTCGGTCCAGACGTCCTGCCAGAAATTCGCCAACTGCAGCGCGGTACAGGTGAAGTCGGAAAGCTGCTGGCGTTCGTCGTCGCAATAGCCGCAGACGTAGAGCACAAGCCGGCCGACAGGATTGGCCGAGTAACGGCAGTACGCCAGCACGTCGTCAAAGGTCTGATAGCGGCCGACGGTCTGGTCCTGGCGGAAGGCCTTCAGCAGGTCAGCAAAGGGCTCACGCGGGATGTTGCACTCGAGGATGGTTTCCCGTAGCGCGATAAAGACGGGGTGGGTGGGACGCGCCGGGTTTCGCGATGACGGCCCCGGCTCAAGCTTTTCTACATCTCTCCGCACATCGGGAGGCGGCGCCTGCACCAGGCTCAAGTAGGTCGCATTCAGTTCCCCTTCCCACTCCTGCAGCAGGCGCAAGGACTGCTGCGGGTCGCCGACTTCGTCGCCTAGATCATCAGAAATTCGGCAGTAGGCGTAAACGCTGAGGAAATGGGGGCGAACGCGCTGCGGAAGAAACCAGGTGGCGACGGAAAAATTCTCGTAATGGCTGCGCGCCAGGCGCTCACAGTAGGCACGCGCTTCCGGCAGCGACGGCGCCTGCTCCGGAATGGCGTATTCCGGCGGGAGTCCGGCAAAGGGGACGGAATTGGGGGATGCCGTCAACATTGTCAATTTAACCACAGAGGACGCAAAGGAACGCAGCGGCAAAAAAGAACGGAGGACGTTGTGGTCCTCCGTAGCCTCTGGAGCTCAGGTGCCGGTCAGTGCCCCGGGATAATGGCGGTCTTGATGTCGCCATTCCGGTTGAGCATGTGACGCAACACTTGCTGCAAGCGCGACAGCGGCGCTTCCCCGGTAATGTAGTCGGCGCCGCGGATCTTGCGCTCGGCGATCAGCGCGAAGGCCTTGCGCACCGTTTCCGGCGTGTGATGGAACGTGGCCTTCAGGGCGATCTCGGAATAGTGCAGGCGATTGGTGTCGAGCGCGACCTTGGTGCCGCTGGCACAGCCGCCGAAGAAATTTACGGTGCCACCCTTGCGGACCATGTCGATGGCCCACTCCCAGGCTTCGGGGCGGCCGACCGCTTCGATGACAACGTCGGCGCCGCGGCGATCGGGAGTAAGGGCGCGCACGGCATCCACGGGGTCCTGGACCTGGGTGATCTGGACGACGTCGTCGGCGCCCAGCCGCTTGGCGGCTGAGGCCTGCGAGTCGCGCTTGGCGACGGAGATCACGTTGCATCCCTTGAGCTTGGCGACTTGCACAAACATCAGGCCGATGGGGCCGCCGCCGATGACGACCACGGTATCGCCGATTTCCGGGTTGGTCTCGTGGAGCCCGCGCAGGACGCAGGCCAGCGGCTCCACCATCGCCGCTTCTTCGTAGCTCACGTTGCTGGGCACTGCCAGCATGTTGCTTTCTACTATGCGGCGGGGAATCTTGATGTACTCGGCATAAGCGCCGTTATTGAAGAGCAGGTCCTCACAAAGATTTTCCTGGTGCTTGGAGCAGTAGAAGCACATCTGGCAGGGCGCCGAGTTGAGCGCCACCACGCGCATGCCGCTGCGGAAGCTCTTAACGCCGGGTCCGACCTCCTCGATGACTCCGGCCAATTCGTGGCCGAACAGGGCCGGCGGGACAATCATGCGGGCATGATATCCGCGCTGGTAAACTTTGAGATCGGTACCGCAGGTGAGCGCGACTTGGACCTTGATCAGAACCTCGCCGTAACCGACCCGGGGGATGGGTACTCGCTCAATTTTCACATCCTCTTTACCGTAGAGGACAGCTGCTGTCATATGTCCGTTCACTAGCATTCCTTCCCTGGTGCAACTCCTGGAACGATTACCTACGCGGTGGGAGTCTTGGGTTCCAGTGCCGGCTGGAGGACGACTTTCATCGATTCCGGCCGGGGATGAGCCGCTATGTTCAGCGCTTCCAAGGCGCTGGACAGGGGAAACCGGTGAGTGATGAGCCGCTCCAAGTCCATTTCGCGGCGGCAAACAAAACTCACGGCTTCGTCCTGGAGATCAACGGAAGCGCTGTAAGAGCCCAATAGAGTTTTCTCGTCAACACAGATGGCGGCGGGATCGATAATGGCCTCTCCTCGAACCGTTTGCGCGAACAGCAAAATCCTGCCCCCCGGCCGCGCAGCCGCCACAGCCGCAGGTATCAAAACCGTCCCGGCAACCGCCAGAACGACGGCGTCAGCCCCACGCCCCTCAGTCCATTGGCGCACCGTTTGGACAGCATCGGAGCGCGAAGCATCAATGGACCTGCCAAGGCCAAAGCCAGCAGCTATTGTAAGCCTCGGAGGGAATAAATCGGTAGTGAATACCTTTGCACCTGCTCGTTGGGCCAATACTCCCAACAGGATACCGATGGGTCCTTGTCCCATGACGAGCACGGTCTCATCCCGCTTCAGAGCCAGAGTCTGAATTCCTTTCAGGCAGGTATTGACGGGCTCGATGAACGAGGCCTGCTCGAAAGACACATCCGGCGGCAGCTTGACGACGCCGCCTCGGGCGACGATCCAGTCCATGACCCGGACATACTCAGAAAAGCCGCCACCACTGGGCTCGTAGCCTGCGGTACAGCCAACTTGCTTGTAAACCGGGCATTGGGCGAACACCTTGTGCCGGCAGTAGAAGCAGGCGCCGCAGGGGATGTGATGAAAAACGCTGACCCGATCGCCCAGCGCATAGCCGCTTACCCCGGCGCCAACTTGCGCCACCACACCGGCCGTCTCGTGACCGAAGATGCGGGGCGCGGAATGGGAACCGGTGCTGATCTTTTTCAAGTCGGTGCCGCAGATGCCGCAGGTGTGAACCTTCAGCAGGAGTTCGCCTGCCCCGATTTTGGGAACCGGGACGATTTCCAGGCGCACGTCGTCCCTGCCGTGATACACGGCGGCGCGCATGCTGGTGGGGATGAGAGTTGAACCTCGGTGTGCACCGGTCTGTGTGGCAGTCGGCATTACGATATTTTTTCCGACAGCGCCGGTTGAGGCGCTGCGCCTTGCTTCTCAATAAGATGAGCCAGAGCCCGGCAAAGTTCCTGAGATGCGTGGGCAGAATTTCGGGCAAGCCGCGCCAGCGTGCCCCAAGTGGCCGGCCGCAGCGCGCAAGCAGCCACTAGGCGCGCGGTGCGAATGCGTCCGCGAGAGTCGATGAAGCCGTCGAATGAAGGCATGGGAAAGTCCGCCGGTTCGGATACTGCCTTGAGCGCCATGAATATACACTCGTGCTGGCCCGCGACCAGGGCTACGGCAGCAGCTTCCATGTCAACCGCGTGGCCGCCGAAAGCGCCGGTGATCCGCCGCTTGGCGTCGCGATCGAGCACCGAAGAAGCGCTGACCAGGACACCATCGGTGCCGCCGGCGTCGAAGCGCGCGCCGGTGCCGAGATCCACGACCGTTGCCGGATGAAGAATTTGTCCCACCTTCAATTGCGAATCCAGTGCTCCCGCCAAACCCGCCGAGATGATGATGCGGGGCCGCTCGGAATCAAAGACGGCGACCGCAGCCTGACGCGCCAGCCGTGCCCCAATCCCGGAACAAACCACCAGAACCCGGTTGCTCGCAAAGGCCGGAAACGCAGCCTCGCCGGAAACCAGCTGCCGGCGAGGCCAGCGGCGCACCAGCGGCCGGACTTCACGTTCCAGGGCGGCGATAATGGCAACGTCAACCGACATAGCCATTCGCTTGAAACCACTCGGCGGCCCGGCGCAGGGCATCGTCCACCGGTACTATGTTCCAACCCAACTCGCGCTGCGCTTTCTCGGACGACACCCACATTTTTTTCCGGCCCATGCGAACCGCGTCCAACGTGACGCGGGGTTCGCGGTGCAGGAATCGCCCGCTGACCAGGGTATCGCCGGCGCCGGCTGCCAGCGCGAACACGTAGGGCAGTCGAATCTTGGGCGCTGCCAGTCCGGTAATGGCGGCGAGTTTGTCCAGGATCTGTTTCAATGTCAGATTCTCACCGCCCAGGATATAGCGTTCGCCCGGGGTTGCCTTCTCCAGCGCCGCGATGTGCCCGCGGGCAACCTGGCGCACGTCCACCAGGTTCAAGCCGGTGTCCACGTAGGCGGGAAATTTTCGCTTCAGAAAATCGAGGATGATGCGCCCGGTCGGAGTGGGTTTGACATCGCCCTCGCCGACCGGCGTGGTCGGATTCACCACCACGACATCGCCGCCCGACCTTCCGGCCTCGATCGCCACCTGCTCGGCGATGAACTTGGAGCGCTTGTAGTGGCCGATCATATCCTGCAGGCGCACCGGCGAATTCTCGTCGGCGGGGTGGCCGTTGCCGGTGAAACCCATGGTCGCGACACTGGAGCAATACACGATTCGCCGCACGCCGGCCTGGCGCGCAGCATCAATCAGCGCCCGCGTGCCCTCCACGTTGGAGCGATACATGGACTGCATGTCGGCGGCATCGCGCGTCCACAGCCGGTAGTCGGCGGCAACGTGAAACACCACGTCGCAGCCCGCGATCGCGGTACGCAGCGAACCGGACTCTCGCAGATCGCCGACTACGCGTTCGGCATGCAGGCCGTCAATGTTTCTGGTCGGACTCGAGGCTCGCACCAGCAGCCGCAGATCGGCGCCGTGGTTCGCCAATTCGCGGGCCACGTGGCTTCCGACGAAGCCGGTCGCTCCTGTCACAAACGCTTTCATGGAAACTGCTATTCGAGCTTTTCAGGCTGCAGCGAAATGCCCTTCTCTCCAGCGGCCTTTCGCTCCCAGTATTGCCGCACCCACGCATCCCAACTGTGTCCGGCCGCCATGTCGCGACCGGTGAAGGCGAGGGCGGCAATGTCGGCGTAGGAGACCGAGATCTTACCTGCTCCGTTCTTCGGCACCAAACGGACGATGGAATCGGCGAGCGTGCGGCCGGGGCGGCGGTCGAATATATATCCTTCCATCTGGGTGCCGTCCTTGCGGGTGATGAGCACATCGCCGCGGTAATCGAAGGCGCGCTCCAGGGCCTGGCGCAGCTCGTTTTCGTCGGCCAGTTCGGGCACCCAGCCTTCGAGTTGCTCGCGGGTGCCGCGCTCGATAACTTCCAAGGCGTCAGGATCCGGCTCTGGTGTCCCGGCGCGATGTCCTGCTTCGCGACCGGTCACACCCGTGTCTCCTGCGCCGCATCGCTTTCGATCTGCACCAGCGGATTGAAGGCGTGCACCGGGCGGACAGGTTCGTGCAGCAGTTCCAGCGCTTTTGGATCCGGGTAGCGGCTCGACATCGTGGCACGAACCGTGTCCCAGAACCCGCGCAGCGAACTGAACGTGTCATTCACCGCCGAGGCTTCGTAGCCGCTGTGCACCATGCAATTGGCGCACTTGGGATTGCCGGACTCGGTGCCGTAGCCTTCCCATTCGGTCGTTTGCATTAACTCGGCAAAGGTATCCGCATAGCCGTCCTGGAGCAGGTAGCAGGGCTTTTGCCAGCCGAAGACATTGAACGTCGGCATGCCCCAGGGCGTGCACGGATAATCGCGCTTGCCCATCAGGAATTCCAGGAAGAGCGGCGACATATTGAACCGCCAGTTTACCTTGCGGTTGGAGAGAATGGCGCGGAACAGCCGGCGGGTGCGGGCGCGCCCGAGGAAGTGGCTCTGGTCGGGCGCCTTGTCGTAGGAGTATCCCGGGGAGAGCATCATGCCCTCGACGCCGAGCGCCATCATCTCGTCGAAGAACTCGCGCACGCTGCCGGGGTCGGCGCCGTCGAACAACGTGGTGTTGGTGGTGACGCGGAAGCCGCGGCGCAGCGCCTCCCGGACACCCTCGACCGTCTTGTCATATCCGCCTTCCAGGCAGACGGAAAAATCGTGATGTTGGCGCTGGCCGTCCACGTGGACGGAGAAGGTCAGAAACTTACTCGGCTGGAACAGATCGATTTTCTGCTTCAGCAGGAGCGCGTTGGTGCAGAGGTAAATGTATTTTTTGCGCTCGACCAGGCCGGCGACGATTTCGCCGATCTGCGGGTGCAGCAAAGGCTCGCCGCCTGGGATGGCAATGGTGGGAGCGCCGCATTCTTCCACCGCGCGAAAGCACTCTTCCGGCGTGAGCTGCATTTTGAGCACGTGGCCGGGATACTGGATCTTGCCGCAGCCGGCGCATGCCAGGTTGCACCGGAACAACGGCTCCAGCATGAGGACGAGCGGGTAGCGCTTGCGTCCTTGCAACTTCTGCTTCAGGACGTAGCTGGCGACCGTCCACATCTGCGAGACCGGCACGGGCATTACGCTTCTCCCAATTCGGTTTGCGGCGCGCTATTTTGCGAACCCGGAACGGCGGCGGCGTTTTCGGCCGCCATCATGACTTTCTGATAGGTCGCCATGGCGAGCAACGGGAAGTACTCGGCGTACATGTGGTACTTGAGATAAAAGACTTTCGGGAACCCGGTGCCGGTGTTCCATTTTTCCCGCCACGAGCCGTCACGCCGCTGCGTCTGGAGCAGGTAGGCGATTCCCTTGTGCACACAATCGCTGCGCGTGTCGCCGACGGCGAGCAGACCCAGGATGGCCCACGCGGTCTGCGAGGCCGTGCTCGGCCCCACGCCACGGGCTGCCGGATCGTGATACGACCAGATGCTCTCGCCCCATCCGCCGTCCGGGTTCTGCACCATGCGGAGCCATTCGGCGGCCTGCTGGATGTAGGGCTCGTTACGGTCAACCCCGATGGCTTCCAGCCCGCGCAGCACGAGGTGCGTGCCGTAAATGTAATTGCAGCCCCAGCGGCCGAACCAGGAACCGTCCGGTTCCTGCTCATCCAGGATGAACTTGATGGCGCGCTGCACCCGCTTGTCGGCCTGGGTATATCCGTGCGCGGCCAGCATTTCCAGCACGCGGCCGGTGATGTCCACGGTCGCCGGATCGAGCATGGCGTTGTGGTCGGCGAAGGGGATGTACTGGAAGACGAGCTTGTCGTTGTCCTTGTCGAAGGACGCCCAGCCGCCGTCCTTGCATTGCATGGAGAAGACCCAATCGATGGCGCGGGTGACCGACTCGTGCTGGTAGCGTTCGTTGGGATGGTCCACGTGGTCCAGCGCCAGGCACACCTGCGCGGTGTCGTCCACGTCAGGGTAAAACTCGTTGTTGAATTCGAAGTACCAGCCTGCGGGCTGTCCCTTGGGGTTCTTGACCGACCAGTCTCCCTTGTGCGTGACCTGTTTCTTGAGCACCCAATCGGCGGCGGCGAGCATGCGCGGGTCTTTCGGGCTGATGCCGCTCTGGCCGAGCGCGTACAGCGCGTACCCGGTGTCCCATACCGGCGATTTGCACGGCTGCATGCGGAAGGTGTTCCCGTCCTCGATGCCGAGGGCTTCGAACTCGTCCATGGCGCGGATGAATTGCGGATCATCCACCGAGTATCCCAGACAGCGCAGCGCGATGATGGAGTTCATCATGGCCGGATAAATCGAGCCCAGGCCGTCGCTCATCTCGAAGCGTTCCAGAATCCACTCTTCGGCGGCGCGCAGCGCGACGGAGCGCAGCGGCCGGATGTGGATGCGTTCCAGCCAGTGCGTCACGCGATCGAGGAAGAGGAAGAAATTCCGCCAACTGAAGAAGTGCGAGTCCCAGTGCAGGTAGAGATTGCAGTTGTCGCGCCCTCCCGGAAAAAGTTCCTCGATGCCCAGTTCCGGAGGAATTTTCTTGTACGGCTTCTTCGCGTACACGATTGCCAGCGGGATGAAAATGGCGCGCGACCAGGAGGAAATCTCGTAGATGTTGAACCAGAACCAGGACGGCGGCTGGCCTATTTTTCCCGACGGTCCCTCCGACGTCAGCGCCTCGGTGAAGGCCTATTTTGCCCTCAAACTGGCGGGCTATAGCGCGCAGCACCCCGCGATGGCGCGCGCGCGCAGCAAAATTCGTGAACTTGGCGGACCCAGTTGTGCCAACACCTACACTAAGATTTATCTCTGCTTTTTCGGGCAGTATGACTGGTTCGCCGTGCCCGCGATTCCACCGGAGAT
>DASWAR010000013.1:0-6861 GCA_036391015.1 Terriglobales bacterium
ATTAACGCGGATGAACGCCGATCGGAGCAAAACGAAATCCATCAGCGTTCATCTGCGTTCGTCAGCGGCCAATTCCTGCTTTCCCAGCCCACCACGCGTTTCCACGGCTCCGTACCGGCGATGGTGGACGAGGTCAAGAAGCTCTCCGCCGAGCGGAAGCGTGTGCTGTTCGCCGCCGCGTCCACCGGCGAGGTGGAGCGCATCGCCGACCTGTTCAGCGAGTACGGGGTTCCGTTCCGCCTGGGGTCGCGCACGCCGCGTCCCGGGGAGAGCTACCTGGATGATGCCGCTTACCTGGGGGGCGCCGTATCTACTACAATAGTAGTAAAAGCGAACGTGCCCGACGGTATCGCCTTGCCCGGCGCCGGCCTGGTGGTTTTCGGCACGCGCGACCTGTTTGACGAGCCGGAGGGCGTTGTCCGGCCGCAGCGCTCGAAATCGAAGACCAGCGCGTTCATCTCCGATTTCCGGGACCTCGCGGTGGGCGATTACGTGGTGCACGTGGAGCACGGCATCGGGCAGTACCAGGGGCTGAAAGAGATTGCGCAGTCCGAGGGTCTCACCACCCCGGCACGCGCAACAGACGCGCGTGCCGGGGCCCCCGGGGACAAGGCCGAGTTCATGATCCTGGAGTACGCCGAGCGAGCCCGGCTGTACGTACCGCTCACCCGGCTGGACCTGGTGCAGAAGTACCGTTCCGCCGAAGGCGGCGCCAAACCCCTGCTCAACCGGCTGGGCACGCAGCAATGGGCCAGGACGAAGGCGCGTGTCAAGAACGCCATGAAGGACATGGCCGACGAACTTCTCAAGCTCTACGCCCTGCGCAAGACCGCCGAGGGCCACCCGTTTCCTCCCGACACGCAATGGCAGGGCGAATTCGAAGATGCTTTTGAATTTAACGAAACGGAAGACCAGGCGCAGGCCATTGTTGACGTCAAGAAAGACATGGAGCAGTCGCAGCCCATGGACCGCCTGCTGTGCGGCGACGTCGGGTACGGGAAGACGGAGGTGGCGATGCGCGCGGCCTTCAAGGCGGTGAGCGACAACAAGCAGGTGGCGGTGCTGGCGCCCACGACCGTTCTTGCCTTCCAGCACTTCGAGACCTTCAAGCGGCGGTTTGCGGCGTTCCCGATTGCGGTGGAAATGATCAGCCGTTTCCGCACCCCGCGGCAGCAGAAAGAGATCGTGGAGAAGGTCGAGCAGGGAAAAGTAGACATCCTGATCGGCACGCACCGCCTTTTGTCCAAGGACATCAAGTTCGCCGACCTGGCGCTGGTGGTGGTGGATGAAGAGCAGCGCTTCGGGGTGCGGCACAAGGAGCGGCTGAAGCAGCTGAAGAAAGAAGTGGACGTGCTGACCATGTCGGCGACGCCGATACCGCGCACGCTGCACATGTCGCTGGTCGGGCTGCGCGACATGAGCGTGATCGAGACGCCGCCGAAAGATCGTATCGCGATAGAAACCGTGGTCGCCGCCTGGGACGAAAAGCTGGTGAAATCCGCCATCGAGCGCGAACTGGAGCGAAGCGGGCAGACGTACCTGGTCCACAACCGGGTGGACACCATCTATGAAATGGCGGCGCGCGTCCAGGAGCTGGTGCCGCCGGCACGCGTCATCGTCGGCCACGGGCAGATGAGCGAAGGCGAGCTGGAAAAAGTCATGCTGGCGTTCATGCGCCACGAGGCCGACGTGCTGGTGGCGACGACCATCATCGAAAACGGGCTCGACATCCCGCTGTGCAACACCATCGTGGTGAACCGCGCCGACCGCCACGGGCTGAGCGAGCTTTATCAATTGCGCGGCCGGGTGGGGCGCTCCAACCGCCGCGCGTATGCCTACCTGCTGATCCCGCACGACACCGAGTTGACGCCCCTGGCCCGGCGCCGGCTGGCCGCGCTGAAGGAGTTTTCCGATCTCGGCGCCGGATTCAAGATCGCCGCCCTCGATCTGGAATTGCGCGGCGCCGGAAACCTGCTCGGCGGCGAGCAGAGCGGCCACATCGATGCGGTCGGATTCGAGCTGTACACCTCGATGCTGGAGCGCACGGTGCGCGAGATCAAGGGCGAAGCGGCGGCGGAAGAGGCGGAAACCCAGCTCAACCTCGGCCTGAACATCCGCATTCCCGCCGAGTACATTCCCCAGGAAAACCAGCGCCTGCGCATGTACAAGCGCGTCGCCGGCATCGAGCGAGAGACGCAGTTGAACGAAGTTCGCAGCGAACTGGAAGACCGTTATGGCGCGCCGCCGGCCGCGGTGCGAAACCTGCTGGAGTACGCCACGCTGAAGTTACTGGCGCAGCGCGTGGGCGCGGCCGGGATGGAGCGCAAGCGCGACCTGGTGAGTATTCGCTTCAGCGGCAACGCGGCCATCGAACCGGAGTGCCTGGCACGGTTCGTGGCATCGCAAAAGGGCGCGCAATTCACGCCCGCCGGGGTGCTGAAGTTTGCGTTGAAGTCCACCACCGCCGACGAGATCCTGGCTCGCCTGAAACAATTGCTGGCTGACTTATCGGCGGGCCAGGTGTCGCAGCCCGGGCCACAGGTGGCCGCTTCCGACTAGCCGGTGCAGCCATTCACCCGTCCAATGCGGCTTTCCACAGAAAAGTGGTCCAAACCTAGCGTCAGTTCTTGACTTTCAAGTCTGGAAGAGCAGAATAGGCGCGCGCAAGGTCCAAAAGCCCCGTGGGGTGGGGTATTTGCAAGACCTGCCCAGGAGAGCATCATGAACAAAGGCCATCTCGTAGACCGGATCGCCGGTTCCTCCAAATGCAGCAAGACGCAAGCTGCCGCCGCGATTGACACCATGATCGACGGCGTTACCGCCGCATTGAAAAAAGGGGAGCGCGTGACCCTTGTTGGCTTCGGAACGTTTTCCGTCTCGCAGCGCAAGGCGCGTAACGGGCGCAATCCTCAAACCGGATCGCTCATTAAGATCGCCGCGCGCAAGGTCGCCAAGTTCACGCCGGGCATCGATCTCAAAAAGGCAGTGAACCGCAAGTAGCAGGGCCGAACCCAAGGGATGTACAAGGTTTTCGACGGCAGGCGCGCGCCTGCCGTTTCGTTTATGCGGCAGGGCCGGCAGCGCCGGGTTTGCCGATTTTTCAATTTCTCCTGTAAAATGGAGGTTTCGCGAAAGGAACCTGTAGCGCCATGAAGGCAGCCATTCATCCCGTCTACGACGAAGTGCGGGTGCACTGCGCCTGCGGCAACACGTTTACCACCCGCTCCACGCACAAGGGCGACATCCACGTGGAAATCTGCTCCGCGTGCCACCCGTTCTTTACCGGCAAGCAGAAGCTGATGGACACGGCGGGCCGTGTCGAGCGCTTCCGCCGGAAGTACGGCAAGAAGGAACCGGCGACCGCAGAACAGCCGGCGACCGCGGAAAAGAAGTAACATCCATTTGGGAGCGGAGACCCTCGCTGCGGCGAGGGCTTTTTCTTGTCTGCGTGGCACACGCACCCTATGGCACACGCGCCCCTTCGACCAGCTCAGGGCAAGCTCTGGCGTGTGCGGCTACAATAGGATCCGTGCAGAAGCGCTGGGAAAAGCCGGTCTCATCCGACGCCGATCGCCCGCAGGTGCCCGTGCCGGTGTCTTTCCAGGTGGGCGGGGTAACGCTGCGGCCGGCGACCGTCCTGGCGCCCATGGCCGGGGTGACCGACACGGTATTCCGCCGCTTCATCCGCAATCTTGGCGGCTGCGGACTGATCATGACGGAGTTCACCTCCGCCGACGGCATGCTGCGCGACAAGCGCATGCGCGGCCGCTACCTGCACTTCTACGACGATGAGCACCCCATCTCGGCGCAACTGTTCGGCAGCGATCCCGCGGTGCTTTCCGACGCCGCCCGCATGATCGAGGGCCTCGGCTTCGACCTGGTGGACCTGAACCTGGGCTGCCCGGCGAAGAGGGTGGTCAAGTGCAATGGCGGGTCGGGACTGCTGCGCGACTTGCCGAGGATCGGAGAAATCTTCCGCGCGGTGCGCTCGGCGGTGAAGATTCCTTTCACGGTGAAGTTCCGCGCCGGATGGAACGACAACGAGATTGTCTGCGTGGACCTGGCGCGCATGGCCGAAGATTGCGGATTGCAGGCGGTCGCGCTGCACGCGCGCACCCGCGA
This sequence comes from Terriglobales bacterium, assembly GCA_036391015.1. Classification (GTDB taxonomy): domain Bacteria; phylum Acidobacteriota; class Terriglobia; order Terriglobales; family Acidobacteriaceae; genus JAIQGF01. The sequence continues at coordinate 4,123 of DASWAR010000013.1, forward strand.
ACAGGGCTACGGCGGCACGGCACAGTGGGGCTGGATTGCCGCGATCAAGAACGCGGTGCGGATCCCGGTGATCGGCAACGGCGATGTGCGCACCCCGCAGGACGCCTGCGCCATGGTCGCGCAGACCGGATGTGACGCGGTGATGATCGGGCGCGCGGCAGCGTCGAATCCCTGGATCTTCCGCCAGATCGCGCAACACGCCTCGACCGGCGCCTACGATGAGCCCACGGAGCGCGACCGCTATGACATGATCCGCACCTATTTTCAGATGCTGGTTGCAGAAGAAATGCCCGGAGCGGCGGGCAAGATGAAGCAGTTCGCGTCGTGGTTCACGCACGGGGTGCGCAACGGAAGCGCGCTGCGCAAGGCGGTATACGAGGCGCGGGAAGAACGCGAGATCCTGGAGCGGGTGGACCAGTTCTTCGCAGCAACGCTGGCCGAGCCATTAGCGATTAGCCATTAGCGATTGCGACGGCCGTTGCGGGGCACTGGCTAGACAGGTTCGAGTTGCATGTCGGAGGTCTTTCCCTCAGGGGCTAGAGCCTAGTGTTTTGGCGGGCTCGGGCGGCACGGCTGAAGCCGTGCCCTTCCCAAACCGCATTTCTGAAACCAGTTCTAATCGCTAACTACTGATTGCTTTATTCATGCCCAACAAGAAAAGACCGATCGTGTTGGTCGACATTGATGGCACGCTGGCCGACGTGCGCCACCGCCTGCATCACATCAGCGGCGGGCGCAAGAAAAACTGGAAGGCATTTTTCGAGCGCATGGACCGCGATACTCCCATCGCGTCCACGGTCGCGTGGGTACGCTCGCTTGCCCAGGTTCACGACATCATCATCATCACCGGCCGGCCGGAGGAATACCGGGTCCGCACGATTGCGTGGCTGAAGCAGAACGAAATCCCGTTTTCCGACGTGTTCATGCGCCGCGACGGCGATCATCGTCCTGACTACGAAATCAAGAAGGAAGCGCTGGAGCGCTGGCCGAAGGAGCGCATCAAGCTGGCGATCGAAGACCGGCCGCCGGTCTGCGACATGTGGCTGAAGCAGGGCATTCGCTGCGTGCTGGTGGAGAGCGACGAAGCCAACCAGGCGGTGAATGAGATCTATCGCGAGAAAAGCTGACTGGCGATCGGCATTCGGCAATCGGCCGTCGGGCAGGATCACTGCACCCGCGCCCGCCCTCTGACATTCCGAGCGCGGAACGGAAATCCCTCAGCGGCTAAAGCCGCGAAAATTGGGGCTTCTTACGGCGCGGCTGAAGCCGCGCCCCTTCAAGGATGCATTATCGAAAAAACCAGTTCTACTGCTTGGACGAAAGCGGCGCGGCCTCTCCGACCGGGTGCGCGATCACCTTGCCCTTGTCGTCTTCATCCAGGAACACTAACGGGGTGTGCGGTTCGTGGGTGAACGCTACCAGCCAGTTCTCGCGCACTGCCTCGGCATAGAACTTTTTGCGATTGTCGATCGTCTCCAGAGGATAAAGGTCGTAGCCCATCACCCAGGTCGGCTTCAGGTGGGAGAGCATAGGAATCAAGTCGGAGATGTAGCACGCGGTCTTGCCGCTACTGCGCACCATGACGGCCTGCATGTTGCGCGTGTGTCCCGCATAGCCCTTCACCGATATGCCGGGCACAATCTCGCCATCGCCATGCAGCAGTTGCATCTGCCCGCTGGCGATCAGCGGATCATAGTTCTCGCTGATGTAGCTGATGCGGTCGCGCTCGAGCTGCTGACGCCCGTGCTCGACCTCGCCGGCATGAACGTAATAGCGTGCGTTGGGAAATGTCGGCTTGACCTTGCCATTTTCGATGTACGTATTCCAGCCGCAGTGGTCGAAATGCAAATGCGTGTTGATGACGATGTCAATGGCTTCGGGATCCACACCGCCGGCGCGCAGGTTATCGGGTAGCTGCGGACGGTTTTCGTAGATGCGCCGGCGCTTTTCCGAGAGCTTTGGGCCGATGCCGGTTTCCACCAGCACCGTGTGCTCGCCGGTGCGGATGAGCAGCGAATTGAGGGCCAGCACGATGCGATTCAGCTCGTCGGCAGGTGCTTTCTTCTCCCACATGACCTTGGGCACCACGCCGAACATGGCGCCGCCGTCGGCCAGGTAGGCGCCGTCGGTGAAGATGGAGAGTTCAAAATTGCCGAGCGAGCAGGGGTTCGCCATTAAGGTTGTGCGGGCGCGGGTTGCGTCGCCAGCAGATACTGTTCGAATTGATGCTGGATGCGATGGTAAAGCTGCGTGCGGTCGGCGGGGCCGCTGATGCCGTGCGTCTTTCCGGGATAGAGCTGCAGGTCGAACTGTTTGCCGGCGTTGATCATGGCGCGGACCATCTGCATCGTGTTTTGCAGGTGCACGTTGTCGTCGCTGGTGCCGTGCACTTCCAGCAGGCGTCCAGCGAGCATCTTGGCCGCATTCACCGGAGCACTCTCGGCGTAGCCGGACGTATTGTCCTTGGGCAAGCCCATGTAGCGCTCGGTGTAGGTGGAATCGTAATCGCGCCAATCGCTCACCGGCGCCACCGAAACGCCGGCCTTGACGCGATCGGTGTGGGTCATGGCGTAGAGCGTCATGTAGCCGCCGTAGCTCCAGCCCCACCAGCCGACGCGGTTGGGATCGAGCGCGTGGAACTGCTTCAGCACCTGGTCCAGGGCTGCCAACTGGTCTTCCAACTCCACCTTGCCAAGGTGATGGAGGATTGGGGTGGCAAAGGCGCGTCCGCGGTACGCC
>DASWAR010000014.1:0-23643 GCA_036391015.1 Terriglobales bacterium
GGCCCCACCGTCAGTCCCTCCGGTCCGGTCGCGCCATCGGGCAAAACGGCGAAAGTTAGTGCAGGATTGCGGTGCCATGCCGCTACCGGAACCGCTGCGGTCACAACGACGCAAAATGTCAGAAGCGGAAGGATCCATTTCGTTTTCGTCATTCTTCTCTCCTCACTGAAACTTATTGGCTAGGGCTCATGTGTCCAGATGCCACTCACCTTGCGCCTGCCGGAATATTTTTTGCGTCACCCCCGTGACTAAGGCCATGGGCGCGGCCGTGGTCCTTCGGCAACCACACGATTGCGATGTCATGTGCTAAGCTGCGGCAATTTTGCGCACCGCCGCCATACTCGGACCGAAGGCCACCCCGCGCGTTCTTCGCCCGTTTCAAGTTTCCGGGGTGGATATGGTCACCATTCCCGACCTGCAAGCCGATGCAGCGCTTGACGCCGTACTGATCTTCGGCGGCGACGGCAGCGTTCACCGGCAGTTAGCGGGAGCGGTCGCTTCGCAAGCGCCGGTGCTCTGCGTTCCTGCGGGCAGTGGCAACGATTTTTCGCGCGCCCTGGGCCTGGGAACAGTTCGCCAGGCACACTCGGCATGGCGACGGTTCTGTTCCACAGCGGACAACGTGCGTTCTATCGACGTGGCAGAGATTACCTGCGAACCGGCCGCTCGCAACTCACAACTCACAACTCGCAACTCGCTCTACTGCTGCGTCGCCGGCGCGGGCCTGGATTCGGAGGTCAATCGCCGCGCCAACCGCCTGCCCTCGTGGCTGCGCGGCCATGGTGGTTACGTCTTGTCGCTTCCCGCCGCGCTGTTGGCTTTCGATGCCCCGGAGGTCACGCTTGAATTGTTCGATTCCGACAGCCTGAGCCGCTTTCACGAACCGGCAACGCTGGTCGCCTTCGCCAACGCGCCCTCTTACGGCCACGGCATGCGCATCGCCCCGCGCGCGCGCCTCGACGACGGCAAACTCGACGTTTGTTTCGTCCGCCGCACCTCCAAGCTGCGGCTTCTCCGCCTATTCCCCACCGTGTTTTCCGGCGGGCACCTGTCGCTCCCTGAAGTCGAGTACGCGCAGTGCTCGGCGCTGAAAATCGAGAGCGCGCGCCCGCTCGACATCTTCGCCGACGGCGAGTTCGTCGGCTGCACCCCCGCGGAAGTCCGCGTCCGACCGCACGCTCTCCGCGTCATCGTGCCCTGAACCGCATCTCGCCTTTCAGTGCCAAATAGGGTCGCTGTTCCGGTTGAGGATTCAGCTTTTCTCCAACATGAACATGCAGGTTTCGCAGGCAGCCAGACATTGAATAATAGCGACAGGCCAGCAGCCAACGGGAAACCGAGGTGACTTCATGTCGGAGCCTAAGGGTGGAATCGTGATGGAACTAAAGTTAACCAAACCCGAACATGCCTGCGGACCAGATTGTCCTTGCTGGAAGAAACCTCCGAAGGTGAAAGCACATCCCGAAAGCAACGTTGTGGTTATTCATCGCCCGGGTCATCGCATCCGTCGTGTCGCCAATCAAGCCGCTGTCGCAAAATCAGGTTCAAGTCACCTTCACCGTTAGCATGGGTACCACGTGACTATCTACAACCTCTATCGCGCGCTGTGCTCCTCGGCTCTTGACACCAGCACTCCGCCGCAATCTCCAGTAGCGGGAGGGAACGTTTGAACCATTTTCACCTGCAGTACTTTCCCCGCACCAGGACGCCGACGACGAACTACGGCGCTTCGTTTTTCTCCGAAATCGAAGCGGTGCAGGCCGCCGGATTGGCCAATGCCACCCGCGGCGCCGAAACCGGGTATTACAGCATCCGACGATGCCATCGCGGAGCCTGCCGGCCCGAGGCTCCGGATATTAAATTTGAGCGGCGCCCCACACCTGCGGCGCCGGGCGCGCCCGCGTCCGACGGCTTCCCGGGATGGTAAACTAGCGCCTTCTATGGCAAACGGTGGCCGGTCGCGGACGGGACTATGGGTGCTGATCGGGGGTGGAGCTTTCTTCATCTTCGTGCTGGCGGTGTACACGCTGGTGTACCTCAGCCTCCGTGGCCGGCAGGGCACGCAATACGTCGTCAGCGGCAGCGGTGACAAAATCGCAGTGGTGGAGATCGAGGGCGTCATCCTCGACCCGCAGCCCACGGTGCGCGACCTGAAGAAATTCGGCGACGACAGCTCCATCAAGGCCATCATCGTCCACCTGAACACCCCCGGTGGAAGCGCCGCAGCTTCGGAAGAGATCTACAAACAGGTGCGGCGCATCCGCGACGAGAAAAAGAAGCGGATTGTCGCCGACATTGCCATCGTGGGCGCCAGCGGCGGCTATTACGTGGCTTCCGGAACCAACAAGATTTTCGCCAACGATGCCAGCGTGGTCGGCTCCATCGGCGCCATCATGGATTGGTACAACTACGGCGACCTGCTGCGCTGGGCCAAGCTCAAGGAAGAGGTCATCAAGTCGGGCGAGTTCAAGGACACCGGCGATCCCATGCGCGAGCTGACCCCGGCCGAGCGCGCCTACCTGCAGGGCATGGTCAACAACATGAAAGACCAGTTCGTCGCCGCCATCGCCAGCGGACGCGGCCTGAAAGTCGAGGACATCATGCCGCTCGCCGATGGCCGCGTCTGGACCGGCCAGCAGGCCTTGACGCTCAAGTTGATTGACCAGATCGGCGACTTCGAAGCGGCGGTGAAGGACACGGCCAACGCGGTGGGCATCAAGGGGGAGCCCTCGCTGGTTCGCCCGGCCAAGGACCGCCACAGCCTCCTCGACCTGGTTTTCGGCGACGCCTCCGGCTGGCTGCCCGACCGCGCCAAGCTCCTGCAAAAAAATCCCGGCTTCTATTTTCTCTGGAAGTGAGTACCACGATTCCGGTACATTCAGGACGGGTCGAACCTACCGGCGGCCTCGACTTGCGCAAACCCCATGAAATCTGCGATGTTATGCGTTCCTAACCCACAGGGAGAGAGATCATTATGACCAAAGCCGACCTCATCGATGAAGTGACGCGGCTGGCGGAACTGACGCGCAAGGACAGCGAGATCATCGTCGAGACCATCTTCGACAGCATCGTGCGCTCGCTCCGTACCGGCGACAAGATCGAGATCCGCGGCTTCGGCAGCTTCCGCACCCGCCAGCGCAAGCCGCGCATCGGACGCAATCCCAAGACCGGCGCACGGGTCGAGGTTCCGGCCAAGAAGATCCCCTTCTTCAAGCCCAGCAAGGAACTCAAGGACCTGGTGAACACCGGCCATGGCGCCGCCACCGCGACCACCCCGCCGAGCGCGAGCTAATTGAAGACTGCAGATTGAAGATGGCAGAATTGCGCGGTGCACGTTTTGTGGGTGCTGGTTGCGCGAATTTCAATCTGCGCTCTGCAATCTTCATTCTGCAATCGCTATCGCCCCCACCATCCTGCCCGTCACTCCCTTTTCCCTGCGGTGCGAGAACAGCAAGTCCGTCCGGCAGGACGTGCACAAATCCGAAATCCAGATGTTCTCCTCGCGCACTCCGGCCTCCAGCAACTGCCGCCGGTTCGCCTCGACCAAGTCCAGGTGAACGGTTCGCGGTGGTTCCCCGTGGCCCGGCGCCCGCTGGTTCATGAATAGCAGCGGATATTTGCGACGCACCGGATCGGAAGAAAAGACCTCCTCGAACAAGCCATCCGCGTAAGGGAACTGCGCGCGAAACTTGTCACGGAAATCTCCGCTGACCTCGTAGCAGCAGCGGTGAATCCCCGGACCAAGCGCCGCCTTCATGTCCGCGGGATCGCTGCCGAATTGCCGCCGGAATTCGCCCACTCCCTTCTCAACAATACGCGCCATAGTGCCGCGCCAGCCGGCGTGAAACGCGCCCACCGTGCGCCGCACGGGATCGGCCATCAGCACCGGGAGGCAATCGGCAACCCGCACCGCCAGCACCATCCCCGGCCGGTTGGTGATCAGGCCATCACCTTGCAGCGGCCGTGCCGGAACCTCATCGACCCGGTGAATCACGCTGGAGTGGACCTGCCGCATCCCGACCGACGGCCAGGTGGCGCCGTCGTCATGGGTCGCGCCGAGCGCCTGCAGGAACAGTTTGCGATTGCGTTCGACGGTTGCGCGTGTGTCTTCCGGCGTGATGCCCAGGTTCAGCGCCCGCCCGCCGTAAGCTTCCGACACGCCTCCGCGCCGCGTGCTGAACCCATGCAGAATCCCGGGAATTCCGGCCAGCGTGTCCGCATGAATAATCTCGATGCCTGGTGTCTGCGAACCCGATTTTGGGAAGGATCCCATGGACGAATGGATTGGGTGATTTACCGAATTACCGATTGCCGATTCTTCACAGCGCGCGCAATCAGCAAATCACGAAATCAGCAAATCGGCAAATCACTTTCCCGCCGCCGCCCGCCTCATTTATAGTTTCCCAGTCGCCATGTACTCCGATTTCCGCTGTGTCGAACGCTGGTCGGGAAAAGAAGTGCACTGCATGTACCAGGCGCTGATCGTGGCCATCGCCACGCGGCACGCCGATGCCGTGGACATCAAGTTCCTGGTGGACGGCCATCCCGTATGGATCGCGCTGCCGCATCCCGCCTGGGTCGAGTACCACCAGCGCACCGGCAAGGTCCTCACCGATGCTCTCGCCGTCGAGGCCGCCGCTCACTACCTGAAGCAAGCCCTCGAGGCGGGCGAAAACGGCGGCCGCGAAATGCATACCCTGAGCGTCAGCGAAACTCTGCGCCACGTTGACGCCGTTCTCGAGGCCGAGCGCGCTGCCCTCAAGCGCTAGTCATCCGCCGAAAATGGTATGCATCACAGTTCAGAGTGACCGTGGGCACATCGGCGCCGCCGTCCCTTGCCCACAATCGTTCTTTTACCCGTCGTGCCGGGGTGTGTTTAGCTGCCGCACGGCGCAATTCTTTTGAACTCGTCCCGCTGCTGGTGCACAATACTTGATTCGCGGGTCGAAGGAGACGCCATTATGTCCACTCCTACCATGGAAGCAGTCGAAGTTAGCGGCGGCGAGATCAGGAATCGCAAGCTGGCCGCCTGGGTCGAAGAAGTCGCGCAGTTGTGCAAGCCCGACAAGGTGCACCTCTGCAATGGCTCGCCCGAGGAATATCAGGCGATGCTGCGCCTCATGATCACCGGCGGCACCGCCATCGCCATGAATCCACAGAAGCGCCCGAACAGCATCTTCGTGCGCTCCAACCCCGCCGACGTCGCCCGCGTGGAAGACCGCACCTATATCTGCTCAAGAACCAAGGAAGAAGCCGGCCCGACCAACAATTGGGAAGATCCGGCGAAAATGAGGGAGCGGCTCACGCAGCTTTACAAGGGCTGCATGACCGGCCGGACCATGTACGTCATTCCCTACAGCATGGGACCCATCGGTTCGCCGATCGCCAAAGTCGGCGTCGAAATCACCGATTCGCCCTACGTCGTCGCCAACATGCACATCATGGCCCGCGTCGGCACCCGCGTCATGGAAGTGCTCGGCGCCGACGGCGACTTCGTGAAGGGCCTGCACTCGGTTGGCGCGCCCCTCGGCCCCAACGATCAGGATTCCCCCTGGCCGTGCAACGGCGAGCACAAGTACATCTGCCACTTCCCCGACACCCGCGAAATCTGGTCCTTCGGCTCCGGCTACGGCGGCAACGCCCTGCTCGGCAAGAAGTGCCATGCGCTGCGCATCGCCTCCGTGCAAGCGCGCGATGAGGGCTGGATGGCCGAGCACATGCTCATCCTCAAGCTCACCAATCCCGAGGGTCAGGTGAAGTACGTCACCGGCGCCTTCCCCTCCGCCTGCGGCAAGACCAACCTCGCCATGCTGATCCCCACCATTCCCGGCTGGAAGGTGCAAACCATCGGCGACGACATTGCGTGGATGAAGTTTGGCGCCGATGGACGGCTGTACGCCATCAACCCCGAAGCCGGTTTCTTCGGCGTGGCCCCGGGCACCAGCATGCAGTCCAACGCCAATGCCATGCTGTCGGTCACCAAGAATTCCATCTTCACCAACTGCGCCATGACTCCCGACCTCGACGTCTGGTGGGAGAGCATGACGGAGAAGAAACCCGCCGAGTTGAGCGACTGGCTGCGCCGTCCGTGGACTCCGGAATCCGGCCGCAAGGCGGCGCATCCCAATGCGCGCTTTACCGCGCCGGCCAAGCAGTGCCCGGTGATCGCTCCCGAATGGGAAGACCCCAAGGGCGTGCCGATTGATGCCATCCTGTTCGGCGGACGCCGCTCCGGCGTCGTGCCGCTGGTCACCGAAGCGTTTGATTGGCAGCACGGCACCTTCCTCGGCGCCACTGCCAGCAGCGAGACCACCGCGGCGACCACCGGCAAGGTCGGCGTGCTGCGCCGCGATCCCATGGCCATGCTGCCCTTCTGCGGATACAACATGGGCGACTACTTCGGCCACTACCTGAACGTCGGCAAGAAGGCGGGCGCCAAGCTGCCGAAGATTTTCTACGTGAACTGGTTCCGCCAGGACGAAAACGGCAAGTTCCTGTGGCCCGGCTACGGCGAAAACAGCCGCGTCCTGCGGTGGGCCTTCGAGCGCTGCGCCGGAACCGGCAACGCCGTGGAAACGCCGATCGGCCGCATGCCGTCGCCGAACGACATCGACACCCGCGGCCTCAACATTCCGGCCGGCAACCTCGCCAAGCTGCTGAGCGTGGACGTGGACGGCTGGTTGGCGGAAGTGCCGCTCATCAGGGAGCACTTCGCGAAATTCGGTGACCACCTGCCGCAGGGCCTGAAAGACGAAGTCAACAAGCTGGAAGAGCGGCTGAAGAAAGCCAAGAAATAGTTTCTGGTTTCTAGTTTCTGGTTTCCAGAGGGCAGCGCGAGCTGCCCTCTTTATTTTGCAGCAAACACAGTCCCGCAGGGACGGCAGTTCATAGCCCGGCACGTCAGTGCCGGGAAAGCTTGCCTCACTCGTTCCCCAAGTCCCGTAGGGACGGCACGACCACACAGGTCACATTACCTACGTAACGCAAGTCCCTCCTGCAAGCCCGGCGAATTCGCACGTTCTCTCCGGCAGAAGCCAAGGAGAGCAACGCGCATGAAACGCAAACTCGCGATCACCGCAATCGTTCTGCTGACGATGTGTTTCCTGGGAGCGGCGATCGTTGCCGCCATCCCCGCCCAACCCGCCGATGAAGGCGCTTCCGGACCCGCGCTCACCATCTACAACCAGAACTTCGCCGTCGTTCGCCAGCCCCTCAGCCTGGACCTGAAGCCGGGCGTCAACGACATCCGATTCACCGAGACCACCAGCTTCCTGGAGCCCGATTCGGTGATGCTGCGCGACCCGCTCGGCCGCCGCCAGCTTCAGGTGCTGGAGCAGAACTTCCGCAACGACCCGGTTTCGCAGGAACTGCTGCTCTCCATGTACGAAGGCAAAACGATCGACTTCCGCGTCAACAATGAGAAGACCGTTGCCGGCAAGATCATCCGCAGCGGATACGTGCCGCGCATCCACGACTATCGCAATGCCTACGCCAATCAATACGCGCAGGGCGGCTCGCAGCCGATCATCGAGGTGGACGGTCACCTGCAATTTGGATTGCCGGGCCAGCCGCTGTTTCCCGCGCTCGGCAGCGACACCGTGCTCAAACCGGCGCTCCATTGGCTGCTCGCCGCCGACAAGCCCGGCAAACTCGATGCCGAACTGTCCTACGTCTCCGGCGGCATGCGCTGGGAGGCCGACTACAACGTGGTCGCGCCGGAGTCCGGCGACGTGCTCGATGTCATGGGGTGGGTCACGCTGGATAACACCAGCGGCAAAACCTTCGACCACGCACGCGTCCGCCTGATGGCCGGCGACGTCAACAAGCTCGTTCCCGGGATGGTGTCGGGCATGGCCCGCAATGAGATGATGATGAAATCCGCCGACGCAGCCATGCAACCGGCCGTCACCGAGCGCTCCTTCGACGAATACCACCTCTACACCCTGGAGCGCGCGGTCACCCTGCGCGATCACGAAACCAAGCAGGTGGAGTTCGTGCACGCCACCGGTGTCCACTCCCAACGGCTGTACGTCTATGACGGCGCCAATATCAACTGGAACCAGTATCGCGGCTGGTCGTTTGAAAACATCCGCAACGATCCCAGCTACGGCACGCAGTCCAACCCCAAGGTCTGGGTGATGCAGGAGCTGAAGAATTCCGCCGCCAACCATCTCGGCTTGGCGCTGCCCCGCGGGCGCATGCGCTTCTACCGCCGCGACGAGGATGGCCGTCTCCAGTTCACCGGCGAGAACCTGATTGACCACACTCCCAGCGATGAGACCATCCGTCTCTACACCGGCAACGCTTTTGACGTGGTGGGCGAGCGCCGCCGCATTGACTATCGTGTGGAAAGCTCCAAGCAAACCGTTGACGAGTCATTCGAGATCAAACTGCGTAACCACAAGAAGGAAGCGGTGTCGGTGCGCGCAGTCGAGCACCTCTACCGCTGCAACACCTGGCAAATTGCCAGCCGCTCTCACGACTCCCGCAAGCTCGACTCGAACCAGATCGAGTTTCCGGTCGTCGTACCCGCCAATGGCGAGGTCACGATCACCTACGCAGTGCACTACACGTGGTAGGGAGTTGCCAGTTGCCCCACCCTAATCTCGCCCGATTTTGGCGATACCAGGTGGGGATTTACACTGACCACTGGCCAATCATCACTGACCATCATGTTTGCCCGGAAGATCCGCGTCGAATACGAAGCTGACGGCCGGCGCCACGCCGCGCCGCTGAAGTGGCTTGACAGCTTCGCCATGCGCAACTTCACCAACGACCAGGTCTTCGACGACACGCTGCCGACGGCCGATGGCGTCATCGAAATCGGCGAGCGCGTGCCGCTGGACCGTCTGAAAACGGCCATGGAGGACTGGTTCCGCCGCAAAGGTTATCTCGCGAAAGATGCCGCCCTGATGGTAAGCGAATCCTAGTCGGAATGACTCGGGTGGGCGGGGGGAGCGCGCAGGGTGGTGCTGTCGATTCCGCCTGCGGTGACCTTCAGCAGCATCAGTACCTTGTCATCGGTGTGCACGCCGCCGAAGGAGAAGGCGTTCACCTCTTCGTGCACCGCCTCAATGATCTGATCCGCCGTCTTGTGCCGGTTGCGCGACACGCAATCGGCAAGCCGCTCGCTGCCGAATTCCTCTTCTTCCAGGTTGCAGGGTTCGGTAATGCCGTCGGTGCATAGGACGAGGATGTCGCCCGGCTTCAGCTTGGCCGAGCCGCGCGCGTACTCCGAGTCGGGGAAAAGTCCGACCACCGTGCCTCCCGCCTGCAGCAGGTGATACTCGCCGGTCTCGCCGGTCACCACCACCGGAGGCACGTGCCCGGCGTTGATGTAGTGCAGGCCGTTGCGGCGCGTGTCGAGCAGCCCGAGGAAGATGCTGAGAAACTTCTTGGACTTGGTGTCGTTGCAGATCATCTCGTTCAACGACAGGGCCAGCACTTCCAGCGAGTGCAGGTGGGTGACCAGGGCGCGCAGCGTGGCCTGCAGGTTCGACATCACCAGCGCCGACGAGACGCCCTTCCCTTCCACGTCCGCGATCACCAGCAGCAGCGTCTGCGGTCCCAGGCTGAGGAAGTCGTAATAGTCGCCGCCGACTTCGAAACACGGCGTATTGGAAACCGCCAGCTCGTAGCCGGGAATCACCGGCGGCGCTTCCGGCAGCAAACTGCGCTGGATGCCGCGCGCCATTTCCAGTTCGCGCTCCATGCGCTGCTTTTCCAGCGCGGTGCGGTGCAGGCGGGCGTTTTCCAGCGCCATCGCCATGTGGCCGGAGAGTTTTTCCAGGAAATCCTGGTCATCGGCGGTGAACCTGCCCACCGTCGTCTGGTTCAGGAGCTGGATCACGCCGACAATCTCGCCGCCCTTGTGGCGGATCGGCAAACAAAGCAGCGACCGGGTGCGATATCCGGTCTTTTGGTCGGTGCTGGGATCGAAGCAGGAGAGCTGGTACGCGTCCTCGACGTTGATGGGATCGCCCGAGGCCGCCACCGTCCCCGCCACGCCGGTGCCGAAGGGCAGCCGGATTTCCTGTTTCTCCAGGCCCATGGCCACGATGGACCAGATCTGCTGGCGCTCCTTGTCCACCAGGAAGACGGTGCCGCGGTCGGCGTTCACCTCGGCGCGCGCGATTTTCAGGATCAGCTCCAGCAGTTCGGCCAGATCGAGGGTGGAATTCAGCAGGCGCGTGGCTTCAAACAGCGCCGAAAGCTGCTTGATTGTCTTCTGGTATTGACTGGCGGTTGCAGCGGCTGTTTCCACGGTCACCTATCCCCCGGAGGGGTGCCGCTACTATATTCAGGAGTAATGGGGTTGTAAATACACCAGTGTGGCGCGGGCGCCCTCGCCCGCGTTACAGCAGACGGTCATTGACCCAGAGCCATCGGTATTCCTCCGGCCGACTCACGAGCCTGCGGCGGACAGGGTTCTGCCGTATATATTCCACCTTCTGGTCCAAGGTCGCATATGACCGAACGACGTGATCGAACGATTCTTCCTCCCATACCGGACCCGACCTTTGCATAAACCTGTTGATTGTGTGAGCAGACGCGCCCTTGAGACACTGCATGATTTCAATCAATGTGAACGGATCGCCGCCACTATCGCGCAACGGCGTGAACAGGAGGTGCACGTGCTCAGGCATGACCACAACCGCATGCGCCAACATCTTGGTTCCATGATCGGGGAGGCAGTGTTTCAGCACCAAGTCGCGGAGCGATTCCGGCAGGAGTAATCGTGCCCATGTGCGGAAGGTGACGAAGACCGGCGCATCGTCACCCTGAAGATGCGGTAACCGGCGGCGGTATTCGTGTTTTCCGGGCTTTGCGATCAGCATGAGTCACGCGGGCGAGGGCGCCCGCGCCACATTCACTTGTCGTAATGCAACATCGAAACCACTTCGTATCCCGCCAGCTTGTCGCGTCCCTTGAGGAAGTCCAACTCGACGATGAACGCCAGGCTCACTACCTTACCGCCAAGGGATTCCACCAGCTTGGTCGTGGCCAGCGCGGTCCCGCCGGTAGCCAGCAGGTCGTCCACAATGATGACGCTCTGCCCGGGCTGAATGGCGTCCTTGTGGACTTCCAGCGTGTCGGTGCCGTACTCCAGGTCGTAGGTCCACTTGGCGGTCTCGGCCGGAAGCTTTTTCGGCTTGCGCACGGGAACAAACCCGGCATTGAGGCGATAGGAGAGCGCCGGCCCGAAGATGAAGCCGCGCGCCTCGATCCCCAGTACCAGGTCGACGCGCCGTCCGATGTACGACTGGCCGAGGCTGTCCACCAGCTTGGCAAAGCCGACCTTGTCTTTCAGCAGCGTGGTGATGTCATAGAACAGGATGCCGGGTTTGGGAAAGTCGGGTACTTCGCGGATTAACTGCTTCAGAAAATCGCAATCGGTTGGCAACTGCTTGGCCTGCGGCATCACCACGCTCCTTCGATGCGGAATGTATGCAGCCCTTCCACCGGCGGGGCCTCGGATTCCTCGACCTCGTCCACGCGCGCGGACCGCGGCCCCTGCTGCAGCCTGCGGCGGAGGTTGGAAAGCTGCTCGCTCGATCCGCAGGCCAGCACCTCAACGTTGCCGTCGAAGGTGTTGCGCACCCAGCCGTAAATGCCCAGCGTGTGCGCCTCGCGTTCCACGAACCAGCGGAAACCCACGCCCTGCACGCGTCCGCGGACAACATAACGGCGCGTGTGAAGATTTTTCGCTTCCGATGGCATAGCTAAGCGCGCGAGTATCTCACAAAGAAGGTCTTCGGTTCACGGTTGTCGGCTGTCGGTGAGTCCGGGCGTTAACAGCGCATTGGGAGCACCGAAAACCGATAACCGACAACCGAAAACGTTCAGGCCCGTGACAGGTACGCTCCCTCGCTGGTGTCCACGCGGATTTTTTCGCCCTCGTTGATGAAGGGCGGCACCTGCACCACCAGCCCGGTTTCGGTTTTCGCCGCCTTGGTGACGTTGGTGGCGCTGGCGCTTTTCATACCGGGCTCGGTTTCCACCACGGTCAACTCCACGGTCTGCGGCAGCTCCACACCCACGGCTTTGCCGTCGAAGAATTCAACCTGGATCTGCAGGTTGGGGATCAGGTAGTCCACCGCGTCGCCGAGAGTGTCTTTGGTGAGGTGCGTCTGTTCGTAGTTCTCGGTGTTCATGAAGTAATAGGCGTCGCCATCGTTGTACAGGTACTCCATCTGGACTTCATCCACCGTGACTTTATCGATGGCATCGCCGGAGCGGAAGCGGTGTTCAAACATGGCGCCGGTGCGCAGGTTGCGCAGCTTGGCCTGGATGAAGGCGCGCAGGTTGCCGGGGGTGCGGTGCTCAACGCTGAAGACGCCATGCAGGTCGTTGTTGTGCTTGATCACCATGCCCGGACGCAGTTGGGTGGCTGGAATCGCCATGCTGGTACGTTTTCCTCCGAATCTCTCGTATTGGAAGGCGGAATCCGGCGGCGGGAGCGCCGGCTGGTCACAGCGGACCTCAGCCCTCGCAAGGCCAACATTGGATTGTACCTTAGCGCGGCGGAGGTGGGAAATTCCCGGCGGCATTCCACAGGACTATTTCCGGGCGCGGACAACGCTCGGCGCGTGCCCCATTTCTAACTCAACAGACTCGTCCCATGCGGAACCCGGAAAGACCACGCGCCAGCGCCGGGCGAGCTACAATGATTCGCTCGCGGATGCGCTGAGAATTCAAGGAGAGGTGCCCCATGACTGACCAAGAACGTACTGGTGACTATCAGCCTTCGGACCGCAGTTCGGTAAGTCTTGCCATTACCTTCCTGTTTATCGGGCTGGGAGCAGGAGCGCTGGCCGCGCTGTTGCTGGCTCCAAGAACCGGTAAGCAGATTCGGCGCGAACTACGGCGGAAATACGAGAATGCCAAAGACGTGATTGAAGATTGGCAGGAACAGGCCGGCGACGTGATCGAGAAAGGCTCGGATTGGGCCGGCAACGCCAAGGATTGGGCGAACACCGCCAGAGAAACCGCCAGGGAGAAGGTCGCGCCGTTTGCCAAGGCGGTTAAGAGATAGTTTCAGTTTCGGAGAAGTTCGTCAGTATGTCAGTTTGTCAGTACGTCGGCCTCTAGTTACTGAAAAACTGACGAACTGAAGAACTGACATACTGAAAAGCAAAAGCGCGGGCCAAAACCCGCGCTTCGTTTCCTAGAGATCTGCTCGCCGTCAGTACAGCCGGAAATTCACTTCCACGTTGATCTGCACCGCGACCGGATTCCCGTTCAAACGGGCCGGCTCAAACTTCCAAGTGCGGACAGCTTCCATGGCCTTCTGGTCGAGACCCATGCCGAGGGTGCGCTGCACTTTGATATCGCGCGGCCGGCCATCCGGTCCCACTACCACCCACAGCACTACTGTCCCCTGGTACTTGGCTTTGCGCGCCTCTTCGGAGTATTCCGGGTCGGGCGCGTAGAGCGCTTTCGGCGCGCTGACGCCGCCGCCCACACGGTACGGACCACCGCCGATGCCGCCGCCCCAACCGGGGCCGACGCCCGGACCTCGTCCGGAGCCCACGCCACCGCCGCTGCCGCTGCCGATACCGCCGCCGCTGCCGGTGCCGTTCGATGGCGGCCCGAGCACGCTGGAAAGCGGATCGCCGGTCGGGCCGGTGGGCAGCTTCAGGTCGGGAGGACCCACTACCGTCGGGTCCATGGGAAGCTTGGGATTCGGGTTGCGGATCACAATCGCGGGGGGCGTGAATTGCTCGCGCGCGAACTTCGGGGGCGCGCCCTTGGTCGCCGCCAGCTTGTCGCGGTCGCCGCCTCCGCCACCACCGCCAGCCTTGGTCGCCGAGGGCGGTAGGATGTAGGGGCTGATGTCGGTGACCACACCGGTCACGGTTGCCTTGATTTCCTGGCGATGACTGACCACAAACGTAGTCGAAACCACCAGCACCAACGCCATGAGCATGTGGAGGAGAAACGAGATGAGAAAGTTCGTCTTATTGGTGCCGTAGGTCGAGTACTCCAGCCCAAACAGCGCGGGCATGAAGTCGTGCGACGCGGCCCCCGCGGAATCCTTAAGCGGTGCTTTGTTGACGGCGGACGCAGACATTCTCTTGCCTGCAAGTATAGACCTGAATCGGCTGGAAAGGTTTCATAAAAGATTAAGCCGGGGACGGGCCGGGCACCAAGGTGGGGCCCGGGAAAGCAGGCTGCAGTCGTCACTCTTCAGTCGCCAGGGGGCAAATGCCGCGGCCCAAGCGGGCATGCTTGAATCTAGCGGAATACCGAGGCGAAGAAAGACCGTACTTTGCCGAAAAAACCCTTCTTCTTGGGAGTCACCTCGACGACCACTACCGTCGAAGGCGGCGGAGGGGTCGGCTGCAATTGGGCCGGTCGCGGCGGCTGCGGATTGATGGGCAAGGGCGCCGCCGAACTGAACCGCAATTGCACAATTTGTGCCAGCGGCGCCGGTTCGGGGTCGCTGGCGCTAAAGACAAAAGGCGCGTCCACTTCGACGTGAACGTCGTTCGCCACCGGCGCCGCAGCACCAGCAGGAACGGAAGTCGGCGGCTGTGGCGGCATAGGGGCGTCCAGTGGAATGGCCAGCGACGGCGGGAGAGGAGGCTTGCGCAGGCTGACAATGGAGGGAGCCTCCGGGACCGCGGCCGCCCGCATCACCGGCGGCGGCCCCGGACAACCGCATTCGCCGACAACGTGGTAAACATTGTCCACCTTGCCGCGCTCGAAGATCACCTGCTCGTCCGGCTTCAGCTGGTAGGTGCCGCCGCCCATCAGTTCGGAGACGATCACCGTGGCGGCGTTGTTGGCCAGCGGGCGGACGCAGGTGTTGCCGCGCGCGTCGGCGCCAACCGCCACGTGAATCTTGCCCGGCCCGGCAAGCATGATGCGGAAGTCGGGCGTGAAGATGGCATCGGCGGGAGCTGAATAAAGAGTGTAGTTCGTTTCGATCGCACCGCTATTCATGCCCAACATCAGGCCGTTCCGCGAACCGCTGATGGAAAGACTGGTACGCGGGCAGATACGCACGTCGCCGCCGCGCGCCAGGCGCAGCAGCGCCAGCGCCTGACCCGCTCCCACCGAGGACCCGCTCATCACCTGCATGCCCGCGCCGGCCAGTTGCACGGCGCCCGTGACGCTGGCATCGGAAGCGAAGATCTCGCCGATCGGGGCCGCCTCCTGCGAAGCGCAAGGACCGGCAATGACGATCGCGACGGCGCAGGTGATCGCAAACCGGTGTCGGCAAAGCATTGCAGCTATGGTAATCGGGCTGGCGGAGAAGTGGAAGTTGATGATGATGTTTGCGTGGTTCGTACGTGGTGGTCAGTTCTCAGTTGCCAGACACGAACGCCGGCGCACGATGGGCTGGTGCCGAAACGCAGAGCTTACGGCTCGGCAAGAAATTCGTAACGCTCGATGACCGCAGCGATGCCGACCCGGCCGCCGGGTTCCTGCGGTTCTACGCGCACCACTTTGCCCTTGCAGTGCACGCGGATGCTTTCCGTGAGCGTGATTTCGGGAGGCAGCGTGAGGGTGAACTCGATCTCCGAACCTTCCGTAACACTGGAGTCCAGATAAAAACAGATGCCGCGGGCGCTGACGTCGCGGGTATGCGCCGTCTTCTCTACGCCGGCATCACTGAACTTCACGGTGACCGGGAGCCGCAGGGAGAAACGCCTGGTTGAACGCTGTTCCCTTTGGGGTTGAGCCATAGCTACCCTCCGCAGCGTAAGCATCGCTGTCAGAAATGAAACTGTCAAGCATTTCGCGCAGTGACGAAAGTCGCAGGGGTTTAAACGGGAGGGCGTTCCCATTGCGGCCTTTGGCGCCCAGGCGGGCTTGTCTGACGAGTACTGACTAACTAGTACTGGGTTAAAGCTGGAGGAAATTGCGCAGCAGATCACGGCCGTTCTGGGTGAGCACGCTTTCGGGATGGAACTGCACCCCTTCAACGGGGCAATGCTTGTGCCTCAATCCCATGATGACCCGCGTTCCATTCTGGTCCACAGTATGTGCGCTAATCTCCAGTTCGCCCGGCAAGCCTTCCTCGGAGACGATCAGGGAATGATAGCGCGTGGCTTGCATGGGTGAGGGAACGCCGCGGAATAGGGTGCGCCCGTCGTGCTCTACCTGGCTGGTTTTTCCGTGCATGAGGTGGGCGGCGCGCACCACTTTGCCGCCAAACGCCGCGCCAATGGCCTGGTGCCCAAGACAGACGCCCAGTACCGGGACCTTCCCGGCAAAGTGACGGATCAGTTCGATACTGATGCCGGCCTCCTGCGGTGTGCATGGGCCGGGCGAAACGACAATGTGGGAGGGGTGCATCGATTCGATTTCCAATGGCGTCGTCTTATCGTTTCGACGCACCACGACTTCTTGCCCCATCTCGCCCAGGTACTGGACCAGGTTGTAGGTGAAGGAGTCGTAATTGTCTAAAACGAAAACCATTTCAAATCGCCGCTGATGAACGCAGAAAAGTACTGATCGAAACTGATTATCGCAAATCTGCGTTCATCTGCGTTGATTTGCGGCTAACTTCTTGCGAGTTCGGCGGCTCTCACCAGCGCCTGCGCCTTATTCAGCGACTCTTCGTACTCGCGTTCGGGAACCGAATCCGCGACGATGCCCGCCCCGGCCTGCACATAGGCGCGCCGGCCCTTGAGCAGCATGGTGCGAATGGCGATGCAGGAATCGAGATTGCCGGCGAAATCGGCGTACAGCACCGACCCGCCGTAGACGCCGCGGCGCACCGGCTCCAACTCCTCGATGATTGCCATGGCGCGCACCTTGGGTGCGCCGGTAAGCGTGCCCGCCGGGAAACAGGCGGCAAAGGCGTCCAGGGCGTCAAGGCCGCCGCGCAGCCGCCCTTCAATGGCCGACACCAGGTGCATGACGTGCGAGTAGCGTTCGACGTACATCAGGTCGCGCACGCGCACCGAGCCGTATTCGCTGACGCGGCCCAGGTCGTTGCGCCCCAGGTCCACCAGCATGACGTGCTCGGCGCGTTCCTTTTCGTCCTGGCGCAGCTTCTCTTCCAGGCGAAGGTCTTCCTGCTCGTCGGCGCCGCGCGGGACGGTGCCCGCAATGGGGCGGTAATCCAGCTTGCGGCCGGCGACGCGCACCAGCATTTCCGGTGACGAGCCGAGCACGGTCATTTCGCCGAGGCGGAGGAAATACATGTACGGCGAAGGATTGACGGTGCGCAGCGCGCGGTAGATATCGAACGGGCGCGCGCCGGGGTCGAAGGAAAGACGTTGCGACAGGACTACCTGGAACACGTCGCCGGCAGCGATGTATTCCTTGGCGCGGCCCACGGCACGCAGGAATCCGGCGCGCGTGGTCGAGGATTTCGGCTTGATCTTTTTCTCGGGCGCCGCATGGGTGGCGGCGAGGTACCGGCGCGGCACGCCGCGGGCGAGCTTGCGTTCCAGTTGCGCAATGTCGCGCACGGCGCGGTCGTAGGCGCGGCGCGGGTCCTCCTTCGACACGTCCGCCGAGGCCATGATGTGGATCTGGTGGCGGACGTGGTCAAAGGCGAGCAGGCGGTCAAAGAACATCAGCACGCAGTCGGGGACGTGCAGATCGTCCTGGGCACGCGCGGGAAGCCGTTCCAGGCTGCGCACCGTGTCGTAGGCGAAGTACCCGACTGCGCCGGCGGTGAAGGGCGGCACTCCGGGCACGTCGGCGGGCAGGTGTTGACGCAACACTTCGCGCAGCGCCTGGAGAGCGCCGCCGGTGCGCTGCTCGCGATGGCGGCCGCGCTCCAGCACGACTTCGTCGCCGCGTCCGATCAGGCGCATGTACGGCCGCGCTCCCAGAAATGTGTACCGTCCCACCTTCTCGCCGCCTTCCACCGACTCCAGCAGGAAGGCATGCGGCTCGTTCTCGGCAACACTGAGAAAGGCGGAGACCGGTGTCAGCAAGTCGGCGCTGACGGACTTCACCACCGGCACCAGGCTGGCGGTCTTGGCGAGACGGAGAAACTCGCGCAAATCGGGACGAAGCATGAGTTTAGTCAAGGCCGTTCGAAACGGTTCTCCACTGCGGGAACAGTGATTATACGTGGGATGGCCGGCGCGGGTTGCGGCCCAGCACTCCCGCAATCGCTCGTATTGACTAATTGGGAACTGTCTCGTTCGTGCCGCCGCGCCGTTTGACCCTCCCGCCAAGAACTGTCATATACTTGCGCCACTTATGCGCATTTGACCCGGTTCAGCGCAAAACCGGGGACGCAGTCCTATGGCGTAAAGAACGCAAGCCGGCATGCCGGGACGCAGGGCGAAGGCGCAACGGAGGCGCATGCACGTCAAGTTCTGGGGCGTACGGGGCTCCACCCCAACGCCTCAACTGGAGAACATGCGTTACGGGGGCAACACCTCCTGTGTTGAGGTGCGCGTCAACGGGAGCGTGTACGTGTTCGACTGCGGGACCGGCTTCCGCAATCTCGGCAAATCGCTGAGCAGCGAATACAGCGGCAAGCCGATCCACGCGCACATCTTCATCTCGCATTTCCACTGGGACCACATCCAGGGCATCCCCTTTTTCGGGCCGCTGTACGAGAGCAAGGACAATTACTTCTTTTTTCATTCCTCCAGCCGCAGCCGCGGCCTGCAACGCGCCATCGAAGAGCAGATGGCAGACCCCTATTTCCCGGTGGACATGACGGAGATGGCGGCGCACCGCAATTTCTACGACATCGAGGAAGACCGCATTGCCTTTGACGATGCCATCGTGCAATCCATGTGGCTGAACCATCCCCAGGGCTGCCTCGGATTCCGCCTGGAAACCAAGGAAGGCACGCTGGTGTACGCCACCGACAACGAACCGGGCCATCCCGTCTTCGACAAGAACGTGCGCAAGCTGGCCGAGGGCGCCGACATCCTGATCTACGACGCGCAATACCTTCCCGAGGAATATGAGGCCAAGAAGCGCGGCTGGGGCCACAGTCACTGGCGCGAGGCGATCAACATCGTGATGGAGAGCGGCGCTCAGGAACTGGTGCTGTTCCACCACGACCCCGACCATGGCGACGAGTGCATCGATTCCATCGTCACCACCGCCCGCGAACACTACCCCAAGGTGCGCGCCGCCCAGGAAGGCATGGAAATCCAGCTCTGACGCAATTTGTAGTGACCTGCATTCCATCTCCCGGCTGACTTGTTTCGCATCTAGTTCCATTCAGGCTGTCGGCAATTGACAAGCCGAGGTAAACTGGATGGGAACTCGATTAAGGAAGAAACCACAGATGGCGACAGCGGCGGTCAAACCGAAGAAAGCTTCCGAGCAAAAAGCGCGAGCCAATATGACTGCGTTCATCGACCACGTAGTCGACACGATTGAAACAACGCCTGCAAGGCGCCGGTCAGCGCCATCTCGCACTACTTCTTCTCGCGCAGCGCTCTCCGCAAAGCGTCGGCGTTCCGCTTAAATTCTTCAATCAGCTCATCCTTGACTGGGCGCGGCAGATGCGCGCCGTACTCTGCCAGGAGCCGCTTGAATGCCTCGAGATCGCCGCGCTGGCCTGCATCATGAAACTTGGCGATGATCTCCGGTGCGAGTCGTTGCTTGTCGCAGCGGGTATACTTAGCCATTGCTTTCCTAGCGGGCGGAGGATTGTAGCAAAACGGCTTAGGCCGCCCAAGGGAAGTCGTCACTCCGCCCCGTGATAACTTGCCTCCGCCACTCCACCCCCATATACTCGCTGGTTTGCCCGCTGCGGCATGTCACACCGGTGGCGGACTTCTGGACTTGGGAGAACTTCCATGACCACCATCACCATGGAGCAGGAGATCAATCCCTGGGAAGCGCAACGCGCTCGCTTTGAAACGGCGGCGCACAAGCTCAACCTGGACCCCGGATTGATGAAGGTATTGAGCCTTCCCAACCGCGAGATCATCGTCCACATCCCGGTGCAGATGGACAACGGCACCCTGGAAGTGTTCACCGGATTTCGGGTGCAGCATTCGGTGGTGCGCGGGCCGGGCAAGGGCGGCATCCGCTACACTCCCGACGTCACCCTCGACGAAGTGCGCGCCCTGGCCAGCTGGATGACCTGGAAGTGCGCCGTGGTCAACATTCCCTTCGGCGGCGCCAAGGGCGGCATCATCTGCGATCCCAAGAAAATGTCCATGGGCGAGCTGGAGCGCATGACGCGGCGCTACACCGCCGAGCTGATGGAATTCATCGGGCCGGAAAAGGACGTGCCCGCGCCCGACGTCAACACCAACGAACAGGTCATGGCGTGGATCATGGACACCTATTCCATGCACATGCGCCAAACCGTGACCGCGGTGGTGACCGGCAAGCCGCTCAACATGGGCGGATCGCGCGGGCGGCGCGAGGCCACCGGCCGAGGCGTCATGGTGGTCTGTGATGAAGCCTTGAAAAAGCTGAAGCTGAACCGCGACGAGACGCGCGTCATCGTGCAGGGATTTGGCAACGTCGGTTCCAACGCCGCTCGCCTGATGTACGAGGCCGGCTACAAGATCATCGGGATCGTCGAATTCGATGGCGGCCTCTCCAACCCCAACGGCATGGATGTGGACAAGCTCTGGGAACATCGCTACCGCACCGGCGGCATCCACGGCTTCCCCGGCGCCGAAGCCATGGACCCGCAGCAGCTCTTTGTCAGCGATTGCGACATCCTGGTGCCCGCCGCGATCGAAAATGTCATCACCAGCCGCAACGCGGACAGCATCAAGTGCAAAATTCTCTGCGAAGGCGCCAACGGTCCCACCACCGCCGCTGCCGATGAGATCCTCGCCGAGAAGAAGATCTTCGTCATTCCCGACATCCTGGCCAACGCGGGAGGCGTAACAACGTCCTACTTCGAATGGGTGCAGGACCGGCAGGGATATTTCTGGAAGGAATCCATGGTCAACGAGCAGCTGGAACACATCATGCGCAGCTCGTTTGAGGACGTGGTGCGCTACGCCGAGACGCACAGCGTCAACAACCGGATTGCCGCCTACATGCTTGCCATTGACCGGGTGGCATACTGCCTGAAGCAGCGCGGAATCTACGCCTAACTGTTATGCGAATTGACTCGGAAACCGATCGGCTCATCGAAGAAGCGATGGAATTTGGCGAGTATGGGACGAAGGAGGATCTCGTCACCGCCGCGCTGAAGGAATACATCCAGCAGTGTAAGGATGTGAAGGACAATCCCCTACCGAGGGAGCGGAAACGCCGCACACCACCTCGCCAGCGATAACTGCGCTTCCGCGTTGCTTTGCCCGCTGCGTAGGGGGATAATCTAGACTCGCTCGTATCTCCGCTCTGATTGGCGTGTGCTGCACGCGCTGGTTG
The DNA here is from genome assembly GCA_036391015.1 of Terriglobales bacterium. GTDB lineage: Bacteria > Acidobacteriota > Terriglobia > Terriglobales > Acidobacteriaceae > JAIQGF01. Next base: position 21,292 of record DASWAR010000014.1, read on the forward strand.
GGGATTGCATCTTGCGGTTCCGAAGTGAATCTGCCGAACTACATCACGCTTACCCGCATCTTCAGCGTTCCTGTGCTGATCTGGATCCTGTCCAGCAGCCGCTTCGCCGTGGGGGTACATGGCGAGCGCGAGCTGCTGGCCTCGGCAGTCTTCATCGCCGCCTCCATCACCGACGGACTCGACGGCTACCTGGCGCGGCGCCGTCATCAGATCACCACCATGGGCATGCTGCTCGACCCCCTGGCCGACAAGTTGCTCATCGCCGCCGCCTTCGTCACCCTGGTGCAGGTGAATCCCAGCGTCGTCCCGGCATGGATGGCGGTGGTGATCATCGGTCGCGAATTCCTGGTCAGCGGCCTGCGCTCCATCGCCGCGCAGCAGGGCTTCACCATTGACGCCAGCGACCTCGGCAAAGTCAAAATGGTGGTGCAGATCGTGGTGGTGGTGCTGTGCATCCTCGACCACCGCTGGCTGCAGTGGGAGTTCGGCCGCTACTTCTTCCCCATTCACGTGCTGGCCCGCGTCGGCATCTGGTTCATGGTCACGCTCTCGCTGGTTTCAGCCATGGATTACTTCGCCGCGTTCTGGTCGAAGATCGACCGGCAGGTGGTACGCCGCCAACGGCGCGCGTTCATACTCAGCCGCCGGAGAAAGCGTGATGTCGCAACCACCTAGCGACACTGCCGCACCAACCGCTACCCAGCCCGCCCAATATTCAACGGAAGAGCGCGGCACGCTCTTGCTGCTGGCACACCGTGCCATCGAGGCGCGCCTGGCGGGGATCGAGCTGAAGGTCATTGCGCCTTCCGCTCATCTGGACGAAAAGCGCGGCGCGTTCACCACCTTGCATCTCCTCGGCCAACTGCGCGGCTGCGTCGGCTACGTCTTCCCCATCCACTCCCTGTACCGCACCGTCGCCGAAACTGCGGTGGCGGCCGCTTTCAACGACATCCGCTTTTCACCTGTGACCCGCGAAGACGCGCCCCTGCTGAAAATCGAGATCAGCGTGCTTTCCCCGGTGCAGCCCATCCTCCCCGAGCAAATCGAGATCGGCCGCCACGGACTGGTGGTCACCTACGCGACACGCCGCGGCCTGCTGCTGCCGCAAGTGCCGGTCGAGCACGGTTGGGACCGGCTCACCTTCCTCGAGCAGACCTGCATCAAGTCCGGGTCTCCACCGGACGCCTGGCAGCGCGGCGCAGTCATTGAGGCGTTCACGGCGGAAGTTTTCGGAGAAGTTTGATCTGATTGCAGATTGAAGATTGCAGAGTGCAGACTGAATAGCCATGGAGCCTACTGACGAGTTACGTAAGCGTACGAAGGCTTTTGCATTGCGCATCATTTAGGTGTGCCAATCGCTCCCTGTGACACCAACTGGCCGTGTCATTACCAATCAGTTGCTGCGATCGGGAACAGCAGTGGGTGCAAACTACCGGTCGGCGTGTAGAGCGCGTTCCAAACCGGACTTCGTCTCGAAGATGGGCATCGCTCTCCAGGAAGCCGACGAAACAGTTTACTGGCTTGAGTTGTTAATTGAAGCTGGTCTCGTTCGCGAACGCCGACTCCAGAAGCTTGTGCAAGAGGCAGAAGAAATTGTCGCAATTTTCGCTGCTTCCCGAATCACTGCGTCACATCATCTCGAACACTGATAATCTGCACTCTGCAATCTTCAATCTGCAATGCGTACCGTTTTCCACGTCGACATGGACGCTTTCTTCGTTTCCGTCGAAGAGCTGTTCGACCCTACGCTCAAGGACAAGCCAGTGGTTGTGGGCGGGCAGCGGGACGAGCGCGGCGTGGTGGCGGCAGCCAATTACGAAGCGCGCAAGTTCGGCGTGCACTCGGCCATGCCGCTGCGCACCGCCGCCAAACTCCTGCCTGCCGATGCCGTGTTCGTGGACGGCCACCCGCAGCGCTACCGCGAGTGCTCGCAGAAGGTCTACGAAGTTCTGAAAAACTTTTCGCCTGCCCTCGAGATGGCCTCGATTGACGAAGCCTACCTCGATATGAGCGGCACCGAGCGCCTGCACGGACCGCCGCTGCGCGCCGCCCACAACTTGCACGCGGAGATGAAGGCCAGGACGCAGCTCAACTGCTCGATCGGGATCGCCTCGTCGCGGATGGTCGCCAAAGTGGCTTCCGACCAGGCGAAGCGCAACGGCGTGCTGCACGTCCTGCCGGGCTGCGAAGCCGCGTTCCTGGCGCCGCTCGAGGTGCGCAAGATCCCGGGCGTCGGCAAAGTTACCGAACAGAAGCTGCACACCATGGGCATCTTCAAGGTCGGCGATCTTGGCAAGCTCGACGAGGCGGTGCTCGAGGAGCGTTTCGGCAAGTGGGGGCTGGCGCTGGCGG
>DASWAR010000015.1:0-4391 GCA_036391015.1 Terriglobales bacterium
CTGCGTTGTAGTGCGTGGTGAGCGCCTCGATGAACGGTTGCAGCTTTCCGTCCATCACCTCGCCGAGTTGGTGCAGGGTAAGACCGATGCGGTGGTCGGTGACGCGGTTCTGCGGAAAGTTGTAAGTGCGGATTTTTTCGCTGCGGTCGCCCGTTCCCACCATGGCGCGGCGCTCTTTTGCCAGCGCTGCCTGCTGCTTCTCGCGCTCCATGTCGTAGAGGCGTGAACGCAGCACGCGCATGCCTTTTTCGCGGTTCTTGATCTGCGACTTTTCGTCCTGGCAGCTCACCACGGTGTTGGTCGGAATGTGCGTGATGCGCACCGCGGAATACGTGGTGTTCACCGACTGGCCGCCGGGGCCGGAGGAGCAGAAGGTGTCCACGCGAAGGTCCTTAGCATCGATCTTGATGTCCACGTCTTCGGCTTCAGGCATGACCGCCACGGTGACAGCGGAGGTGTGAACACGGCCCTGCTGCTCGGTTTCCGGGACCCGCTGCACGCGGTGGACGCCGCCCTCGTACTTGAGCTTGGAGTAGGCGCCACGGCCCTCGATCATGGTAATCACTTCCTTCAGCCCGCCGATGCCCGATTCCGATGACGACAGCACTTCCACTTTCCAGCGCTGAGCTTCGGCGTAGCGCGAGTACATGCGGAAGAGCTCGGCGGCGAAGAGCGAGGCCTCGTCACCACCGGTTCCGGCGCGGATTTCCAGGATGACGTTCTTCTCGTCGTTGGGATCTTTGGGGATCAGGAGGACTTTGAGGTCCTGCTCCACTTGGGCGAGGCGCTGTTCCAGCGATTGCAGCTCTTCCTGCGCCATCTGCTTCATTTCGGGGTCGGATTCCTGGGCGAGCATTTCGCGGGTTTCGGCGATCCCGCGCTTCAGGTCTTTATATTCGCGGTACTTCCCGACCAGTGGCGCAATTTCGCTGTGCGCCTTCGCCGTTTTCTGATACTTCAACGAATCGCCAAACACCTCCGGATCGGCGAGGGCCCTTGTAAGCTCGTCATACCGAGCCTCGATCTGTTCCAAGCGTTCAAACATAACTGTTCAGGTTTCCCGGTTGTCGCGCGACTTCGCAATATGCATTGTACCGTCTGAACCGATTCGAGAGGCACGCTTCTGCCGTCCCTGCGGGACTCGGATCGGTTTTAGTGGATCTGTTGCCGGCACTGACGTGCCGGGCTAGGCTCTGCCGCCCCTGCGGGGCTGTGCGTGGAGTTTTTCAACGAGAGTTTAGCGGCGGGCGCCGCTACGCGATCACTAACTCTCCGCCCCGCTGCGCTTCCATTGCCATGGCGAGGTTCAGGGCGCCGATGGCGCACTCCACCTGGTCGTCGGCGGGAGGCTGGGTGGTGATGCGCTGCAGCCAGAGGCCGGGGGCGGTCATGATGGCGAACAGCGAGCCGCGGTGCCTGGCGGCAAAGCGGATGATCTCGTAGGAAACGCCGGCGATCACCGGCAACAGGGCAATGCGGATGGCGAAGCGTGCGGCGAAAGTGTGCACCGGAATCGCAGTGTAGATGACGATCGAGATCAGCATCACAGTCATCAGGAAGCTGGTGCCGCAGCGCGGGTGCCAGGTGACGTACTTCTGGACCGACGCCGGAGTGAGCGGGTCCCTGGCTTCGAAGGCGAAGACGGTCTTGTGTTCCGCGCCGTGGTACTGGTAGACGCGGCGCAGGTCCGCCCACAGTGAGGTCATCCAGATGAATGCCAGGAACAGCGCGAGGCGGATGATGCCGTCCACGACATTAAAGACAATCTGATTGCCGAACACCGGCGAGACGTGCTGCTTCAACTCGGTGGCGGCCACCAGCGGCAGGAACTTGTACATGAAGATAAAGAAGCCGATCGAAAGCAGGATGTTCAGCGCGGCCACCCAGCCGTTGATCTCAAGTTTCTTGCCGTCCTTGCCGGCCGGAATTTCATCGAGCACAACATTGGCGGAAAAACGCAGCGCCCGGAAACCAAGTCCCATGGCCTGACCGAGGGTGACCACGCCGCGAATGATCGGCCATCCCATCCACTTGTGCTTTTCCGAGGGGCGTTCCAGGGTCTCGGAATGCGAGGCAATGGTGCTGTCGGCGCGGCGGACGCAGATGCCCCAGGCGTGCGGCGAGCGCATCATGACGCCCTCCAGCACCGCCTGGCCGCCCACCAGGGTCTCTTCACCGCTTTCCAGCGCCGGCAGAAGCTGCACAGCAGCCAGAAAACGCAGGTACTTGCGCAATTTGTTCATGCCAGTCACTGGGATGATCGGAGCGGCCTTGGGGTTCTATTCAGCCTAGCCGGAAGCAGCGGCGGTGTCAATTTCCCCAACCTGGAAGGCTTCAGGCGGGCTGTTCCGTTTTCGTATCAGAATTCCGTTTCTCAAAACACGGTTACGGAGACGGGGTAGGTTATGAATTGGAGATATCGGACCCACGTTATGGACAGTCAACTCGTCGAACGCGTTCAAGCCGTGCTGCGGGAACTTGCGGCCATTCGGGCCGAACTCGGCAGTCCCACCATAGACCCGGCGACCGGCCTGGCCGTTGCCAAGCTCTCCGCCGAACACGTGCGCGCTTTCAAGCACGAGATTGACCAGATGCGCATCTTTTTGTGGGCGTACATGGACACTTGGGCGGTCGGCTCCACCGATCCCAGGAACCGCCTGGAGCAGATCCGCATGGAGTCGGCGGCCGAAATGCTTCGGCAACTGCGGCAGGACTTCCGCATTACCGGTGTTCCGCCAACCAAGGAAGGACACCGGCTCTCTGACCAGGTCCGCGCGGTCACACCGCTCCTGCCCGACTGAGTTGTCGGGCACGCCAAACCAGGCAAGATCCGTGTTCATCCGCCTAATCAGCGGCTTGTTTTCTGAAGCTGAAACTGAAACTAATTTTTCTTCTTGCCGCGCAGCTTGTGCCAGATGTCGGGGCCGAACTCGCTCAGCAGGTGCCAGCCGGCGGTGTTGGCGAGGCTCAAGCCGGCCGACACGGCGGTCCGTCCGGCGTCGCGATCCACGTCAGGCAGATAGGTATTGCTCAGCGCAGCCCCGGCAAATGCGCCGCCGACCGCGCTGAAATTAAAGCTCTGGCGTCCGGCATCGGTGCGCGTCACCAGCACGCGCGAGATCGAGTAGGCGAAGCGGTTGCCGAAGCCGCCCTGACCCTTGCGGAAATAGCGCGGGTCTTCCTTCAGAATGGAGGGCAGCAGGAATGACTGGAAAAACCGCGTGGACTCGGTGGTCGCCAGCGAGGCGCCGTAACGCGCGCCATAGGCTTCCCATCCCTGCCCGTAGCCGCGAGGATCGTCGTCGGTGGCCTGCCACACGGCCGCGTTAACGCCGGCCGCCAGCAGGTTCGCCGGCGAGTAGCTGCGCTGCACCCAGACCATCAGCTTCTCGCGCGCGGTCAACGGGCAGACGTTCGTGCCCGGCGCGTCCACGGTTGTGCTCGGCCTCCTCATAACCTTCTGCGCTCCGCCGACAATGCCCCCGCGCTGATGCTTCTCCTGCAGCGTGGACGCGTCCACACAGGTTGAAGTTTGGGCGTGCGCCACCATCGGCAACGCCAATGCCAACACCACTGCTGCCAGGGGCAATCTCATTTAAATTCTCCGGCGGAGACGGCAGGATACCAGCAAAGTATCTGAAGGGCCATGTGCATCTCCCGCTTAGGTCTTCTTGGCGAATTTCTGTTCGAATTTCTTCAGCTTGGGGGCGATGACGTACTGGCAGTAGGGCGCGGAAGAATTCCCAGCGTAGTAGCCCTGGTGATAATTCTCGGCGAGGTAAAACTGCAGGGCGGGCTCGATGGCGGTGACGATCGGGTTGGGAAAGGCACGCGCGGCGGTGAGGTCGGCGATGGCCTGCTCGGCCTGGCGGCGCTGGTCGTTGGAGGCGTAGAAGATCACGGAACGATATTGCGAGCCGGAATCGTTGCCCTGGCGATTGAGCGTGGTGGGATCGTGGATGGTGAAAAAGATGTCGAGCAGGTCGCGGTAAGCGATTTGCTCCGGGTCGAAGGTGACCCGCACCACCTCCACATGGCCGCTGGCGCCGGCGCAGACCTGTTCGTAAGTCGGATTTTCGCGGCGTCCGCCCATGTAGCCGGACTCGACGGACTTCACGCCGGTGGCGCGGGCAAAGACAGCTTCCAGGCACCAGAAGCATCCGCCACCGAAGACGGCAGTTTGTTGTTCAGACATGCGAATTAGATGCGGGCGGAGGCTGCAGGCTGCAGGCTTCAGGCTTCAGGAAAAGCAAGAGCATTTCCGATTGTCGATTGTCGATTGACGATTGACGATTGACGATTGAAAAACGCAGTCGCGGGCCCTTCGGCTTCGCTCAGGGCAGGCTTAGGCGCCCGCGCCACATGAGACTCGGGTGTTATTGAGGGCAGCC
>DASWAR010000016.1:0-4910 GCA_036391015.1 Terriglobales bacterium
TCCACGTCGCTCCGCCGTCGGTCGAGCGGAACACGCCGCGCTCCTGGTTGGGCCCGTGGGGATGTCCGAGCACCGCGGCAAACACGCGGTTGGGATCGCGCGGGTCTACCAGCACCACCGGGATTTGCCAGCCGTCGCGCAGGCCAAGGTGCTGCCAGGTCTTGCCGGCGTCGGTGGACTTGTAAATTCCGTCGCCGGTGGAGAGGTCCGGCCGCTGCAAGCCCTCGCCGCTGCCGATATAAATGATGTCGGGATTGGAGGGCGCCACCGCCAGCGCTCCGACGGAGCCGGTCGGCTGGCCGTCGAAGATGGGATGCCAGGTGTGCCCGAAGTCGGTGCTCTTCCAGGCGCCGCCGTTGTTGACTCCGATGTAGAAGACGTTCTGCTTGCCGGGAATCCCCGTCGCCGCCACCGTTCGCCCGCCGCGAAACGGGCCAATCATTCGCCAGCGCATCTCCTGATACAGCGACGGACTGAATTGCTGTCCGATCAGCGGCGCCCCGACGCACAACATCATCACCAGCCAGCGCAAACGCCCCATTCTTTTCACCCCGCGCGATCTATCGCGAAGCGACGATTGTACGCCTCCGCGAAATCTTCGCGCGGCACTTGTTAGGGCTTAATGCGAGCGATTCTTGATCGGTTACTGCGCCAATATCTTGAGTTGCTAGTAATGGGACCCGCTTATAGGTATGCCCGCTCCCGCTGTCGTATTGCCTTGTAGCGCTGAAAGGCTTTTCGATTGTCTTCGAGCCCCACTGCTGAACGAAGTGTGCAGCCCCGAAAGGTATGGGCCAGCATCTCCGGAGCGTGACGCACGACGAACCACGGGTCGTGGGAAAGGGCTGCCGGCATGTGGCGAACCTTCATCCAGCGCTCAGCTTTCCAGCGCAGGTACTCGACCTCTTCCGCCGGCACATGCTCGGTACGCACTACCGCAGTCGTACCGTCATACTCCTCCAGTCGCTCATTCGTGATGAGCCCGCGCTGGCGGAAATCCTCCGTCATGGGCGTGCGAGGGTAGGGCGTGGGGTGCTGGATGTACGGCCAATCCACGTAGCGGCGGGCAAATGCGAGGTTGGCCTCGATGGATTCCCGGGTATCGTCGGGGTTGCCGACGATCAGCCCACCGACCACGTACATTTTGTTTCGATGCAGCCACTCGATGGCTTTCAAGGTGGCATTCCCGCGGTTGCTACCGTTTTCGCGCGCCGCATTCTTGGCCGCGGCACGCAAGAATTGCAGGTCGTCGTCCAAAATGTTTTCGATGCCCAGGAAAACATAGCGGAATCCCGCGCGGCGCATCAGCGGGGCGAGGGTTTCCCCGTGGCTGGCGATGGACGAAGTCATGGCCTGGACGAAGTAGTCCAGCTTGTTGAGTCGCGCCTCGATGATGGCATTGCACAAAGCTTCGAACCGACGCACGTTGAGCGTAATGTTGTCGTCCACCAGGAAGATGGTCCGAGCTCCGTGGTCGCGAGCATCGCGGATGTCATCGAGCACGCGTTCAAAGGAATACGTGTGGAAGTTGCGGCCCCGCATTTCGATGATCGAGCAGAAACTGCAGTCATACGTGCAGCCGCGCGAAGTCTCGACCACGTCCACCTGGCGGCCGAGGAGGGTGTAGCCTTGGAGTATGCGAGCAGCACGGTTCGGGAGGCGGATTTCGCCATCTTCCAGCCGATGCACTGGCCGAGAAGGATTATGGAACCAACGGTCGCCCTCGCGGTGCGAAAGGCCGCCGATATTTTCGAAACCCCTACCCCTCTCTAGTGCTCGCACCAGTTCGCGAAATGTAACCTCGCCTTCCCCACGCACGATGTAATCAACGCCCATCCCCTCGTAGGCCTCGGGGGCAAGACTGGGGTCATAACCGCCGACAACGATTTTCACACCGGGCTTGAGCGCGCGTGCCAGATCGATGATGCGCTGCGCGGTCCGCCGCTGAAAGGTCATCACGGAGAGCCCGACAACCTCTGGATCAAACTCGCTGAGTAGCCTGTGGATAGTCTCCCGAACCTGACGGTGGCAGAGGATCAGGTCAGCAACGGCGACGCGGTGGTGATCATCCACATTTCCAGCAAGGGAGGTCAGAGCGCCGTTGGGCATGCGGATGGCGACCGGAGCCATGTGCTCGAAATAATCCGGCATGGAGAGCAGAAGGACCTTCATGTAGCTTCCCCACTGTGCTCAAGGCGAGACCGGCTGCACGCAACCGGAGACAGATGATTACCAAGATCGTATGTCTAGATGGCACAACTCTGCAACGGGAAGGCCATCTTGACACGACGAAATTGGGGATGAGTTGCCGACCATTCGCGGGCCAATTTCCGGTTTGGCGCCTCCCCTGTCCGCCTGCGCTAGGGCTGAAGCGCTTCCGGTCGTGAGCGGCTGTTGGACAAGCAATCTTGTTGAGTCGGTTACCACGCGGGAGTTCCGGCGGAACAAGCGCAGCACCGCTACGTTGTGCCCGACAAATTCAAGAATTTTCCGGTCTTTGCGTGGGGATTCACCATCGGGCCGGCGATTACCAAGCTGTACGCGGAGTGGCAGGTCAGGTAGCCGTTAGTCGGCTGGACCCGTGCGATTTATCGCCGCCTCCGCGAAATCTTCGCGCTTGGCTGAAGTGCCGTTGACGCGCCGCCGGTCCCACCGCTACACTCGCCGGAACTGTGGGGTGACGCGTGAAACGATTTGTCTGGCTCCTTTTGCTGGTTTGCCTGGTTTGCCTTCCCGCTGCCTTCGGCGATGATGAACATCACGGGCATCACGATGCGGCCGAGCAACTGGGCACGGTTTCATTCCCGATTTCCTGCTCCCCGGCAGTGCGGAAGCCATTGGAGCGCGCCGTCGCGTTGATGCACTCCTTCTGGTACGAGGAGGCGGAGAAGCAGTTCACCGCAATCGCACAGAAGGATACCCGGTGTGCGATCGCGCACTGGGGCGTCGCGCTCAGCCTCTACCACCAGCTTTGGGACCGCCCACAGGAACCGGTGCTGAAACGCGGCTGGGAGGAGATCCAGAAAGCGCAGTCAATCGGCGCCAAAACCGATCGCGAGCGCGGCTACATCAACGCTCTTGCCGCGTTCTATAGCGACCATGCCACCCGCAACCACCAGGCACGCGCCACTGCCTACGCCGAGGCGATGGAGAAGCTTTACGCCCGCTATCCGGGTGACCATGAAGCCGGCGCGTTCTACGCTTTATCGCTGTTGGCTGCGGCGCCTCTCGATGACACCAAGTTCGTCAACCGGAAGAAAGCGGTTGCCGTGCTCATGCCCCTCCTCCGCGAGAATCCCACCCATCCAGGTTTGGCGCACTACATCATTCATGCGTGCGATTCGCCGCAGATGGCCCCCACGGGCCTGGAGGCGGCGCGCCGGTACGCGCACATCGCCTCCTCTTCGCCGCACGCGGTCCACATGCCGTCGCACGTCTTCGCCCGGCTGGGCTTGTGGCAGGAGGACATCCAGTCCAACCTCACGTCCGTCGCTCTGACTCGCAAGTCCGCCGCCATGCACATGGGTGGCGCTTCCCATCAGTTGCACGCCATGGATTTCCTGATCTACGCCTACTTGCAGGTGGGCGAGGATCAATCGGCCAAGCAGATCGTGGATGACTTGCCGAACACCGTTGCGGATATCAAGGCCGGGCACGCGCACGACACGATGATGGACCATATCGGCTACGCGATGACCGAGTTCCCCGCCCTGTATGCTCTCGAAATGCACCACTGGGCGGACGCAGCGGCCCTGCAACCACCGTCGGATGCCACACCCCTGGACCAGCTCACAAGTTATTGGGCGCGCGCCATCGGCGCCGGCTTCATGCACGACGCCGACGGTGCACGGAAGGACCTGGAGCAATATGATTTGCTTCTCGAATCGGTGCGCAAGTCGAACCAGGCCTACTTGGCCGAACTGCTTGCAGGCGTGCCGCGCGACGAAATCAGTGCCTGGGTCGCCTTCGCGGGCAAAAAGAACGACGAGGCTGTTCGCCTGATGCGTCGCGCCGCCGACCGGCAGGACGCAGAAGGTAAGGCCGAGACGGACATTCCCGCGCGCGAGATGCTCGCCAACATGCTTTTGGAATTGGACCGCCCCCAGGAGGCGCTGGCGGAGTATGAACAATCCATGAAGGTCGACCCCGCCCGCTTCAACGGGCTCTACGGAGCAGCGCGGGCGGCCGAACTGGCGGGGAAACCGACGAAGGCGAACTCCTATTACGCAACCCTGCTGAAAAACTGCGCCAATGCGCACTCCGACCGGCCGGAGCTTACGCGTGCCCGCACTGTGCTGGCAAGCAACTCGGAGAACGCGACCGCAGCCGGCAACAAGTGACCCACTCTTCTAATCCTTCCCCACTTGGCGAAATTCCTGCGCCGGTGGTAGCTTGGTGATTCGTCGTACAGGAGAACAAGCCGAATGCTGAAGCTCGCCATCGCAACCCTTTCACTCGCCTTCCTGCTCGCCTCCGCGCCCGCGCAGAACTCCGGCGGACCCACCAAGGTTACGGGCAAACCGACCAAGCTGCCCGATGGCCTGGAGTATTGGGACATCAAGGAAGGCACCGGCCCGGCCGCCAAGTCCGGTGACAAGGTCAAGGTTCATTACACCGGCTGGCTGACGGATGGAAAGAAATTCGATAGCTCGGTAGGCAAACAGCCGTTTACATTCACCATTGGCGCTCACCAGGTCATCAAAGGTTGGGAAGAAGGAGTCGCCGGCATAAAGGTTGGCGGCAAGCGCCAATTACGCATTCCGGGTGATCTAGCCTACGGTAGCCGCGGGTATCCCGGCGTTATCCCGCCCAATGCCACCCTCATCTTCGACGTGGAACTTCTCGGCATCAACAAGTAGCGGCTGCAACCGGCGCCAGTGAAAAAGCCGCCCTGCGGGGCGGCTTCTCTT
>DASWAR010000017.1:0-5038 GCA_036391015.1 Terriglobales bacterium
ACGCCGCTGCGCAATCCCGAGCACTATCAGTACGATTTCAACCTGCCCGACATCGCCGAGGTGTGGCGCCGCGGCAGCGTGGTTGCGTCCTGGTTGCTCGACCTGACCGCGACGGCACTGATCGAACAGCCTGACCTCGGCAAGTTTTCCGGACAGGTGTCCGATTCCGGCGAGGGCCGCTGGACGATCCTGGCGGCGATCGATGAGGGAATTCCAGCCCCGGTGCTCACCGCCTCGCTGTATGAACGCTTCAGCTCGCGCGGCAACGGGACCTTTGCCAACAAGCTGCTCTCCGCCATGCGATTCCAGTTTGGCGGGCACCTGGAGAAGGAAAAAGACAAGACGGCGGCCGCGTAGACAAACTGAGCCACTGCGGTTGGAAGGAAATCGAAAACATGGACCAGAATGTTTCGCAACACGGGCGGTGCGCCGATCCCTGCGTCATGGTGATCTTTGGCGCCACTGGCGATCTCACCAAGCGCATGCTGTTGCCCGCACTTTGCAACCTGGCGGCAGTGGGCCTGCTGCCGCGCCAGTTTGCCATCGTCGGCTACGCCCATGCCAACAACACCGACGATAGCTTTCGCGATCAGCTCACCCAGGACGTGAAGGAGCTCGCCACCAATCCCATTGACCCGCACGTCTGGGATTGGTTCCGGGAACGCATTCACTATGTGCAGGGAGAATTCTCGGATCCCGCCGGCTACCAGCGGCTGGCCGCGAAACTGGCGGAAGTGGAGAAGGACCACGGCACCCAGGGGAGTCGTTTTTACTACCTTGCCGTGGGCCCGAAGTTCTTCGGGGAAGTGGTCCGGCAGTTGGGCGCCGCCGGGTTGGCAAAAGAAGACAGGGGCCGCTACGCCCGGGTCGTGATTGAGAAGCCTTTTGGCCGCGATCTGCAGTCCGCCCGCCAGCTCAATCGCGACATCAAAGAGGTCCTGCAGGAAAAACAGATCTATCGCATTGACCACTACCTCGGCAAGGAAACGGTCCAGAACCTGTTGGTATTCCGCTTCAGCAACAGCATTGCCGAGCCGCTGTGGAACCGCAACTTAATTGACCATGTTCAGATCACCGCGGCGGAAACCGTCGGGGTCGAACACCGCGGCGGGTATTACGAAACCTCCGGCGCGCTGCGCGACATGATCCCCAATCACTTGTTCCAGCTCATGTCGCTGGTGGCCATGGAACCGCCGATTTCCTTCGAAGCGGACGCAGTCCGCGACAAGCAGGCGGAGGTGCTTCGCGCCATCCAGCCGCCAACCCCGGAGGAAGTCCTCGCCAAGATGGTCCGCGGGCAATACGGCCCATCCGTCCGCGGGCCGCAGATGCCCGGGTATCGCGAGGAGCCCGACGTTGCTCCCGATTCCAACGTGGAAACATTTATCGCGCTCAAATTCATGATCGATAACTGGCGATGGGCCGACGTTCCGTTTTACCTGCGTACCGGCAAGCGCATGCCCCGGCGCGTCACCGAAATCGCCATCCATTTCCGGCGAACGCCGTTTGTGTTGTTCCGCAACACGGGGGTCAAGGACCTGCAGGCCAACAAGCTGCTCGTCCATATTCAGCCGGAGGAAGGGATCACCATTCAGATGGGCGCCAAGATTCCCGGCCCGGTGATGAACATCGGCCAGGTCAACATGGATTTTGACTATGCGCGCGCGTTCCATGCCAAGCCGGCGACGGGTTATGAACGCCTGCTGCACGACTGCATGATCGGCGATCAGACGCTGTTCCAGCGCGCCGACATGGTCGAAACCGGATGGGGAGTCATTGAACCGATCCAGGAAGTCTGGGGAGCATTGCCGGGGCATTTCCCCAACTATGCCGCCGGCACGTGGGGCCCCGATTCAGCCGATGTGCTGCTTGGCCGTGATGGACGTGAATGGAGGCAACTTGAAGAAGCCACCACAGCCGCCGCCTGAGGATGGGCTGGCGGAATCCTTGCGCCTGGCGCAGGACCACCGGCGCCAGAAGAATTGGAAGCGCTGGGGGCCGTATTTGTCGGAGCGCCAGTGGGCAACGGTCCGGGAGGATTACTCTCCCTACGGTAATTGTTGGGATTATCTCCCCCACGACCACGCCCGCAGCCGCGCCTACCGCTGGGGCGAGGATGGCCTGCTGGGATGGTGCGACCGTGAGTGCCGCCTCTGCTTCGCTCCCGCGATGTGGAACGGCAAGGATCCCATTCTCAAGGAGCGGCTGTTTGGCCTCACCAACAGCGAGGGCAACCACGGCGAGGACGTGAAGGAGTGTTACTTCTACCTTGACGGGACTCCCACCCACTCCTACCAGAAAGCGCTCTACAAATATCCCCAGGCCGAGTTCCCCTACGCGCGGTTGGTGGAGGAGAATCGGCGGCGCAGCTCTCAGGATCGCGAATTCGAGCTGCTGGACACCGGTATCTTCGACCAAGACCGCTACTTCGATGTCTTCGTCGAATACGCCAAAGGCGGACCCAACGACACCCTCATTCGCATCACCGCTTACAACCGCGGGCCGGACGCAGCCATCCTTCACCTACTGCCCACGTTATGGTTCCGCAACGGGTGGTCGTGGGGCCGGGTGGACGAGGATTATCACGGCCAGCCTTGCATCGGCCGCCTGAACCGCAATACGCTGGAAACCGAGCACCCGACTCTCGGGCGCATGGTTCTGGTCGCCGGGCCTGGACCCTCCGGCGAGTCTCCCGCCCTGCTCTTCACCGAAAACGAGACCAACCACGTCCGCCTGTTCGGTGCGCCCAACCCGAGTGCCTACGTCAAGGATGCCTTTCACGAATACCTCGTCCACGACAACCAGGAGGCAATTAACGACGAAGGGTGGGGCACAAAAGCCGCGGCTCACTACCGACACGAAGTGCCTGCGGGCGGCGAATTCCGCGTTCAATTGCGGTTGTATTCGCAGGACGAAGCGCCCTTGGAACCTCTTGGCGCCGAGTTCAACAAAATTTTTGACTTGCGCATTCGTGAGGCGGACGAGTTTTACGCCGCCAAGCTGGGCGGCTGTACCACCGCGGAAAGCGCGCGCGTCGCTCGCCAGGCTTATGCCGGACTGCTCTGGTCCAAGCAGTTCTATGAGTACATCATTCCTCATTGGCTGGACGGCGACCCCAAGCAGCCCGCGCCTCCCGATGAACGCAAGAATCATCGCAATTCGCGCTGGCCACACCTGCACTGTCGCGATGTCATGATTGTTCCCGACAAGTGGGAATTCCCCTGGTTTGCCTCTTGGGACCACGCTTTCCAGTTGGTCACCCTCGCCGAGGTTGACCCCGAGTTGGCCAAGAGCCAAGCCATCCTGTTCCTGCGCGAGTGGTACATGCATCCCAACGGGCAGCTCCCTGCCTACGAGTTCGCCCTGGACGACGTGAATCCGCCGGTCCATGCCTGGGCCTGCTGGCGCATCTATAAGATGACCGGCGGCCGCGGCCAGCGCGACCGCGTTTTTCTGGAGCGCGCCCTGCAGAAGCTCCTGCTCAATTTCACCTGGTGGGTCAACTGCGAAGACCACAGTGGCAAGAACTTGTTTGCCGGCGGGTTTCTCGGCTTCGACAACATCAGCCTGTTTGACCGTTCCACGCCTCCGCCGCCCGGCGTCACCTATGCCCAGGCCGACGGCACCGCATGGATGGCGTTCTACTGCCTCACCATGCTGGCCATGTCGCTGGAACTGGCGCTGGAAAACCTGGCCTACGAGGACATCGCCTCGAAGTTCTTCGAGCACTTCGTTGCCATCGCCGACGCCATGAACAATTTCCGCGGCACCGGGCTCTGGGATGAGGAGGACGGCTTCTACTACGACGGCGTGGAGATGTACGGCCACAGCGAGCCGGTACGCGCCCGCTCCATGGTCGGTTTGGTCACCCTGTTTGCCGTCGAAGTTCTGGAAGACCACGTCATTGACCGCCTGCCGGGCTTTAAGCAGCGCATGAACTGGTTCCTGAAGAACCGGCCCGATCTCGGCCACCAGATCGCCTATGGGGTTCGCGGAGAAGATGGAGGCAAGGGGCGGCGGCTGTTGGCAATCCCCTCGCGCCAGCGGTTGGAGCGGGTACTGCAATACCTGTTCGACGAGCGCGAGTTCCTCTCGCCGTATGGCATCCGCGCTATGTCCGCCGCGCACCACGAGCGCCCCTGTGTGCTGCATACCGCCAATGGCGACCTCCGCGCCGAGTACACTCCCGGAGAATCCACCACCTCGGTCTTCGGCGGTAATTCCAATTGGCGTGGGCCCGTCTGGTTTCCCGTGAACTATCTGCTGGTGGAAGCGCTGCAGCGCTACCACCACTTCTACGGTGACAGTTTCAAGGTCGAGGTCCCCGTCGGCTCCGGACGCATCATGAATCTCGCCGAGGCCGCATCGGAGATTTCTCGCCGTCTGGTGCACATTTTTCTTCCCGACCGCCACGGACGGCGCCCCTGCCACGGCGAGCAGGCTCGCTTTGCCACCGATCCGTACTGGCGCGACCTGATCCTCTTCAACGAATATTTTCACGGCGACAACGGTCGCGGATGCGGCGCCAGCCATCAGACCGGCTGGACCGCGCTGGTGGTTCGGCTGCTCCAGAAATTCGGCACTACCCGCTCCACCACAGTCGCGAAATCGGCAGTTGCGAAACCGGCGAAAGTTGCCGTAGCAGGTAAGGCATGAAAATCCTGGTGATTGATATCGGCGGTACCCACGTCAAGATCTATGCCACCGGGCATCGGGAGGCGGTCAAGGTTTCATCCGGTCCTACGCTCACTCCCAGGAAGATGGTGAAAGCGGTGCGCGAAGCGACTGCCGGCTGGAAGTATTCGGCCATCTCGATTGGCTATCCCGGCCCGGTAGTGCACGGAAAACCGCTGCACGACCCGGCCAACCTCGGCAGCGGCTGGGTCGGTTTCGATTTCGCGAAAGCTTTCGGCCGTCCGGTCAAGATTATCAACGATGCTGCCATGCAGGCACTCGGTAGCCAACGGCGTCAAGCGCATGGCGGAGGTCGGCAATCAGGTCCTCCACATCTTCGATGCCCACCGAATAGCGGACCAGA
>DASWAR010000018.1:0-9408 GCA_036391015.1 Terriglobales bacterium
CTGCACGCCCTGATGGGCGATGGCGGCATCCACGAATGCGGCTATGCCCAGAACTGCGTCGAAGTCTGTCCCAAGGACATCCCACTGACTCGCTCCATCGCCGAGGTCGGTGGCTCGGTAATGAAGCAGGCCTTTGCCGACCTCTTCCGGCGGTAGCCGTCCCGGCCCTGGTGACCGAAGTAATCTACCTGACCCCGAGATTTGGTTCGGGGTCTTGCTTTTGCTGGTACCTTAAGGCAGAAACCGAGTTATAGGGCTGAGACTTGGGTTTACACTGACAGCAGTTCGTCACAAAATTTACTGTCGAGCCCGGGGGTTTGTTTGCGCGCCACGTATCGGACCGGAATCACCTTAACCTTCGTTCTGTTGCTGTCTACCGGATCATTCGCGGCCTCCATTAAGGCGCGCTATCACCGGGGGACGGTTCGCCATGCGCGTCACCTGAGCTGGATGCCGGTTTTGCTGAAGGGCTCGCACGATTCCCTGGTGCGCCAGAACGCCGAAATAAATCGCCTGCAACTGGTGCGGATCCAGAACGATCAGGCGCTGGAAGAGTTGATCGCGCGTGATCAGTTGGTCGCGCTGCCGCAAAGCAACTTCGTTCGCATCGATCCTCGGCTGGAAGAGTCGCGGCGCTTTAGCCGGCCGTGGACGCGGCTATTCCTGGAGGATTTCGGACAGGCGTACTACAAGCAATTTCATCAACCCATCCAAGTGAACTCCGCGGTACGCACGGTGGAGCAGCAGGAAAAACTGGCTCGTCACAACCACAATGCAGCTCCTGCCGAGGGCGATACCGCGTCCTCCCATCTGGCCGGCCTGACGGTGGACATCGCCAAGAAGGGCATGACGCGCCGCCAGCGCGCCTTTACGGAAGCCTACCTGGTCAACATGCGCAACCTCGGACTGGTGGAAGCGGTCGAGGAACGACGCCAGGCCTGCTTTCATGTGATGGTGTCCGACCGTTATACTGCGTGGCGTGAAAGCGAAAAACTCGCCACTGCTCCGCGCGCGCCGAATACTACAGACGCGTCCACCAGCCCACAACAATAGATTCATCGTTGCCGCAGTTCTGGGATTGCTACCGGTGTGTCTCGCCGGCGCACAGAACATGCCTGATACCGGCCCGGCTGTGTCGGCCAAGGCGCGCCAGATCCACGATTCCGCCATCGTGGTTGACTCCCACGCCGATACGCCGCAGCGTTTTCTCGATGAAGGTTTCGACATTGGGACCCTCACGCCGGCGGGCAAAGGCAGCATTGACCTGCAGAAAGTCCGCCAGGGAAATCTCGGCGCCGAGTTCTTTTCCATCTGGGTGGAGCCCGGCTACTACGACGGCCACTACACCCGGCGCGCGCTGGATCTGATTGATTCGGTCTATCTGCAAGCCGGCAAGCATCCCGACCAGATGATGATGGCCTACAGCGCCGCGGACATCGTGCGCGCGCGCACCGGTCCGAAGAAGAAATTCGCCGCGCTGCTGGGGGTGGAAGGCGGGCACGCCCTCGAAAACGACATCCACGTGCTGCGCGATTTCTACCGCCTGGGCGTGCGCTACATGACCCTGACCTGGTCGAATACCAACGAGTGGGCGGATTCATCCGGCGACGTCAAAGACCCCAAGGTCCAGCACCACGACGGCCTCACGGCGTTCGGCCAGCAGGTGGTGGCGGAGATGAACCGGCTGGGCATGATGGTGGATGTTTCGCATGTCGCCGACAAGACGTTTTGGGATGTCATGGCCGTAAGCAAGGCGCCGGTGATCGCGTCGCATTCCTCAGCGCGGGCGCTGTCGGACCACCCGCGCAACATGACCGACGACATGCTGAAGGCGATGGCAAAAAACGATGGCGTGGTGATGGTGAATTTCTACGACGCCTTCCTCGACGAGAACTTCCGTCTCGCATATGCCGCGCAGGAGCCGGAGCGTGAAGCTGCCGTCAAAGCCAATAAAGAGAAACTCCGGGCCGAGGGAAAGCCTCTCAACTACGCCGCGGAGGATCAGGTGGAAAAAGAATGGGCCAACAAGATTCCACACCCGCCGTTCAAGGTCCTGATTGACCACATTGATTACATCGCCAAGGTGGCCGGCGTGGAGCACGTTGGGCTGGGCTCGGATTTCGACGGCAATCCCGCCATGCCCCAAGGCATGGACTCCGCCGCCGACCTGCCCAAGATCACGCAAGCCCTGCTCGACCGCGGCTATACTGCCCGTCAGATCAAAGCAATTCTGGGCGGGAACCTGTTGCGCGTCTTCCGGCGGGTGGAGCAGGTGAGCCGCGAAATGAAAGCGCAGCAGAAAATTGCAGCGGCCAGCGAGTAAAATGTTTCGTTTGTTACCGACGACTGAAAACCAACGACTCTTATTTCAAGGTGCGACTATGCGAAAAGTACTTGCCGTTATTCTGTTGTTCGTTCCTTCCCTTCTGCTTGCCGCCGGGGCGGCCGGCAACCCCAAAGCCGTAATCGAAACCACGATGGGCAATTTCAATTGCGTTTTGTACAAAGACAAGGCGCCGGTCACGGTGGAAAATTTCATTGGCCTCGCCGAAGGCACCAAGGACTGGACCAATCCCGTTTCGCGCGCCACGAAGCACAACACGCCGCTGTATGACGGCACCATCTTCCACCGCGTGATCCCCAACTTCATGATCCAGGGTGGCGATCCCGCCGGTAACGGCACGGGCGATCCCGGCTACAAATTCAAGGACGAGTTCGATTCTTCGTTGAAGTTCGACCGTCCCGGCCGGCTCGCGATGGCGAACTCCGGGCCCAATACCAACGGCTCGCAGTTTTTCATCACCGACGCGCCGACGCCGCACTTGAACGGCCGTCATACCATTTTTGGCCAGTGCGACCCGGCGTCGCTGGTCAGCAAAATCGCCAAGGTGGCGCGCGATAGCAACGACAAGCCATTCCAGGCGGTACGCATCACGCACATCAAGATCGTGCAGCCGGGCGCGGCCGCTCCAACGGCGGAGAAGAAAGCTGAACCGAAGAAGTAGCAAGAAAGGACCCCCATGGCACGCCAACCCGGCACCTACGCCATTTTTGAGACTTCCGAGGGAACCATCGTCTGCCGCCTGTTCGAAGCGGAGGCGCCCAAGACGGTTCAGAACTTCGTTGATCTGGCGGAAGGCAAGCGCGAGTGGACACATCCGGTCACACGCGTGAAATCCACCAACCGCCTCTACGACGGCACCATCTTCCACCGCGTCATTCCCAATTTCATGATCCAGGGCGGCGACCCCGCAGGCACCGGGTTCGGCGGCCCCGGCTACCGTTTCGAAGATGAAACCAAGGGCTCGCCCCACAAGTTCGACAAGGCGGGCAAACTCGCCATGGCCAATGCCGGACCGAACACCAACGGCAGCCAGTTCTTCATCACCGTGGCGGCGACCCCGTGGCTCACCGGCAATCACACCATCTTCGGCGAGGTGGTCGAGGGGCAGGATGTGGTGACCAAGATCGTGGGTGTCCCGCGCAACCCGCAGGACAAGCCGGCGAAGGACGTTACGGTGAAGTCGGTGAAGATCGAAAGGTCGTAAAACACTAACCGCGGATTAGCACGGATCTTCGCGGATTTTTCTTCGTATCCGTGTGAATCCGCGTTAATCCGCGGTTGGTTTTCTTATCGCTAGACGCCGATGACGGCGACCAGTTCCTTGACCGCGCCGGCGCTCTTCTCCAGAGCCGCCTGCTCTTCCGGCGTAAGGCGGATCTGGATCACGTCTTCGATGCCGCGCGAGCCGAGTTTGCAGGGCACGCCGACGAACAAACCGTGGATCCCGTATTCGCCTTCCAGGTAGGCGGCGCAGGGCAGAATCTTTTTCTTGTCCTTGAGGATGGCTTCCACCATCTCGGTCACCGCGGCGGATGGGGCATAGTAGGCGCTGCCCGTCTTCAAGTACTTGACGATCTCGGCGCCGCCGTCGCGGGTGCGTTGCACCAGGCGATCGATGGTCGCCTTATCCATCAATTCGGGAAGCGGAATGCCGGCCACGCCGGAATAGCGCGGCAGGGGCACCATGGTGTCGCCGTGCCCGCCGAGCACGAATGCGGTGACGTTCTCGACCGAGACCTTCAGCTCCTGGGCGATAAAGGCGCGGAAGCGCGCCGAATCGAGCACGCCAGCCATGCCGATCACGCGATTGCGCGAGAAGCCGCTCAGCTTGTACGCCGCCTGCGCCATCGCGTCCAGCGGGTTGGACACGATGATCAGGATGCAGTCGGGCGAATGCTGAACCACTTTGCCGACTACGTCCCGCATGATCTTGGCATTGATATTCAGCAGATCGTCGCGGCTCATGCCCGGCTTGCGCGGCACGCCCGCAGTGATGACCACAATGTCGGAGTTGGCGGTGTCGGCGTAATTCTCGGTGCCGACCACGTAAGAATCCTTCTTGATGATGGGCATGGCCTCGAGCAGGTCCAGGCCCTTGCCCTCCGGCACGCCCTCGATGATGTCGATCAGAGTTACGTCGGCCAGTTCGGCCGCGGCGATCCAGTGCGCTGCCGTTGCCCCTACGTTACCCGAGCCCACGACTGTTACTTTTTTGCGCATGGTATGAGTCCTTTCTGAGGCAGACGCGCTCGGCGCCGCCAGCGGATGGATGAAAACGGATTAGTCTACGCCAGATGGCACGGTTTTAGAACGCTTCGCGGGTCAATAAGGCGGGGCGGGTTTCATCCCGCCCCACCCCTGATTGCCTTGGTCGTAAGTGCGGCGGCTAGTCGGCAGCCGCGGAACTGGCGGCGTTCATGTTCTCGATGATATAGGTGCCGTACTCGCTGCACTTCACCTTGGTTGCGCCCTCCATCAAGCGATGGAAGTCGTAGGTGACCTTCTTCTGCTCGATGGTCTTCCTGACACCGTCCTCGATCAGCTTGGCCGCTTCGTGCCAACCGAGGAACTCGAACATCATCACGCCCGACAGCAACACCGAGGTCGGGTTGATAACGTCGAGGTCGGCGTACTTGGGGGCCGTGCCGTGGGTGGCTTCGAAGATGGCATAGCCATCGCCGATGTTGGCGCCGGCGGCGATGCCCAGCCCGCCGATCTGCGCCGCGCACGCGTCGCTGATGTAGTCGCCGTTGAGGTTCGGCGTCGCCAGGATTTCGTACTCGTCGGCGCGCGTGACCACCTGCTGGAAGATGGAATCTGCGATGCGGTCATTGACCATCAGCTTCTTCTTCCACTGGCCGTTGCCGTGCGTCTTGTCGATCGCATCCAGGCAGTCCTTCACTTCCTTGTAAATGGTGTTGCGGAACTCGGGCGCCGCGAACTCCAGGCCCGGCTCCACCAGGTTGGCATTCTGCTCGATGCTGATGCTGGGGTTCTTGTCCTTGTTGTCGAGGATCCAGCTCTCGCGCTCGGTCACCACCTTGTCGCGAAATTCGCTGGTGGCCAACTCGTAGCCCCAGGCGCGGAACGCGCCCTCGGTGAACTTCTGGATGTTGCCTTTGTGCACCAGCGTGACCTTCTTGCGGCCGAGTTCCAGCGCGTGCTTGATGGCATTGCGCACCAGGCGCTTGGTGCCGAAAACCGAAATCGGCTTGATGCCAACGCCGCTGTCCTCGCGGATCTTCTTGCCCGTGCCGGCGAGCATTTCGTTGTTCAGGAAATTGATCAGCTTCTTGACCTTGTCCGTCCCCTGCTCCCACTCGATGCCGGCGTACACGTCTTCCGTGTTCTCGCGGTGGATGATTATGTTCATCCGCTCGGGGTGCTTCACCGGGGAGGGAGCGCCATAGTGCTTCACCGGGCGCACGCAGTCATACAGGTCGAGGATCTGGCGCAGCGCCACGTTGAGCGAACGGATGCCGCCGCCCACGGGGGTCGTGAGGGGGCCCTTGATGCTGACGCGCATGTCCTTCAGCGCTTCGATGGTGCCGTCGGGCAGCCAGCTCTTGAACTTGGCCATCGCTTTTTCGCCGGCAAAGACTTCGTACCAGACGATGCGGCGTTTGTTGCCGTAAGCCTTTTTCACTGCGGCATCGAATACGCGTACCGAGGCCTTCCAGATGTCGCGGCCGGTGCCGTCGCCTTCGATGAATGGAATAATTGGATTATCGGGAACCGTATACTTGCCGTTGCTGTAGGTAATCCGAGCGCCGTCTTTGGGCACAGGCAGCCCGTTGTATGAATCCGCCATCAACCACCTCCTCAGGAGTTTAAGGGACCGGCCATTATAGGCTTATGGCGCGTACATCCGCGCATGACATGGATCACAAAAGAATGTGACGAGTGACCTGCCGGGGCCGGATGCAAGGATACTGCCGTCCGGGTTTGCCGGGGTGGATTTTCCAGAACAACCAGAGCCGTGGCCGTCACACCATCAGGCGCTCATACAGAGCGCGGGTCGCAACCAGGGTGCGCTCCAACTCCGCTTCCACCCCGCCTTGCAAGCTGCGGCCCAGCATGCGCGAGGCAAGTTCTTCGACCGCGCTGCGGGCATGTTCGCCGACCGGCAGCGTCTTGCGGGCGCGCCCGGATACGATCCGGATGGCGTGTTCCAGCGCACGGTAAAATTCCGCGGCCTCATCCAACAGCACGAATTCGGGTTCGCTCAGCAGGTGCGCGCCAGCCAGCCCACGAAGCCGCTGCCGCATGTTCCCGCGCAGCCGCACCTGGTGCCAGACCGCCAGAGCACCGGCGATGAAATCAATGTCGTACACGGCGCCCGCTCCAGTCTTCAGGTTGAGTACGCCCGCTTCCGGTTTTTCGAGCTTGCTGCGCATGCCCCGTACGGCGCTGACAAACCCGGTGTCACTGGCGAAATGCGCCATCCACTCCGGGGCCGAATGCAGCACGCGCCGGCTCAGTTCATCCGCTCCCGCGACATGCCGCAGCTTGGTGAAGCTGAGCGCTTCCCAGGCCTGCGCTTCGCGCCGGAAATACTCCTCGACGTGAGCGACGGTCATCACCAACTCACCCTCGCCGCCCCGCGGCCGCAACCGGGCGTCCACCGGAAACACCGTGCCCTCGCGGGTGTACGCCGACAGCGCCTGCATGAGCTGTTCCGCCGCCTTGGTGGCCGGCGCGGCTTCCAGTCCTTCGTCCCTGACGAACAGCAGGTCCGCATCCGACAACAGGTCGAATTCGGCGGTGCCCAGCCGTCCCAAGGCCATGACCGCCAGTCCCGGGGGGCTTCCGGCGATGGCCAGGGCAGCAGCGATGGCCTCGTCGGCTGCACGCGTAGTTTCCGCCAACGATTCGTATACTCTGCGGCCTTCCACCGCGTCGCGCGCGCCGGAAGCAAACACGCGGTGGCGATAATGACGGCGCAGAAGCGCCAGCTTCTCTGCGTGCGGCACATCGGCGGAGCCCAGGTAGGAGAACACGGGGTCGCCAAACGCCCTTTGTTCCTCGGCGCCTTGTTCAAACAGGTGGCCGACGCCGTCGGGCTTGGCTGTTCCCTGCCCTTCGCCAAGGGTGACAATCTCCTCCGGGTGACGGGTGAGAATGTCGGTGAGGTAATCGCTGAGGCGGAAGATCTGCAATGCGTTGCGAAAAGCCTGCGGCGCGCGAGCGACCGCAGCGTAGCGCTCCGAACTGGTGAACGCCGCCGACAAAAAGCGGAATACATTTCTCCGCGCAGGGGAATCCAGCGTGGCGCCGCTTAGCACCTCGTACAGAGCCGGCGAATCGCTGGCCAGTCGCGCCATCATCTGCCGATCGCTCTGGTCGGGCGCCGGCTCCGCGCTTTCCAGGTGGAAGTCGGGGGTCTCGCGTTGTTGTTGCCACTGCTGATGATGGACGATGCGGTTGTAGATCTCGGCCACCGCCGCCATCCGCCGCTGCACCAGGTCAGCGATATTTTCCAAGGGCGCCGCTGCCTGTCCGCCCGGCATGGAGCGCGCCACCACGGCGCGTTCATCCTTCGACTTCGGCAGCTTGTGCGTCTGCTGTCCGTGCCGCAGTTGCAGGCGATGCTCCAGTTTGCGAAGAAACTCGTAGGCGGTGGTCAGCTCGTTGTAGTCGCGACCGCTTAGGTGTCCCTTGTCATGCAGCTTCTGCAGCGAGAACAGCGAGCCGCCGGAACGCAGCCAGCGCTCTTTGCCGCCGTACACGCGCTGCAGGCACTGCACCAGGAACTCGATATCGCGAATGCCTCCGCGGTCAAGCTTCACGTCAATGCTTGGGCCGCGAGCGGCCGCCACCCGGCGCCGCGCGCCGATGCGGTCGCGCGCCGCCAGCGCCGTCTCGATGGCGGCGAAGTTCACCTGCTCGCTGTAGACGAAGGGCTGCACTCCGCGAATGAATTTCCGCGCCAGCGCCACGTCTCCCGCCGAATGCCGCACCTTGATCATGGCCTGCAGTTCCCAGTCGCCGGCGGTGCGGCCGTAATACTGGAGCGCCTGCGACAACCCGACCGCCGCTTCGCCCTCTCCTCCCTGCGGGCGCAGCCGGAGGTCAACGCGGAATGCCGAACCTTCGCGCGTCACCCGCGACAGCGCATCGGTCACGCTCTGCGCCAGGCGAACGAAATACTCGCGGATGGAAATTGACGTCGTGCCCGCATCCTGGCCGTCGCCGTAAAGAAACAGCAGGTCAATATCGGAGCTGTAGTTGAGCTCGTTGCCGCCCAGCTTGCCCAGCGAAAACACCGCCACCGGCACATCGGTGTGCCGTCCTTCCGCGTCAGAGTGCTGCGGCGGGCCGTAACGGCTGCGGAAGGCGGCGTCGATTTCCCGCAGCGCTTCTTCGATCAGCACGTCCGCCAGCGCCGAGATTTCGTTGGTGGTTTCCGCCAGGGCGGCGGTGCCCAGCACGTCGCGCAGCATGATGCGCACGTACTCGCGGCGCTTGAAGCGCGCCAGCAGGAGGGCGATGTCGGTCTCGAAAGAACGCGAGCGGAAACGCGCAAACGCCTCGCGGTACTCTTCCCGCGATCGCGACCGGTCCAGCATCTTGTCGCGTTGCAGGATGTGGAACAGATCGGTGTTCTGGATGAGGGTCTCGCCGAGAAAGTGGCTATACCCGAAGACCGCGAGGGCGTAGTGGACGAGCGCGCGATCGCGTTCGAAGGCGCGGAACAACTCCGCCGGCGCGGTTTCCGTCAGCCGCTCGAAAAGGTTGAGCGCCGCGTCGGGATCGGGAACATCGGCGAGCAGCGGCGGGATG
Organism: Terriglobales bacterium; assembly: GCA_036391015.1. Lineage (GTDB taxonomy): Bacteria > Acidobacteriota > Terriglobia > Terriglobales > Acidobacteriaceae > JAIQGF01. The sequence goes on from DASWAR010000018.1 coordinate 9,128, forward strand.
GCGCGCGCCACCGCGGCGGGCACCCGCTCGGCAATCCGCGCAAGATTGCGGCGGGCAGCTTCCGGATCGCGAAAGGGCGCCTGCGGCAATTGCGGGACTGCATGGGCGGATTTCGGCACGGTTCGTGCGAAGCATAGCACGCCGCATCATGCGGGTCGGGCGCGCTCGGGTTCTTTCCTGCTGAAACCTAAAACCTATCTCATAAATTGAGTTCCCCTTCGGGTAATCGATCACTGCCTTGATCCTAAGAAGCCATGGCTGCCGGCCGCGTCATCGTAAAC
>DASWAR010000019.1:0-9718 GCA_036391015.1 Terriglobales bacterium
TAGCCCGGCAGCTGACAGCCGACGGCCGTCTCGCTGCACGGCATCGGCGGCTGGCAGAACTGCCTGTTCGCCGGATGCACCGTCCTGGCGGTGCCCTCGTTCCGTGATCGCATTCCGGTGATTATGGACCAGGTGACGACGCTCACCGGGCCGGGCGAGCTGATTGATGTTGTCGTCACCGAGCGCGGGATCGCCGTCAACCCGCGGCGCAAGGACCTGCTGGATGCGGTGAAAGGCTCCTCGCTTCCCGTTCGTCCAATCCAGGAGATGCAGCGCGAGATTGAGAAAATCTGCGGCGGCAAACCGCAGAAGCCGCGCCTGACCGAGAAGCCCGTAGCCGTGGTGAAGTGGGTAGACGGCACGGTGCTGGACACGGTGTGGCAGGTGAGCGGATAACTTTCCGCCTGGGTAAATCTTCGCGGCACAATCCGATGCTTGTTGTGCAACTCTGCGCGCCACAGATGGGTGGTACCGCAAGCAAAAATCGGGGCCCGCAAAGCGGACCCCGACAGGGCTTTCTACTATCCCCCAGTTAGAAGATCACCTTCAAGCCCAGCTGCATCGTGCGCGACCCACCGTTCAACTGCTTCGGGTTCCGGAAATCGGGGTTCCCGTTGGCGTCGACAAATCCCTCGGCGTTGATGGCCGAATCGTCGATGCCTGCGATGGAGAACACCCCCGGATTGGAAAAGCTGAACTGCCGGTGGTTGAACACGTTGTTGGATTCGGCACGCACCTGTATGGTAACCCGCTCCGTGAGCTTGGTATCCTTGAACAAGCTCATGTCGAAGTTGTTCCGTCCCGGACTTGTAATGTTGTTGCGTCCGGTGTTGGTTAGAGCGCCAGCCCCCGCCTGAATGAACCCCGCCGCGGAATTCTTGGCCAGGTAGCCAAGCGCAAATGGAGCGCCTGAGGCTCCGTTAGTCAGAAACCCCACATTGCCTACAGCGCATCCACTGGCTACGCCGGTGCTTGAAAGACCACCGACGCTGCTGGCGATGAACGTCGCGCCGGTCGTACCATTACCGCACACAACGTTCACACCACTGGACACGAACGGATCGCCGGCCGGATTAAAGATCGCCCGGTCACCCGCCGAGTCCTTGTTGCCGTTGCTGTCGACGGCGGAGCGAACGTTCACTGGCTGTCCCGTCTGCAGGATGTAGGTACCGTTCCACACCCACCCGTGCAACAGCGCTTTCAGGAAACCGCTGTCGGTGCTGATCTTGGGCAGGTTGTAGATCCACGTCACCGCGAGCTTGTGGCGAATGTCGAGCACGGACCGACCACGCTCACGTTCGATGTGGTTACCGTCCTCGCCACGCCGCGGGTTCACCAGGCTGCTGAACAGTTCGTTGGTAGCGGTGTCGATGTTGTGTGCCCAGGTGTAGTTGGCACGGAGAAACACGCCATGGCTCATGCGGTGCTGGAAATCCACCGAGCCGGAGTGGTAAATGTTGTCGGCGTTCGACGGGAATCCCGTAACCGAACCCAGGAAGCCCAACGATTGGTAGGGCCGTACTGCGGCGATGGCGTTGAAGTCGGCCAAGGTGGGAGCAGCGAACGTCGGAAGCGTACTGCCAGGAGCAGGAGGTGTGACGCTTACCGCGCCCGGCACCGAACCAGACGCAATGTACGTCGGCAACGGCTTGGCTCCACGGTCAAAGGCACTGGCCGCGTTCAACTGTGTCTGAGTGAACAACTCCACACCCCGCGTGCCCAGATAGCGCAACTCGATGCTGGTACCTCTCCCCAGTTCGTGCTGCACGCTCGCCGTCCAGGTGTACACCTTGGGCATGATCTGGTCAGGAATCACGCCCTGCGTGGCCGCGCGGCAGTCCACGGTGTTGTCGCAGGGAAGGTTGACCTGCAACAAGCCCCCATTGCCGAGGAAACCACGGCCCGTTGCCCCGCCGGCGGCGTACACTGCGGCGTTGTAGCCGGCGCACCACGCAGGCCGATTCGGCAGTCCGCAGGTGATGTCCGGGTCCTGTTCCGATTGCAGCTGCGGAGGCAACTGCAAGGTGGGGAAGTTCTGGGCGATCAGGTCATAGGATACGCCGAAACCGCCGCGCACTGCCCATTTGCCATTGCCACGCGGATCCCAGGCAAACCCGAACCGCGGGGCCCAGTTGTTGGTGTCCGTTTTGGGTATCTCGAAGATGAACGGTGTGCCCGGAGCATTCGAAAGCGAGTTCAGCGCTTGGGTTTTCGCACCGTTTGGAATCCCAACCCACTCGTAACGCATACCCAGGTTCAGGGTCAGGTGTGGAGCCACTCTCCAGTCATCCTGGAAGAACCCATAGAACGCCGTCTGGTTGCCGTCGAATTTCCCGCTGCCCGCGCCGCGCTTGGCGAAGAGGGTGGGAACGAAGTCGTTGACCAGTTCCTGCATGGTGGAGTACTGCCATTCACCGCGGGCACGGGGGAGGAAGCCGCTGGGAGCGATCCAGCGACGAAACTCTGCGCCCCATTTCAGCGTGTGCCGGCTCTTGGTGTAGGTCATCTGTTCGAGCAACTGGTAAACGTTCTGCCCGCCGCCCTGAGGCGAGTTTCCTTCCGGTCCCACCTGGAAGTTGCTCAACTCGTTGACGAACACGTTGGGGAAGTTATCAAACTCTGGAGGCACGGTAAAGCCGTTGATCTGCCGGGTATAACCAGCGCGGAAGTCATTGACCCAACGATCATTGATGACCCAAGCGTCGGTCAGGGCCCCGCGCCGGACATCATAAGTCGTGTCCCCGAAGAACTGCGGCAGCGGGGGATCGGGAAGGTTGGGAGTGCGTTGGCGATTGTAGAGGTAGCGCAGGCGTATTGAGTGGGCACGCCAGTTGATGTCGCCGTTGGCCTGCCAGTCCCACTCGTTATAGAAGCTAGGTGAATTCACCGCCAGGTTGCCGACCGGCACCGCCACCGTCGCTCCGGTGCGGGTGTTGGTGACATTGGTAGTCCTTACCAGGCCTGATCCTGCAGGAAATTGGTCCAGGATCGCGGTGACCGCCGAGTTCTCAGCTACCGACTTCAGGGCGGTGATGCCGGCGGCGGTGGGAGTCTCCAGCACGACCGAAGAGCCCGGGAATCCGGCAAACACCCGCTGGTAGCCGCCGAAGAAGAAGATCTTGTCTTTCTTGATCGGGCCGCCAAGCGTGCCGCCAATGGTATTGAAGTCAAAGCGCGACTTCTCGCAGCTGGGGTTGGTATCGCAACCGTTAGCCTGCTTCTCGATATTGTCGAAGGCGTTGTAGTTGCGGTTGTTGTTCAGGATGAACCCAGTGCCGTGCAGGGTGTTGGTCCCGGACTTGGTGGTCACGTTAAACTGGCCACCCGCCGAGTGCCCATACTCCGCGCTGAACTGGTTGGTGAGCAGGGTGAAGTCCGCCACTGAATCTCCGATAACGTTGGACTGCGGACCGGTTATGTCCACGCGGTTGTCATCGGTTCCGTCCACAGTGAAGTTATTCATGCGGGGACGGGTGCCGCCGATGGAACCGCCCTGACCCAGCACTCCGCCACCTTGGGTGGTGGTATTGGGGGCCAGAACCGCAAGGTTGAGTATCCCGTTCACACCCGCCGGGGACGGCGGCAGCGGTATGCTGGTTACCTGGTCAAAGGTGTTGATCAACTGGGAGTCGGAGGTGCGGACCACTTCCGAGCCGGCCACGACTTCCACCGTCGTCTCACCCGCTCCTATTTGGAGCTTGGGATTTACTTCCACGACCTGGTTTGAACGGATATCTACGTTGGTGCGGGCGTATTTCTTGAAGCCCGCCTTTTCTACCGTCACTGTATACGTTCCCACCAGCAGGTTGGGGAAGGTATAAGACCCGGCATTGGTGGTTGTGGAGTGCTGGGCGACCCCAGTGGCCACGTTCGTCGCGGTGACCTTCGCATCCGCCACGACCGCGCCGGTGGGATCTTCCACGACGCCACGCAGTGTACCGTCAATCCTTTGGGCCAGGGCAATCTGGCTGACCAATGCCAGTAATGCCACTACCAGAAAGGCGTACTTCAAAAATCGAAACATATTTCCTCCATCCTGTTTTCTGACCACAACTCCGCTCGTAAACAACCCTCTTACCATCTTTCCTCCTCGGGATTGCAACGTCTGGGGCCCATTCATTCGGGCACAAGCAACTTCAGTGACCAAGACATTCTTTCCCGACTAGCGGGCACATCTGGTGCCAAACTCCGGGCCACATTATGCTAAATCTGCCTGCCCTAAGTGACTGCTCTGTAAGCAGTTGTTGGTTTTCTGTGGAGGGCCGCTTATTAGTTTCCGTATTCCCACGCCATCCCACTATTAAATACGGTAGATTTCGACCCCAGACGACGCAGTGATATGTGAGAAATGGTTGCTTCGCTCTCCCACGTCCAGCGGCGCGTAGCCTTTTGCGGCCACCCCCGGAGGCGTATGCTGAGAACCTATTCAGAATTGCCTTCAGAATTGCCGGGAGACCTGCCAATGTAGGCAAACTTCTGCGGCCAACACTTCTACCATGCCTGGCGGAACCACCGCCACTTACGTGCTCGTGTCGTAAGTGCTTGCTTACTGGCTGCAGGAACACTTCGTCTTTTCTTCGCCTAACGGCCCATCGGGATCGCGCGCACTGGTGACCTCCTTATAGGTCGCCATAGGTCGCCGTTTTAAATCGGCAATGTGGGGCAAGGTCGCGGAACGCCCGCGCTGACGCCATTCGCGAAGACGAAAAAAATTGGCGGGCCATTGCTGGCCCGCCGGGGCAATTCTGCCAATTCAGAATCAAGCGCTCGCTAGAATTCGATCCGCAAGCCGAACTGGTAACGGAATGGCGTGCTGGTGCCCGGGCCGAACGATCCGCCTCCGGTGCCGAATACGCCGCCGTTGACCGCGCAGTACGGTCCGCTGATGGGACCGCTCAACGGTTGCAGCCAGGAACTGCCGCTCGCGTCGTTCGACACCGAGTTGCACTTGTTGAAACGGTTAAACAGGTTGTGGAACTCCCAGAAGACTCGCGCCGACGCCCTCTCGCCCGCCACGTGCTGGGTGGCTGGAGCTTCTCGCCGGTGGTCAACATCCAGACAGGCAGGCACTACACCATTTGGGATTGCGCGAATGGCAACCAGGTCTGCTACCACTGGACACCGGCGACGCCCATCAGCGGCGCAGGGAGCATTCTGGGCCCATCTGGTGTTAACACGTGGGACTACCTGGGACATCGCCTCGGCCGGTACCCTGCCATCCGGCATTGGCGCCAATCCGACCGGCGATTACCAGGATGCGGCCGGCTTTGCCGACTTCGCTACTTGCACCGGCTTGAAGTACACCGGTTGCCAGTGGCCGAAGATGCTGGGCAAGAACGCCTTTGTCGGTCCCAACAACTGGAACTTCGCCATCGGCATCTCCAAGAACTTCAAGCTGACGGAACGAGTGAACCTGCTGTTCCGCAGCGAGCTGTATAACGCGTTCAACCACCACAACTATTACGTCGTCAATGACGACGCCGGTTCCTACAACGACTTCGTCTCGGTCAAGAAGGGCGGCTATCCCAGCGGGCCGAACGACGACCGTCGTGCCATCCAGTTTGGTCTGAAGGTCCTCTTCTAACCAGCCTGGCGGTGATTTGGGGGATGGGCTTCGGCTCATCCCCTTTTTCATGTTATGGGTTTCCGCAGCCTGCCCAAGGGCTGCCCGTTCAAACTTGCACGCACGCAGGGGGAGAGTCTCTTTTTTGGGGCGCCGGGCAGAGTGGGAGCCTGGACTATTGACCTGAGGTTCGCCAAAACTCGATACGGGCTGCTTTTCGTCCCAATCCAAAGTTGAAAACGCTGTTCCCTACTTACACGATGGGTGCGCTTCCTCCGGGAACATACACGGTGAAGACCGAGGCGAGCGGTTTCGCGACAAGTTCGCAGCAGTTGGAAGTGCCAGTGGGCTCGCGCAACGGCTTAGACGTCCACTTGGGGGTGAAAGGCGTTTCCGAGGTCGTCGAAGTCGTCGGGGCTCGCCGGGCGGTCGTTCAATGGTGTGTCGGACATCAGAGCCTCCAAAAAGCGCTATCGTATTACTATCCGCCCGCAAACGTGAGCGGCTTTTGCCGGCGCGGGTTACAATTCCACGCTACACATCACTGCGGGTTGTGAGGCTATTCACATGGCGTACGCCAACATCCGCTTCGAAAACGACGGGCCGCTGGGAATCCTGACCCTGAACCGGCCCAACCGACGCAACGCGCTCTCGCTCGACATGATGCTGGAGGTGATCGAGTGCTTGAATCAGGTCGGCGGCGACAGCGCCGTGCGCGCCCTGATCCTGGCGGCCGAGGGCAAGGTGTTTTCCTCGGGCCATGACTTGAGCGAAATGGTGGGCCGGAACATCAACGACTACCGACGCATCTTCGATGTTTGCGCGGAGATGATGATGAAGATCCAGGCGATCCCGCAGCCGGTGGTCGCCGAGGTGCAAGGCATGGCGACCGCGGCGGGATGCCAGTTGGTCGCCACCTGCGACCTGGCCATCGCGGTGGAGGAGGCGACCTTCGCGACACCGGGAGTGAAAATCGGATTGTTCTGCACCACCCCGATGGTGGCGCTGAGCCGCGCCGTGGGGCGCAAGCGCGCGCTGCAGATGCTGATGACGGGCGATCCGGTGAATTCGCAAACCGCAGCCGAGTGGGGCTTGATCAATGCCGTGGTGCCGGCAGCGGAGTTGCGCTCGCGCACCAGCGACCTGGCGCTGAAAATCGCCGGCGCCAGCCCGCTGACGCTCGCCATCGGCAAGCAGGCCTATTACACGCAAATCGATCTCGACCAGCCCAAGGCGTACGCCTACGCCAAAGAAATCATGAGCATGAACTCCATGGCAGCCGACGCGCAGGAAGGGATTTCGGCGTTCCTGGGAAAACGGGCGGCGTGCTGGGCGGGAAAATGAAAAACAGTTGTTAGCTTCTATTTCCTTCTTCTTTGACTTGGTAGCGGTAAATCTGCTGGTCGATTTCCTTGCGCAGGCTGTGCCAGATGGATTCGGGAATGGTGAGGAAGACTTTCACAATCCCGGGAGCGAACTGCCGTCCCGACCCGCGGTTGATAACCTCGCAGGCCGCGGAGAAGGAACGGGCGGTGCGGTAAGGTTGGTCGGACGTGATGGCGTCAAACGTTTCCGCCGCCGCTACGATCCGCGCTCCCAACGGAATCTCCTCACCCTTAAGGCCACGGGGGTAGCCCGTTCCATCCCATTTTTCCTCGTGGCAGTAAACGATGTCCGCAGCCTCGGAGAGAAAGGGGATCTTGCGCAGCATCTGGTAGCCGCGGTAGCAGTGCTCCTGCACGATGGCGATCTCTTCCTGCGTCAGGTCGCCGGGCTTGCGCAGGATGGAATCCGGAATAGCCATCTTGCCAATGTCGTGCAGGAAGGCGCCGCGGGCGATGACGCGGATCTTATTTCCCGGCAAGCTCATGGCCCGCGCCATGGCGATGGTGAAGGCGGTGACGCGCTTGGAGTGGCCCTCGGTTTCGGCGTCTTTCAAATCGAGCGCGTCGCCTAGGCCTTCCAGGGTGATGTCGTAGGCTCGCTCCAGGTCCACTGTTGTCTGGCGCAATTGTTCGGTGCGAACCGTGACCAGTTTCTCCAAATTGGCGACGTAGGATCGCTCCGTTTCGTGCTGCTTCTCCAAATCGGCAACACGAGCTCTTAATTCCTCATAAGTCGGTTTGTCCTCAGACATGGGCAGTTCGACCAGTCCTTCGTTCAAAAGTTGGGGGGCATTCTATATTTAGTAGAGGAATCGCGCTGTGATAACTGGGCTCCGCGTTCTGGTTAGTTCAAACTTCCCGCAGCGCGCTTGCCAGGCGGTTCAGGGCCTCGCTCGTCATTTCCGTATCACCCCCGACGCCAACCCGGAAGTGCTGCGGCGCGCCGAAAAACTTTCCCGGAACGACCGTCGTCTCGTACTTGTCGCGCAGAACCGTGAACAGTTTTTCGACCGTGCCCTGGCGAAGCCGGGGAAAAGCGACCGTGCCGAACTCCGGGCGCACGACTTCGAGATCGGCGCAGGAATCGAAGAAGAGGTTGAGCAGCGCGCGATTTTTCTCCAGCAGCGTTTTTGCGCGTGCCGCGATCTTCCCCAGGTTGTCGAGCGCGATCACGCTTAGCAGCTCCGCCGCATGAACCGGACTGGCCGCGTACAGATCGTTGATGCGCCAGAGGCGCTCCGCCAATCCCGGCTCGGCGAGAATCCATCCGCAACGCAAGCCGCTCAAACCGTATGCCTTCGTCAAGCTGTTCGTGACCACAAATGTTTTCGGGTCGAGGTGGAAGGAAGATGGCGGCGTGCGCTCAAACGCCATGTCCAGGTAAACCTCGTCCACCAGCACGCGCGCGCCGGCGCTGCGCGCGATGTCGCCGATCTGTCGCAGTGTTCCCTCGTCGGCCAGCACGCCGGACGGATTGTGCAGGTTGGTGATGATGATGAGGCGAGTGCGCGGCGTGAGGCGGCGCTCGATTTCGCGTGGATCGAGACGGAAGCCGTCTTCCGGGCGGCGCTCGAAGTGCCCGACCTCGAGGCCGAGGAAGCGCGCCGTGGTGTCGAGCAACTCATAGCCGGGCGTTTCGACCAGGACGTGGTCGCCGGTTTCGGTGGTGCCGGCGATGGCGACGTTGTTCGCCAGCGACGTGCCCCCGTTGATATACATCACGCACTCGGGCGCGACCTTGTTCTTCGCCGCCAGGCGCTCGATGAGCGGCTCGTATCCGTACGCTGTGGGCCCATTGATCTCCAATTGATCGATGGCGACCGGCAGCTCGGAAAGCGGGTAGCTCATGATCCCGCTGGCCGCCAGGTTGAAGCGCGACGAGGAGCACAGCTTGGCGAATTCCATGTAGGGCGAAAATATCGTGGTACGATTCATTTTGCGGCCGCTCTTCCCTTCCGCCGCCCGCTCCAGAAAAAATACACCGGCACGCCTGCCGCCAGGATGCCCATGCCGACCAGGCTGTTGGCGGGATAACGGTAAATCGTGTTGGCCACCACCACCCAGCACGCGGCGACAAACAATGCGGTGGTCACGGGATGACCGGGCACGCGGTATCCCTGATGGGTGCGATCGCGCCGGCGCAGGATAAAGACGCAGGTCGCGGTCAGGCCGAAAAATATGAAATCCATGGCGACCACGTAGTTCAGGATCTGCTCGTAGCGCCCGGATGCGGCGATCACCATGGTCCACACGCTTTGCAGGATGATGGCCACCACCGGTACGCGGGTGCGCGGATGGATGCGGGCCACGGCGCGAAAGAACAGCCCATCGTCGGCCATTGCGAAGTACACGCGCGGTGCGGTGAGGATTGACTGGCTGAGAAAACCGAGCGTGGAAATCGCGATCCCCACCGCGATCAGCCTGACTCCAGTTTGCCCGAGCGCGATGCGCATCACCGCCGACGCCGGAGTATGCGTTTCGGCCAAGCCGGCGGCGCCAAGCGCCCGCACGCAGACCCAACTCATGCCGACGTAGAGCGCGATCACGCCGCAGACACCGATCAGGAGCGCGCGCGGCAGGTTGCGCCGCGGGTCCTTGATTTCGCCGCCGATAAAGTTCGCGGTCTGCCATCCACCGTAGGCGAACAGCACCGGGACCATGGCGGCGCCGAACATCGAGAGCAGATGGAGCGACGGCCTCTCGCCCACCATCGGATGCAGCGCAAACTGCGACGGCCGGCGCAGCAGGAACGCGCCACAGAAAATCAGCG
>DASWAR010000020.1:0-7614 GCA_036391015.1 Terriglobales bacterium
TGAGGCGCTCTCCGGCCGCGAGCGGAAACGGTAATCTGCGTCGGAGCTGGGAATGGCGTCATCCCGGATTGCACCATTGAGCAATGCTATGATTTGGTCATCTTGAAGCTTTTGTATTCTGAGCGTTTGGAGGTCCATGGCACAGCTTAGTCGCGCTGTGAAAAAAGGCTTCCTCCTGCTCTGCCCAGCAAGCCTCCGCCTGCACTTACTTCAAACTCGCCCGAATCTCCGCAAGGCGGCACCCGCCGGGATGATATTCCTGTTTCCTGCCTACCTGGAGGACATCTCTGTCAATATCGATACCACTTACAAAGTGGAGAGAATCATGTGGACGGGTGAATATGAGCCGCCATTGATTCGATTCCTGCAAACTCACAACACAGATGGCTGGACGTGTTTTGATGTCGGTGCAAATGTTGGGGCGGTGGCCCTGGCTTTAGCCAAGTATGTCGGAAATTCCGGACGGGTGTTTGCCTTCGAGCCGGGAGCGCCGAACATAGCGCGGCTCCGGAGCAATTTCGAGTTGAACCCCAGCTTACTTAACAGAACCGAGATTGTCGGATGCGGCATCGCGGACATATCAGGTGAATTGTGGTGGGCAGAGGAGCACGGAAATCCCGGAAACGCTCTGCTGTCGGATAGAGGAACGCACAAAATCCAGGTCACGACCTTAGACAGCTTCATCGGAAAACGGGGAATCGACCGAGTTGATTTTGTGAAAATCGATGTCGAGGGCATGGAGTTTCAGGTGATGCGCGGAGCTGCCGATATGCTACGAAAGTTTCGGCCAGCCATTTACTTTGAAACACTGCCGCGTTACGTGAATTCGGCAAAAGGCGCAACCTTCGATGATATCCGAAAGCTCCTTGATGGAGAGTTTGGATACAGACTTTATCGACTCAATAATTCAGGGGAACTCATCCCCGTGGTGCGAAGTCGTCATGGCGACTATACGGTCGCAATCCATCCTCAAAGGCCGGTAGGCCATAGGTTATAACCTTGGCTAAATCCCCCTACTGTACTTCTGACTTCTCACCTCTGCCTTCTTACTCCCTCTGCTCCCCGCTCACGGTGCGGTTTTCCCCTGTGACTGTTATCACATGCAACTGTGAGCGTTCGCGTTGACCCTGCCGCGGTGCAGGACTATCATTTTCATAGTTGAAAATGAATTTCAATTTCATCTTCGCTGGGACGGCTCTTTTCCATGCTTGAAGCTCTCATCATTACGCTGCGCGAGGGGGTCGAGGCCGCCCTCATCGTCGGCATCACCCTCGCCTATATCGCCAAGATCGGCCGCCCCGACCTGCGCAAGGCCGTCTACACCGCCCTGGGCGCCGCCTTCGTCGCCAGCATCGCGGTTGCCGTCGTGCTCTCGCGCCTCCGCATCAACCAGGACGTCTTCGAAGGCTGGGTCATGCTGGTGGCGGCGGTCTTTGTCGTCACCATGATCATTTTCATGATGCGCACCGGCCGCAAACTCAAGGGCAATATCGAAGGCAAGGTCGGCGACCTGGCCGCCAAAAGCTCCCGCCTCGGCCTGTTCGCTTTCGTCTTCCTCATGGTGCTGCGCGAGGGTGTGGAGACCGTCCTCATCCTCTCCGCCGTCACCCTCAACAGCACCGAGTTGATGAGCTTCCTCGGGACGCTGCTGGGCGTCGTGCTGGCGGTGGTATTCGGCGTGACCTTCGTCAAGGGCAGCGTGCGCGTGAATTTGCAGAAGTTCTTCCGCGTCACCACCGTCATTCTCTTTTTCGTCGCCTTCCAGCTTACGATTTCGGGATTACACGAGCTCTCGGAAAACGGTGTGCTTCCCTCCAGCAAGCGTGAAATGGCGATGATCGGCCCCATCGTGCGCAACGATCTCTTCTTCTTCATCACCATCCTTGCGCTGGCCGGCATGATGGTGCTGTTCGAGTATCGCCGCCGCCAGACTCCGGTCGCTTCTACCACTTCCGGCGCCGAGCGCCGCAAGGCGGAATGGACGGCCAAACGCGAGCGCAGGTGGGCGGTGGCCGTCTACGCCAGTTCGTTCCTGTTCATCATGCTGATCACGGCGCAGTTCATCTACGCCAAGAGCGCAAGCGCGCTTTCTCCCGCCGCCGAAATCACCATCACCCAGGGCCAGGCGCGAATCCCGCTGGCCCAGGTCAACGACGGCGACCTGCACCGCTTTGTCGCCAAAATCAGCGGGAAAGAGATCCGCTTCTGGCTGATGCGCAAGCCCGACGGCAGCATCGCCACCGTGCTCGACGCCTGCGAGATCTGCGGCGACGTCGGCTTCTACAAGAGCGGCAACACCATCATCTGCAAGAACTGCGCCGCTCCCATCAATCCACAATCGGTAGGCCAGGCGGGCGGCTGCAATCCCGTCCCGCTTAAGGCCACCGCCACGGCCGATGCGGTCGTGATTGCCGAGGCGGACCTGGCCGCCAGCGCCAAGTACTTCAAGCACTGACGCCATGTTTGCCCGCATGCTCTATCAATCGTTCTGTCGCCAGCGGCGGCGCAAGCTGCTCGCCGGAGTCGCCATCACACTCGGCGTCTCGGTGGCGACCGCGATGATTGCCGTGGCCACCGACATCGGCGACAAGATCAACCGCGAGCTGCGCACCTATGGCGCCAACCTTGTGGTCACGCCCGACGAAGACACGCTGAACGTGGAGATCGGCGGCGTCAACCTCAAGCCCGCCAGCGACGGCGCTTACCTGAACGAATCGGACCTGCTCAAAATCAACGGAATGTTCTGGCAGCACAACGTCGTGGGATTCGCGCCCATGCTTTACGTGCCGGTCGCCATCCAGAACGGATCGACTGCTCAACCAGCGCAGCTCCTGGGAACTTATTTCGCCAAGCGGCTGCCCTTTGGCAAGGAAGGATTCGTCACCGGCGTGCGCACCACCCATCCATGGTGGAAAGTGAGCGGCGCGTGGCCGAATGACGATTCCAGCGATGTCCTGCTCGGCGAACGCCTGGCGCAGCAACTCGGCCGCAAAACTGGAGATGAAGTTCAGGTGGCCGGCCGCAATCTCCGCGTGGTGGGCATTCTTTCTTCCGACGGCGCGGAAGATAACCAGATCGTTGTCCCGCTGGCGCTGGCGCAGCAGATTCTCGGCCGTCCCGGCGCGATGCGGCGCGTGCTCGTCAGCGCCATGACCAAGCCCGAGGATGCGCTTGCCCGTCGCGATCCCAAGACCATGTCGCCGGAGCTGTACGATCGCTGGTTCTGCTCGCCCTACGCCAACTCCATCGCCCATGACTTGCAGCAGACCATTCCGCACTCGCGCGCCGAGCAGATCCGCCAGGTCGCGCAGAATGAAGGCACGGTGCTGGAACGCATCAAGGGCCTGATGCTGCTGGTAACCCTCGCCGCTCTGCTCGCCTCGGCGCTGGCGGTTTCGGCCGCCATGGCAACCGCCATCTTCGAGCGCCGCGGCGAGGTCGGACTGATGAAAGCCCTGGGCGCGGGCAACGCCGCGGTCGCCACGCTGTTCTTCGCCGAAGCGGCGCTGCTGGCCCTGATCGGCGGCACTGCCGGATTCGGTTTCGGCAACCTCATGGCGCAGCAGATCGGGCGCTGGGTTTTTGATTCCAGCATCGCCATCCAGCCGGTGCTTTTCCCGGTTGTGATCGGTCTGGCAATTGTTGTCACCTTTGCTGGCAGCGCGGCTTCCATCCGCAAGGCAATGAAGTTCGAGCCGATCATGGTGCTGCGAGGTGACGCATGACTGTCCAGCGCACCGGCAGCAGCAACGCGATGTTTTTCCGATTGCTGATGCGGGCGACCATGGTGAAACCGGGCCGTGTAATCTCGGCGCTGCTTGCCGTGGTAGTCGCCGCGTCGGTCGCCACCGCGATGATGAACCTGTACGTGGATGTCCAGGCCAAGCTCAGAAAAGAATTCCGCAGCTACGGCGCGAACGTGATTGTCGTCGCGCGTGACGGCCAAACGCTGCCCGCCGGCGCTCTTGCCCGCATCGAAATCGTGCTCGGCAATCGCGGCCTGGCAGTTCCCTTTGCTTATGCCGTCGCGCGCACCGGCAAAGGCGCGCCGGTGGTGGTTGCCGGCACCGACATGGAGCGCGTGCGCAAGCTGGACGCGTGGTGGTCGGTGACCGCATGGCCCAGCGCGCCACGTTCCGCGCTCGTCGGCACGCACGCGGTGCCCGTCGTCTCGCCCGACAACCAGCCATTCACCCTGAGTTTCGACAACCGCACCGTAGAACTGACTGCCGCGGGCACGCTGCGCACCGGCGCCGCCGAAGACAGCCGCGTCTACCTCGACCTGAAAGACTTCACCGCGTGGACCGGCGTGCAGCCGTCCTCCATCGAGATCGGCGCCGCCGGCACGCCGGAGGAAATCAACGGCATCATCAGCCAACTGGCCGCTGCACTGCCCGCCGCCGAAGTTCGTCCGGTGCGGCAGATCGTGGAGGGCGAAGCCCGCGTGCTGGGTAAGACGCGCGCCACGCTGCTGGCCGCAGTCGCCATGATCATCCTCACCGCCGCGCTGTGCGTGCTCGCCACCCTCACTGCCTGGGTGCTCGACCGCCGCCGCGACTTCGCCATCATGAAAGCCCTGGGCGCTTCCGAGCGGCTGGTTAACGGATTCTTCGCCGCCGAAGCCGCCGCCCTGGGCGCCGCCGGAGCGGTGATAGGATTTGCCATCGGCATTGGGGTGGCTGCCTGGATCGGTCGCGTCAATTTTCACGCCGCCGTGGAGCCGCGCTTCGGGGTGTTCCCTGTCGTGTTCGCCGGCAGCGTGGCCGTGGCCTTGACTTCGGCCGTGCTGCCCATCAGCCTGTTGCGCCGCGTGCAGCCTGCTACCATTCTGAGGGGAGAGTGAAATGATCCGGCTGGTCAACGTTTCGAGGGAATATCCGGCCAAAGCGGACGCCAACGGCGGCGTCATCAAGGCGCTCGACAATGTTTCGTTGTCGGTGGCGTCCGGCGAATGGCTGGCGATGATGGGTCCTTCGGGCTCGGGAAAATCCACCCTGGTCAACCTCATCGGCTGCCTCGACCGGCCCTCGTCCGGCGAAATCTGGCTCGACGGCGAAAACGTTGCCCACCTCTCCGGCTCCGACCTCAACCGTGTGCGCGCCGAGAAGATCGGATTCGTCTTCCAGCAGTTCCACCTGATCCCCTACCTGACCGCGCTGGAAAACGTCATGCTGGCGCAGTATTTTCACAGCATGACCGACGAGCCGGAGGCGCTCAACGCGCTGGAGCGCGTCGGGCTCCGCGACCGGGCGCAGCATCTGCCCGCGCATCTTTCCGGCGGCGAGCAGCAGCGGGTTTGCATCGCGCGCGCCCTGATCAACGATCCCAAGATCGTGCTCGCCGACGAGCCCACCGGCAACCTCGACGCGCTCAACGAAGAGATTGTCATGCGCCTGCTGCGCGAACTGCACCAGCAGGGCAGGACCATCGTCATGGTGACGCACGATCCGGTGGTGGCGCGCATGGCGGACCGGCGCGTGGAACTGCATCACGGAAAAGTCGCCGCCAGCGAAACCTTCGCCCTGCGCGACGAAGAGCAGATTGACGAAATCCTCGAGGAAATCTGGGTGCTCCAGGAACACGGCGAAGGCGCGGAGTTGGGGCGCATGGAAGTCCACGGGCCTGGGACATTGCCGCCATCGTTGGCCGTCGAGCGCATGAGTGAGCTGGGACTGGTGACCACCGCGCCGCATCCTCCGCAGCCGCACGGCCACAAGCACGTGGTGAATCCCTGCCACGACGCCATGATCTACAGCGGCGAAATTCCGCCTGACGGCAGCATGCTGATCGAGTTCACCGAGCGCGGGCGCAAGCGCGCCGCCGACGTCATCCGCCGCCACCGCCTGGCGGAAAAGCTGTTTACCGAAAGCCTGGGCATGATCAATGAGGACGAGATCGAGCAGCAGGCATGCAAGTTCGAGCACATCCTCTCGCCCGAAGCGACGGAAAAAATCTGCGCCTTCCTCGGCCACCCCAAAACCTGCCCCCACGGCGCGACGATTCCGCCCGGCGAATGC
Source organism: Terriglobales bacterium (assembly GCA_036391015.1). GTDB lineage: Bacteria > Acidobacteriota > Terriglobia > Terriglobales > Acidobacteriaceae > JAIQGF01. Next base: position 6,018 of record DASWAR010000020.1, read on the forward strand.
TGCACGCGTCCCGCCGCGGAAAACATGCAGCGGCTGTTCGCGCACGGGCAGATGCGCAAGTAGGTCGACCTCCTTGGCGCGTTTACTGGCCGAGCCCAACCCGGCGGAGCAAATCCTGGAAGCGAGGATCGCCGCGCAGCGGGTCGTAGATCGGATCCACCTTTAAGCTAGTGAGCGCGCCGGAATGTTCCTCGTAGGCTTTTTGTAACCTGGCCAGCGCTTCGTCTTGGTTGTTCATGCCGACGTACGCGGCTGCCATAACAGGCGTTGAGTCCAAATGGCTCTGGCGGTTCCAATGTTCCAATTTCGCCAGCGCCTGTTGCGCCTTAATGGGCTGGCCCGAGCGCCGATAGACGTAGACCTCCATGCTCCAAACCCATGGCCCGTCCTCAATCCGGCGCCAGGTTTCGATATGGGCGAGTGCGTCGGCGAACCGGCCTGTTTCGACATAAGCGCCGACAACAAGGTGAGCGCGAGAAAAGTTCGGTTCCATGTCGAGCACGGCGCGGAATTGCTCGATGGCGCTGTCGTACTGCCGCGAGAAATAGAGAATTGCCCCTCGGTCGGCGGCAATGATCACCGATAGCGGATCCAGGTGGCGCGCGCGCTCGCTCTCGGCTAGGGCCTCGTTGAAGCGCCCCTGAAAAGCCAGGAATTCGGCATACCAGTGGTGGGCGGTGGCGTAGTTAGGGTTCAACTGGATCGCCCTGCGATATTCTTTTTCGCCGGTCTGCCAATCCCAATCGTAGAATTCGGCAATCAGCGCCAGCGAGGTGTGGGCCTCGGCCAAGCCATCGTCAATTTGCAGGGCCTTCAGGGCTGCCGTCCGTGCTTTGGGCGTTACTTCATTCGGCGGCGCAAGATAGTAGCTGCTCATCAGCGCATAGGTATCCGCCAGCCCGGCATAGGCGCGGGCGTACGTGGGATCCTTGGCGATGGCCTGTTCGAAACATTGCTCGGCCTGCTGGAATCCCTGCGCGGTTCTCTTGTTCCAAAAGTAGCGCCCTTTGAGGTAGAGGTCGTAGGCCTCGTACGACGCAGGAGAGAGCTTGGCTGGCGCGGCGGCGGTCGGCTTGCGGTTGTCTGCCAGGGTGAGCTGAATTCCTTCTGCGACTTCCTGCGCGATTTCACCTTGCAGGAGCAACAGATCCTTCAATTCGCGGTCGTACTCGCGCGCCCACAGATGGGTCTGGTCGCTGGCCCGAATGAGCTGAGCGGTGATGCGCACGCGTTCCGAATGGCGCCGCACGCTTCCTTCCAGCACATATTGGACGTTCAGGTCACGGGCAATCCGGTCGATTTGCTGCTGGCTGTGCTTGTAGGGCATCACCGAGGTGCGCGCGATGACAGCCAGGCGCTGCGGATCGAGGCGGCCCAGTTGGGTGATCATTTCCTCCGTCAGGCCGTCGCTGAAATATTCCTGGCCGGAGTCCCCGGTGAGGTTCTCGAAGGGCAACACCGCCAGCATCAAGCGTCCGCCCGCCGCTTTCTGGCTGGCCCGGTAGTGGGACCAAACCAGCCACACGCTGAGCGCAATGATCAAGGCAACAATGATGCCGATCGGAATCGCCCAGGCCCGGCGGGTCGATAAACCGGT
>DASWAR010000021.1:0-8668 GCA_036391015.1 Terriglobales bacterium
CACAGTGCGGGCTGCCGGTTTGATAAAGCGCACGAGGATGTTGTTGTCGCGCATGGGTGCACCGGTCCGCACCGATTGAAATACAAGCGCGTCAGGCGCATCCCGCTTAACTACGCGGTACCTACGCACCGCCCGGCCAGCCCTAACCTGTATCGTGAGCAGCTTGAGCCGGTGGATACGTTCAATCACGGCGCGGTTTACCGCAATGGTGGCGCACGCAGCTTGGCTTTTGGGTTGGCCAAAGTCACCGCGACAGTAACGCTCGTCAATGCAGACGCTGGCCTCGTGCACGTCATTCCAGCGTAGGGCTGCCAGTTCGCTAACCCTGAGCCCGGTGTACACGGCGACATGCACCATCGTCGCGTAAGGTTCCGGAATCTTAGTAATGAAATTGTCGAACTGGGCAGGGGTGATGTAGGGCTGCGAGCGCTGGCGCCTGGTTTTGGCGCGCGGCAGTTCACGCTGACCGGAGCGCACGCTTCGGTGGAGTGCGCCAAGTGTCACAAGCCGGAAGCTGGGCAGCCCTCCGCGGTGCGCTTCCGCTTCGACGACCGTTCCTGCACCACCTGCCACGCCGATCCGCACCGCGGGCAGTTCCGGCGGCTGGTCGCGCAGGTCGGAAGCGACGGCAGCGCCGTTGGCTGCCAAGTCTGCCATGCGCCGAAATCCTGGAAAGACATGCGCTTCCCACACGCCGTGGATGGCTTCCCGCTGCTCGGGACACACCGCACCACCGCGTGCAGCAAGTGTCACAAGCCGGCGCTGCCGGAGATTCCGTTAAAGGAGGTGGACTTCCAGTCCGCCCCCAGCAAATGCGAACAATGCCACCAGGAGTATCACCTTGGGCAGTTCGCCCGGGCCGATGGAGTCACGGTTTGCACTGACTGCCACAGCCCAGCGCGCTGGATTCCGTCAAAGTTCGACCACGACAAGCGGACGCGGTTCCCGCTTCCCGGCAAACACCGCGACATAAAGTGCGCCGCTTGCCACAAGAACGTAAAGATCGTCGAGGGAAAAGCGGTGACCGTGTTCAAGCCCACGCCAAGAAAGTGCGCGGCGTGTCATCGCAATCCGGTCTGATGCAATCGGCGGCTATCCGGCACTCCGGCAGAACGGCATTCGGACCGGAAAGGAAGTTCGGCAATGGGCTCCAACGGCCAAAAAGGATCAGTGATGGACTCGGTACAGAATGTGAAACCGCTCGCAGCTGATACACCGCCCGAAGTCAGTATTCTTCAACAGACACTGGCGGATCGGCTGGCGGAAGTATTGCGTCGCGCCTTGATAGCGACGGGCGGCAACGGCGGTGCCATCGCGCTGATGCATCGGGACGTGATGGTGACTTGTGCCCGAGCCGGTTGCGCGCCAGACTTGGGCAGCCACGTGAATCTTCACGGCAGCTTTGCCGGATTATGCGTGCGCACCGGCCGGACACTGCGCAGCGATCACCTGGAAACCGACCCGCGGGCGCATGGGGCGTCTTGGCGCGAACTCAACATTTGTTCGATGGTCGCCACCCCAGTGCGGCACGGCGATGCCATTGTGGGCGTACTGGCGGTTTTTGCCCATAAACCCCACACCTTCTTGTACAACCACGGCGTCGCGCTCGAAATCCTTGCTCTCGTGCTCGATACCACTCTGCCGGCGAAGCGCGCGCCGACGATTCACTATATACCGCCGCCGCTGGTCCGGGGCAGTGCGGAAAACGAAAGCGCTGGCGAATCGCCGGTCCCACCGCACAAGCCCCCGCAAGCGCCTGAAGCAACTTCCGCGAAGAACGTGGAAACCCAACCGCCGGTCCCGCGCACTTCGGGAGGGGAGAGCGCTGTCCAGCCGCCGGCCCCACGGCACAAGCCCCCGCAGGCGTCCAAGACAACCTACGTCCGCTTGCCCGAAGCGGCGGTCCCGCCCGAGCCTTCGCCAGTTGCGCCAATCTTGCCGTCCGCAGCCGCCACGAGGAACGTGGAAACGCCTCACATCCTGCGTTTCCGCAAATCGGAGAGGATGCTCCACTGGTCCATCGCCGTTCCCTTCCTGGTGTGCTTTACCAGCGCTATGATCCTGGTGATCTTTTACAATCCGCATCCGCAGCGGGCATACCGGGTGGTGTTTTCGTTGCTCCACCGCATCTCGGGGGCCTGCCTGATGGTTTTCCCAGCCCTCATCTTGCTGCGCAACCGGAGTGACCACCGCATCCACCTCTACAACATCAAGGAAGCTTTCACCTGGATAACCGACGACCTGAAGTGGCTCCTCCTGATGGGCGCGGCCGCCCTGAGCAGCAAGGTTTCACTTCCCGAGCAAGGCAAGTTCAACGCCGCCGAGAAGCTGAACTTCATCATGGTGCTGTGCACCTACCCTTTGTTCATCGCCACGGGCGTGATCTTGTGGGGGCTGCACTCCCCGCTGGCAGCTTGGATGCTCCACGTCGGCATGGCAGCCGTGGCAGCCCCGCTCGTGCTAGGGCACATTTTCATGGCGACCATCAATCCGGAGACGCGTGTCGGTCTGAGCGGCATGTTGACCGGATACGTGGACCGTCATTGGGCCAGGCACCACTACACTCGGTGGTATCGCGAGCAATTCGAAGGTGGTCATGCGCGGGACAAGCATCATGGGGAGAAGCAGGCACGGCGGCAACCGCCACTGGAGCAGTGCCCTTCGGAGGCAGAAGGATGAATCTCGGTCACAGCTTGGCGATGATCGGCGTTCTGCTCTTGAGCGTCGCGGCGTGGTCGCAGGATGCTGGTGAAGGCCTGGCCAAACACGACCTCAATGGTCAAAGCTGCACTGCCTGCCATGTCGCGCGATCTGCTTCGCCACCAGAAAAGCCGCCGGAAAACACCTGCAACAAGACGCTGTTGTGGGATTGCGACATGCTCACCCGCACCTTTCAAACCTACGACACCCCCGTCCCCAGCGACAATCCCGCGGCGCCGGTGCTGGACGAATCGCAAGTGCGCATGTCCTCTTTGCTCTGCGCCAGTTGTCACGATGGCGTCTCCACCCCCAGCATGAGTGGCACCGCCGGCTTTCGCTCGCGTAGCTCCACGAGCGCCACCATGAGCCTGCAAAACGAACACCCCATCGACGTTCCCTACGACCCCGTCAGGGACCCCAGCCTGGCTGCGCTGACCGTTGTCACCCATCAGGTGAAGTTGTTCGGCCAAACCAACAAGGTGCAATGCGCCACCTGTCATGACGTCCACGACAGCAGCGATCCCAAGCTCCTGCGGGCGCCGAATAAGAATTCTTCCCTGTGCCTTGCCTGTCACTTGTAGATCTTGAGTAGAAGGCGGTGGGCTACATTTTTGTCTTCCCCGCGCTTCGCCTTTCGATTCGATGCAACATTCCTCCAGCAGCTTTACCGGACGAACCGGTTCAGTGCCGACTAATACCTGCCGTTTTGTTCAAAGCAGGGCCGACCCTCATGGCCGCCGGCCTGGTGAGTGCTTATGTCTCGCGCAATTCGGACGTAGGCCTCTTCCAAATCTTTCTTTTGCTGTTCCGGCAAGCTGAGATCCTCCAGCGCGGTAACAATGTCGTCAAACTCTGACTCGAGGCGCTCCAGCTCTGCGCAAAGCATTTTCGACCTCCATTTCCACGCCGCGCATTAAGCCGCACTCCTGGCGATGAGTTCCTTCCTGCTCAATCCCAGGATCCCGTGTTTCTGGCCGATTTTCTTGAAGGCGGCAATCGCCGAATCCAGGTGATGCTTTTCGTGAGCGGCCGACATCTGGGTGCGAATTCGCGCCTGGCCTTTGGGCACCACCGGAAAGAAGAAGCCGACCGCGTACACGCCTTCCTCAAACAGATCGCGAGCAAAGTCCTGCGCCAGCTTGGCGTCGTAGAACATGACCGGCACGATCGGGCTGTCGCCTTCCTTGATATCGAAGCCGGCACCCTTCAGCAAACCGCGCCAATACCAGGCGTTCCATTCCAGTTTGTCGCGTCGTTCGGTGCTGGCGGTGATCAGGTCCATGACTTTGAGCGCTCCCGCCACGATCACCGGCGCCACCGCGTTCGAGAAAAGGTAAGGACGCGCCCGCTGGCGGCACATCTCCACCAACTCGCGGCGCCCGCTGACGCAGCCGCCGGAAGCGCCGCCCAACGCCTTGCCCAACGTGGTGGTGATCACGTCGATCTTGCCCAGGACGCCACAATGCTCGTGGGTTCCGCGGCCGGTGCGCCCGATGAAGCCGGTGGCGTGCGAGTCGTCGAGAAATACCATCGCGTTGTATTTTTCGGCGAGCTCGACGATTTGATCGAGCCTGGCCGTGTCGCCGTCCATCGAGAACACGCCGTCGGTGATGATCATGCGATAACGCTTGTCCTGGTGCTCTTGCAGCTTTCCCTCCAGGTGTTCCATGTCGGAATGCTTGAAGGTATCCTGCATGGCCTTGCACAGGCGCATGCCGTCAATGATCGAGGCATGCACCAACCGGTCGGCGATCATCACGTCCTGCTCGTTCAGGCAAGCCTCGAAAAAGCCGGCATTGGCGTCCATGCAGGAAGGAAACAGGAGAGAATCCTCGGTGCCAAGAAACTCGGTCAGCCGATTCTCCAGCTCGCGATGGATATCCTGCGTGCCGCAGATGAAGCGCACCGACGACATGCCGTACCCGCGGCTGTCCAGGCCGGCGTGAGCGGCAGCGATCACGTCGGGATGACTGGAAAGACCCAGGTAGTTGTTGGCACAAACATTGATGCACCTCTTGATTTCCCTTCCGACGGGCAACTCGACCTCGATTTCCGAAGATTGCGGCGAGTGAATGAAACGCTCTTCTTTGAACAGGCCGGCGGCCTTGATCGCCTGGATATCGGCCAGGTAGGAATTGCGGACTGCATCATGAAAGGACATGGGCTACCCTCCCGGTGAAGTATGAAATTCGCAGCCCGAGGCTCACGCCACGGGGACTTGCTGAAAACGCCGCACCAGCGCCACGATGCTCTGCACGGTGTCAAAAGCCTGGGGCGTCGCATCAGCGTCGGGAATCTTGATCGAGCACTTCCTCTCCAGGAAACGCTTAAGAGAGACCATGGAAAAGGAATCGACGATGCCCCCCGAGATCAGGGGCGTGGTCTCGGTGACCTCCCGCTCGTCTCCTTCCTCCAGGTACTCCTTGATCACGTAATCGCGCACGATTTTGGCGAGTTCGTCCATTGGCCTGTTCTCCTGTTCGCGCAAACCGCTGCGCGCATCACTCGTTCATCACGGTTGAAAGGTCGCCTACCGGCTCATGGAACTCCTTGCAACGCAAAATCCGGCGCACGATCTTGCCACTGCGGGTCTTGGGCAAGGAATCCACGAACTCGATTTCCTGCGGCATCGCTAGCGGAGACAGCCGCTTGCGAATACGGTTCATGATTTCCAGTTCCAGGTCCGCCGATGGCTCGTAGCCGCGCTTCAGGGTGACGTAGGCCTTGACGACCTCCATGTTGACGGGATCGGGTTTGGCCACCGCCGCCGATTCGTGCACCGCGGGATGCTCGAGCAGCGCCGACTCGATTTCGAACGGGCCGACCAGATGGCCGCCGGTATTGATCACATCGTCGTCGCGGCCCATGAACCAGAAATAGCCATCCGCATCCACCGAAGCGCGATCGCCGCAGAGGTACCAGCCATTCTTGAATTTTGTTTGATAGCCCGCCTCGTTCCTCCAATAACTCCGGAACTGCGATGGCCAACCGGGGCGCAGCGCGATCAGCCCGGCAACACCCGGCTGGTTGACCGGCTCATAGGTCTTCGGGTTCAGCACCGTCGCGGTGATGCCTGGAAACGGCTTGCCCATCGAACCCGGTTTGATCCGCATGCCGGGGAAATTGGTGATTACGATGCAGCCGGTTTCGGTCTGCCAGAACGTGTCGTGGAATGGTCCGCCAAACACCTCCTGCGACCAGATCACCGCCTCGGCATTGAGCGGCTCGCCCACGCTCGCCAGATAACGCAGGCTCGACAGGTCATGCTTGCGGGGAATCTCGTTCCCCTCTTTCATCAGGAGACGGATGGCGGTGGGCGCCGAGTACCAAACCGTCACGCGGCGCTTCGCGATGAACTCATACCAGCGCTCCGCGTTGAAGCCGCTGTCGAGCACCACCTGCGAGATGCCGTTCGACCACGGGCCGATGATGCCGTACGACGTGCCCGTGACCCAGCCCGGGTCGGCGTTGCACCAGTAAATGTCGTCCGGTCGCAGGTCGAGCACGTATTTGGCTGTGAGGTACTGCGAGACGATGGAATAGTGGACGTGTTGCGCACCCTTGGGCTGGCCGGTCGTGCCCGAGGTGTAATGCAGTACCGACGGCGACTCGGCGGTCGTTGGATGGACAGCAAAGTTGTCGACTCGGGGCCGCTGTTCCATCTGGAAAGCCGTTTCTTGTGCCTGCAGTGGCGAGTCACCGGCGTCCACTACGATGATGTGGCGCAGTTCGGGCAGTTCATCGCGAATCTTCCGCACTTTGTGAACGTGCTTTTTCTGGGTGATGATTGCCGAGGTCCTGGCATCGGCGAGACGCACGAACAGCGACTCGTCGCCGAATGCGGAAAAAAGAGGCTGCGCGACCGCTCCAGTCTTCAGGATGCCGAGGAAGCCGATATACAGCTCGGGAACGCGGTCCAGGAAAAGGCACACGCGTTCGCCGGGCTTGATGCCGAGTTCGACCAGGAACGCGGCTATGGTGTTGGAGAGAACGCGCAGATCGTCAAACGTGTACCGCTTCTCGTTGCCGAGATAGTCTTCCCAGATAAGCGCGAGCTTGTCCGCCAGGCCGAGGCGGCAAATGCGGTCGCTGCACATCCATCCGATATTGAGCGGCTCGCCTGCCTGATAGCCCAGTTCACATTCGGCTTGCGACCAATTCAACCCGGAGATGAGTTCCTCGTAGGAAGGCGAGTTGGTCATAGCCTGTCCGATCTCGGCGCGTGTTACTTGCTCACGATTCCAAGATGACCATCGCGCCGGTTTGTCGCTTGCTCGGAGCGATTGAGAGCCTGATGTGCCGCACCCCCAACTGTTCGGATTCCGATTTCATCCGGTCGTGGAGCACGATTGCGCACCTGTCGCCAAGCTCAACTTCCACCTCACGCATCATGCCCAGATCAGCGACCTCGACTCCCAACGCCTTGAGCGTGGCTTCTTTGGCTGCGAAGCACGCGGCATAACAAAGTGCCGGTCTTCTATCCCTGCTGCATCGGCTGATCTCTCGGCTGGTGAAGATGCCATCGCCGTGCAGCCATTCATCTCGCGCGAGTTCCCGCTCCACTCGGCTGTTCGCAACGAGATCGATCCCTAAGCCAACAATCATGACAGTTGCGAGGCGCAGCGCCGGATGCAAGAACCTCGCTTGCTTAAATCATGATCCACCTCGGGGTTCATGGTGGAGCTGAATTTTCAATTTTGCCCGCTCAGGACTTCCCGAAATAGGCCTCCGGATGCACGGTCGCCGCCGCAGATGTTTGCTGTCGTGAAAGTTTGGGTTGAGGCTCCTAGAATGGACGTAGCAGAGGTTCGATTGCCGCCGGCTTTTGGAGGCCGCCATGGAACTGCAACTGACCTTGCAAGAAGAACAGTTGGTGGCCGAAGTTCTCCGGCATTACCAGCGGGAACTGAGGTTGGAGATTTCGCACACCGATCACCATGAGTTCAAGTCGAGATTGCGTGAACGGGCGCAAGTGCTGGAAGGAGTGCTGGAAAAGCTCGGGGTTTCACAATTCGCCGCGAATTGATTGTCGCTCAACCCGCGGCGCCAAAGGCGCACGATGGAATTCGCACCGAAGACAATTTTGTCGTTAATTGACTTGAGCCAGGCGTCCGCCAACGTGCTGAAGTGGACAAAGCTCTTCGCGGAGAAGTTCGGTTCCGAGGTTCAGATCCTGCATGCCATGTGGCCGCCGGTTCCGCACGCCGTCACCGAAGCAGAAGGCGAGCAATTGCTGGGGGAATTCGAAGAACGCCGGGTGGAACTTCGACGGGCCATCCGCGCGCAGGCAGACGAGGTCTTCGGCAACCGGATTCACTGCGAAATTGCCGTTGGGGTCGGACATCCCGTCAAGGTGGTGCTGGACGGCATCGCCCAGGTGCGTCCCGAACTGATTGTGTTGGGCAGCCACGGCCACGACGGCATGGCGCGCTCGCTAATGGGTTCGGTGGCGGAGAACGTGGTGCGCGAGTCGGCCTTTCCCACCCTGGTGGTCAAAGGCGCGGATATAGCGCCGGGCCAGCCAACGCTCAACCGGCTGTTGTGCCCGGTGGACCTTAATCAATCGGCGGCGGAATTTCTAGACGTGTCGGCGAGCCTGGCAAGCAGCCTCGGGGCGACTTTGGAAGTGTTCCGCGTGCTGCCCGATGGCGCAGCAGATGTGGAACAGGAGATGGGTCGGCTACAGCAGTGGGTGCCCGACATTGTGCGGCAGCGCTGTCCGATTTCCGAGACGGTGCAAACGGGCGATACCGCGGAGCAGATTGTCATGGTTGCACGCCAGCATGCCGTGGACCTCATTGTTGTGGGAGTGGAGCCTCGCAGATTTCTCGAGTACACGGTTTTGGGTCGGACGACAGAGCGCGTCGTCCGCCACGGACCATGCTCCGTTTTGTTGTTGCGGCTGGAAGCTCGAAGCAACTAGTGTTGCGTTGTTAAAATAAGTTGACTTATATTGGATAGTGACTTA
>DASWAR010000022.1:0-2769 GCA_036391015.1 Terriglobales bacterium
TGGAACAGAACAAGAAGAATTCCTTCCTGATCATCGAGCTGGTCGAGAAGATGGTGCAGCGCAAGGTTTCGGTAAAACAGTTCTCCAGCCCGATCGGAATCGCGCAGGCCTCCGGAGAGGCAGCCCGGCAACAAGGTTGGACGCCGCTGCTGCAATTGATGTCGGCGATCAGCTTGAACCTGGCAATCTTCAACCTGTTCCCCTTCCCCATCCTGGATGGCGGGATGATTCTGTTCCTGGCGATCGAAGGCATCCGGCGGCGCGACATCAGCCTGCGTTTGAAGGAGCGCATTTACCAGCTCGCCTTCGTGCTGCTAATCCTGTTCGCCGTGATCATCATCTACAACGATCTGGCGAAGTCCATACCGAGCCTGCAGAGATTGCCGTAAATCGGTTTTCGGTTTTCGGTCATCGGTTTTGGGTGGCGGGGCTACGGCTCCGCCGCGTTTGTTTCGGGAGGACGCGTACCCGGCTGGCAACCGACAACCGACAACTGTAAACTGAGAACAACATGGCAGAGATTCATCGCCGTAAATCCGTGACCGCCGACGTGGGCGGGGTGCGCGTCGGGTCGGACGCCCCGGTGGTGGTGCAATCCATGACCAACACCGATACCGCGGATGCGCTGGCGACCGCGCAGCAGGTGGAGGCGCTGGCACGCGCCGGTTCGGAACTGGTGCGGGTCACGGTCAACAACGATGCGGCCGCCGAAGCGGTGCCCCGCGTTGTGGATCTGCTGGACCGCCGCGGTGTCAGCGTCCCCATCGTCGGCGATTTCCACTACAACGGCCATTTGCTGCTCAAGAAGTATCCCGCGTGTGCGCGCGCTCTGGCGAAGTACCGCATCAATCCCGGCAATGTCAGCGTGGGGCGCAAGGACGACGACAATTTCCGCACCATGATCGAGGTCGCGGTCCAGAACCAGAAGCCGGTGCGCATCGGCGTGAACTGGGGGTCGCTGGACCAGGCGCTGCTGACGCGCATGATGGACGAGAACTCGCGGCGGGCGGAACCCAGGGAAGCGCGCGACGTCACCATGGAGGCGATGATCGCGAGCGCGCTCAATTCGGCGGGACTGGCGGAAAAATATGGGCTGCGACGCGACCAGATCATTCTCAGCGCCAAGGTCAGCGGCGTACAGGACCTGATTGACGTTTATCGCGGGCTCGCCGCTCGTTGCGACTACGCGCTGCACCTCGGCTTGACCGAAGCCGGCATGGGAACCAAAGGCGTGGTGGCTTCGACCGCCGGAATTGGCGTGCTGCTGCAGGAAGGGATCGGCGACACGATTCGCGTTTCACTAACTCCCGCACCGAACGGAGACCGCACCGAAGAGGTGGTGGTTGCGCAGCAGATTCTGCAATCGCTGGGCATCCGCAGTTTCCTGCCGCAGGTAACGGCGTGTCCGGGATGCGGCCGCACGACGAGCACGTTTTTCCAGGAGTTGGCGGACGACATCCAGTCCCACGTCCGGCGGCAGATGCCGGAGTGGAAGCAGCGCTTCGAAGGCGTCGAGGAAATGACGCTGGCGGTGATGGGATGCGTGGTCAACGGGCCGGGCGAATCCAAGCACGCCAACATCGGAATTTCGCTGCCGGGAACGTTTGAGGAACCGGTGGCGCCGGTGTTTGTTGATGGGAAGCTCGCTACCACTCTGCGCGGCGATCACATCGTCGAGGAGTTCATCCGCATTCTCGACAACTACGTTTCGTCCCACTACGCGCGTAAGGCGGAAACCACCGCTCCGGCAAAGTAATCTGTCGCCAGTCGTGAATCGTTCCGCAGTCCCAGCGCGCTAACTATCGCCGGTTTTCCCCACCACAGAGTCCACGACGGTCTGAGGAGACACACCTTGAGTTTCAGGGGGGATTTGCCCTCCCTCAAATCTCCGTGTCCTCTGTGGCTAGGTTTTTTTGCGGGGCCGCCAAGGGTGGCTGCCGCCGCTGTGGTGGACGATCAACCCTGCTTTGGCCCCTTGGGCCCGGCACGCGCGTTGGATAGTCTTCGTAGACTCGCGGCGCGTGAGCGATCGGCTAGAAGCTCAGCAGGGCGGCGCACGCCAGCAGCCAAATGACAAACCCCACAATGTTCAAGGTCAGCCGGATGCCGGTGTTGTCGATGATCCAGTTGTATTTCGCGTCCATAACTTCCTCCGATCCTGTTTCCTTGGACGGTGGATGAGGCTTTTGGTTAGCAGCCATACGTCCCATCTGTCTGCTAGTACGGAAGACGAGCGGGAAAGGTTCCGTGTTCGAGATTTTTTTCGTGAAAACAATTGGGAGGAAACGTGAAAGTAAGAATTAAGAATTAAGAAGTCAGAAGTCAGAACGAAAAGCCAGGATCGCCGCTGCTTGCCTTTGTTCTTACTTCTGACTTCTTACTTCTGACTTCTTACTCTCCTAGAGGAACACCATCGCCACCCACCACACTCCTGCGGGGTACTGCTCGCTATCGGCGAAACACACGCCGACGGCGACCCGCGTGATGCTGGTATCGTGGGCCATCTTCACGGCATTGGCCGCCAGCTTCGCCGGGACCGACTCGGTGTAAACCACCGCCGATTGGACGCCCGGCAAATTCAGCGGCGCGCGCGTGTCCAGGCGCCCCTGCTGCGCCATGGCGCACGCCATGCGGCGCAATTGCGGCATGCGCAGAACCTGCGCCGCCGGCCTGTTCGCGCGCTGTCGCTCGCGCTGCCAGACGGCGATAATCGCGTCTTCAGCTTCGTCAACCGAAAATTCCTGGAGGCGATGCGCGAAGTCCTGCGTC
>DASWAR010000023.1:0-14318 GCA_036391015.1 Terriglobales bacterium
GATTTGTGCGTGTCCTTTCGAGCAGGTTCGCTCCGGACACGCACAATGTCCCACCGGCTACTGGTTGCTTGCCTGTTCGGCCCGGGTGTACTGCGCGATTTCTTTCAGCAGCGGCTCCGCCGCTTCCGGCACGCGCACCGAGCCATTCAGAATCTCCCGCCGATTGACATTCCCACCGTACATGGCATGGTTTCCGGTTTGGTCGGCCTGGACAACTGCGCCATTCAGGCTGACTCCGGCGAACAAGCCCTTGCTGCGGGAATAAGTGAGGATTTCCGCATTCATCTTGGCGTCCGTATCGGCGGCAGCATGTCGACCGACCGGACCGGCGGCTGCGGTTGCATCGGCGCCGATCTTGAACTTATCGCTGAGCAGGCTTTGCAAACCCTTCTCATTCATGAAAATCATCACAACGTCCGTGGACGAACCGCCAATCTGGAAACCGACGCTGCCGCCGCCGAGGGCGACAAACAAGGGACTGCTCCAACCCACAGCCGTGCGACAAGTTGCTATTCCCTTCCCATAGCTCGCACCAACGACCAACGCCGCCTTCTTTTCCCCGGGAATGATGGCGATACATTTCGCAGACTCCAACAATTCCCGAGGGATCGCCTTATCCGGAGTCGCCATGATCTCGCGAAAGACTTGCGTAGCATTTTGGATTCGTTCGATGTCGTCACTGCGTCCGGAACTGGCGACCGCAAAAGAAGCCAGTCCCACAACAAGTACAGCCGCTATCATGATTCGCTTCATCATCACCAACCTCCATTTCTTTGATGCCGCCTGTCTACTCTGACTGTGTTGCCAGCCACGCAAAAGGACGGCGTACCAGCGTGCATGGTGTTTACCTCTCTGTGGTCAGGTTCAGTCAACAGCTTTGAACCTGCCAAAACGTCCCAGTCGGACTTAGTGAAATGCAGTGAAATGCAGGCCAGATGCCATTTTCCGAAGAACTGGCAATGAATACTGAAACTCATTGTGGAGAAAGACACTTATTTCGGGCGGCCCGCGATTTCACTTCCGCTCGCCATGAAAAACTTACCCGTATGGAGCCATGGCCCGGCATTTCTGTCCCAGTGAGCAGAGGATAAACATGGTAAAAAATTCCGCCGGCGCCACCTACCTCTGACCAGACCTCGCCGCGAACTACGTCATTGCCGCAATTGCGGTTATCAATCGGATGTGCGCGGTGGCATGCAAAATGCAAATGCATATCAGCGAGGTATGTGGACTATGGATCCCACTTACTACACGGTGACGCGCTTTCTGTGGAGTGTCGCTCGCAAGAGTGAGGTTTGGTTTCGCCTCATCTATGAGCGTAGCTACTTACCAGAACGAGGCTTGTATCGAGACAAGTTAGTCCACGCGGAAATCGTCCAGTAGAAGTTGTCTGAGAGTTTCCGGCTGCATGAGCCAGTGGCCCTTCCGGTGAAGAGCTGAGGCGATACGGGCAGGAACGAAATGACAGGATCGGGCATCCTTTGCTGAGGGCAGTTCGATCCAATTGATCCAGATTGCGCAGGGGCGTTGGCTCCCCTACGCACTGCCACGGAAAAATTACGCCGATCAAGGAGGTTCAACATGAGGAGTTGGATCAGGACAACATTGCTGGCTGCGCTGCTGCTGGCCTGCGGATCATCGATCGCCGGCGCTCAGATCATTGGAATCAGGATTGGCCCGCCACCACGGCCCCGTGTGGTTCGTGTTCTGCCGCCAAGACCAGGCCCAGAATACGCATGGGTAGATGGCTATTGGTATCCGGTGGGAAGGCGCTACCAGTGGCATCAAGGTTATTGGACTCGGCCACCGTACACGGGGGCTCGGTGGGTGGGTCCTCATCACGATGGCGAGCGGTTCTTTAACGGCTACTGGGACGGAGATCGCGGCCGGTTTGGACATGACCACCGCTGGGACCGCGGCCGGGACCGCGATCATGACCGTGCACGGGACCACGACCGGGACCACGATCGGGACCACGACCGCCGCTAGCAGCGCACGACTGGCAGACCCGCCTTCGTCGGCTCACCACTCCGTTTTTTCTTGGTGGACGAGTCGGCGGGTCACCCCTTAGTGCGTCGGCAAAGTGGTCAGTGGAACAGTTATCTGTTGTCTGGATTATTGTGGCGCCAGTTCCAGTAGACGTTCTGCTGCTGGCGGTTCAACCGAACGAAAGCACGCCTCTGGTGGTGCTCGGTCTGGTACCGCTGGTACGCGCGGTCTTCATTGCTGTCCCAGGTGTGGTAGTCCTTGTGGCCCCTGTCGTAGTGGCGCCTGTTGTTCTCGATTCGCCTGTTTTCCTGGTTCCTGTCTTGGTCCCCGTTTTCTTGAGGGCTACCAGCGGCCATCATGGCCACAGGTGCAGCAAGGACGGCAGCCAGAAAAAGCGAACTGAGATATCGGTATCCACGTTGCATGTCGTTCTCCTTGGTGCGAGATTCGCATCCTCAGAACCCCGCTAACATCACTATCTGCTCTTGACGCTCTCGAGTCCGGTCAATACCGCTCAAGTATGCTGATCAGAGGAGACTGCCGGGAACGAATTGTTGGTGGGATTCTCACAAATGCGGCAATCAAGCGAGGTATTTCACCAGCACAACTTCGTTCTGCTTCTCGTTGTAAAGCATCTCATCTGCCATGGCCTGCACCATGGCCAGACCCAGGCCGCCCGGACGAAGTCCCTTTTCCTCGCGGACCGCATTCGATCCCACCGCTCCTTCGGGATTCGACACTGCGGCGTGAGTGAGTCCCTCTAAGCGGAAACCGGGCCCGGGATCGGCGATGCGATAGAACAGCATGCGTGGGGTACGGAGGCAGGCGAGGCGGACGCGGCGCGACGGGTCCAGGCCGCCTCCCCACTCCACCGCATTCATCAGCAGCTCGCGAAAGGCCTGCGCCACCGGCTCCATGAGTTCCAAACCCAGGTCGGCATCGAGCTGGCGGACAATGTGCTCAATCCTTTCGGCGGAGTCGCGGGTGCAAGGTAGTGATAACTCCAGCCACTCCCGTTTTGCCGACAAGACTTCGATGGCGGGATCGGTTTTCGCGGACAGCGCCCGCGTGACCAGTTCCGCCAGGTCGGTCGCGGTGAACGGTTTGCGGAGGTAGTCGTAGGCATTCTGCCGGATGGCGTCCATCAGGCTTTCCGGCGTATCGTCGGCGGTGATCACGATCACGCGAAAAGCGCCGCCCATCTGGCGCAGCCTGGCCAGGACCTCCAGACCGTTGAGATCCGGCAAGCCCAGGTCCAGCAGGGTCAGGTCGAAGGCGCGCTCTGCCATCCGCCGCAAACCCTCGCCCGCCGTCTCACAGGAGACGATGTCCACCGGCAGGGAGCGAAGGGCATGGCCAACAAAATCGTGGACCGAGGGATCGTCGTCCACGACCAGCAGTTGTTTTCGCAAAGAGCCGGTCGCCATAGCTGTGGACCTTTCTTTCCGGATCGGTGGGCCCATGGTGCGGGCGCACACCGGGATGCGCACCCTTGAAGCAGTTGAAGTGCAGTATTAGCATTGTTGGCGCGCTCGTGCAATAATCTCTTCCCCCACGCCCCAGATTGGCGTTCCAACGCGGGCGAAATGGTCCTGGTGTCTGCACAATTCAGCGCGGCATAGCCGCAGGAAGGACCACCTTCTTCCATGGTCCGCAAGCTCTCGAACGTGCGCAAAAAGGTGCTCAAGCTCCCCAACCTGCGCAAAAAGGTGCGAGGAATCTCTATGGCCGAAAACAAGAAAATTGCAGTGGTCCCGGCTGAGGACAACGGCGCGGAGCAGGGCGCCGCGAGCGTCGACAAAATCCGCGACATCTTGTTTGGTTCGCAGATCAAGGGTTACGAGGCCCGGTTCGCCCGCCTGGAAGACACCCTGGCGCGTGAAACCACGGAACTGAAGGATACGATGCGCCGCCGTTTCGAGTCGGTGGAGGGCTTTTTCCGCAAGGAGGCGGAGGCGCTTTCAGGACGGCTCAAGGCCGAGCGGGAGGAGCGCACTGAAGCGCTGAAGAGCATTGCTCGCGACCTGAAAGGGGCGAGCGACACGCTCAACAAGAAAATCCTTGAGCTCGATAACAAGACGGCGGAAGAGCAGAGCAGCCTGCGGCAGGAACTCATGCAAGAGTCCCGCAAGCTGCTGGAGGAGATCCGCCACAAGAGCGACAGCCTGACCGCACTGGTGGAACGGCGTGCCGACGAATTGCGCGACCAGAAAGTGGACCGCGCCGCGCTGGCTTCCCTGCTGACGGAGATGGCGCTGCAACTGAGCGAAGAAGGCGCAATGAGCGGCAAGCCGGTCAAGGTAGCGAAGGCAGCGGGACAGTAGCCAGCGAGGCTCAGCATGAGCACAGCGCCTTCACGGGACCTGGCGCAAGAGAACGAGCCCGACGGCGGTCCCAGCGGCGAGTACACGCGGCTGCGGGAACTGATCGTCGGTCCGGAAAAGGCGCGCCTGGAAGAACTCCAGCGCCGGCTCGACAACCGCCAGTTGCGCACCGAAGAGTTGAGCCAGGTGGTGGCGGAAGCCATCGCCTTGCGCTCCCGGCGGGACCGCACGCTGCAGCGGACTTTGAATCCCCTGGTTGAAGAAGCAGTGCGGATCTCGGTCACCCGCAATCCCAATATCCTGGCCAATGCCCTCTTCCCTGTCATTAGCGAAGCGGTGCGCAAGGCCGTCGCCCATGCCCTGCGTGGCCTGGTGGAATCGATCAACCAGACGCTGGAACGCAGCGTGTCGCTGGAAGCCTTGCAATGGAGGTTCGAGGCGCTGCGCACCGGGCGGCCGTTCGCCGAAATTGTGCTGACCCGCAGCGTGCGCTACCGGGTAGAACAAGTCTTTCTCATTCACCGTGAAACCGGGCTGCTGCTGCAGCACGTGGCACGATCGGACCAGATTGTGCAGGACTCGGACCTGGTCTCCGGAATGTTGACGGCGATCCAGGACTTCATTCGTGACTCCTTCGCGGAAACCAGCGGCCGGGATATCGAAACGATCGAACTGGACGAGTTCAACCTGTGGGTGCAGCACGGGCCGTCGGCGATCCTGGCGGCGGTGGTCAGCGGCGCACCTCCTCCGGAACTGCGCAACGTGCTCGCGCGCACCCTGGAACAGGTTCACGCGGAATATGGACCGTTGTTGGCTTCCTTCAACGGAGATGGAGCCGCGTTTGCCGCGACGCGTCCGCTGCTCGAATCCTGCCTGCTCGGCCGCCAGGAGCAGAAGTCCGCGAAGCAGTCGCAGCCGTTCTTCATTTTTTCCGCCGCCGCGCTGCTGGTGGCGATCGCGCTTGTGACCTTCTTCAGCGCGCGAGCCCAGCGGCGCTGGGACCGCCTGGTGGAGCGGTTGCGGCAGGAGCCCGGAATCATGCTGACCAGCGCCGACCGCTCCTGGGGAACGTACGAACTGGTCGGCCTGCGCGATCCGCTCTCCACCGACCCCGAGAAAATCGTGCGTGCTTCCGGCATCGATCCGGCCAACGTGACTTCGCGCTGGGAACCCTACGTATCCCTCGATGCGAAGTTCAAAGTCTTCCGGCATTTTCTGGGGGAGAAAGACGCTCTCGAGCAGGCAGTCTTACGGTTTCCGTTGAACTCAGTTCAGCTTTCGGCGGAACAGTTGGCCAAGCTCGATGACATCGAGGCGCACATCATCAAGCTGCAACATGAGGGGGCCGCGATCGGGCAAAAGTTTGTCATCGAGCTGCACGGCCACACCGATCCCACGGGGAACGAAGATAGGAACGATGCGCTCAGCAAGCAGCGCGCGGACGAGGTGGCGAAGGCGCTGGTCAGCCGCGGCATCAGCAAAGACATGCTGCGGACCGTCGCCATGGGTTCGCGCGAGCCGGTGCGCGCCGCGGCAGCCTACCTCACCGAACTGAACCGGCGCGTCACCTTCCACGTGGTCATCGAAATCGAGGCCGGCCGGTGATCCAGAAGAAAATCTGTATGGTGGGAGCGTTTGGAGTGGGCAAGACCAGCCTGGTCGCACGGTTCGTCTACACCAAGTTTTCCGAGAAATACCAGACAACGGTTGGCGTGAAGATCGACAAGAAGGTGGTCCAACACCCAGCCGGCGACATTAACCTAATCCTCTGGGACATGGCGGGCGAAGATGCTCTCACCACGGTGCGTCCGGCACACCTGAAGGGCGCCTCCGGTTACATTCTGGTGATGGATGGCATGCGCCGGAACACACTCGAGGTGGCGATCGATCTCCACGGGCGCGTCAGTGGCGCTGTGGGGGACGTCCCCTTCGTATGCGTGGTCAACAAGGCCGATCTGCGGGAAAGCTGGGAAATTCAGCAGAGCGATCTCGACAACCTGGTCGCACGCGGGTGGACGGTGGTCGAAACCAGCGCGAAGACCGGCGCCGCTGTCGAAGCAGCATTCCAGACGCTGACCGACGCGATGATGCAGGAGCACCATGTCGACGACTCCACAGCCGGCGCCGTCGCAGGCTGACCATGCGGTGCACGATCTTGTAGCTCTCCTGCTGGCGACCATGCAGATGGCCGCCTTTGAGCCTTTACCCAGCGGCTCATTCCGGTTGTTGTCAACGCCACCCGACTGGCTGCGCGATCTTGTGCCCGGAATCGAATCCGCTTTAGAAGCTGATCTGGTCGAACGCTTTCCCCTGTTGGAGTCATTTCTTCCGGAAGCGCAAGAGGCCTGGCAGGCGACCGGCAGCGGACGGGCCTGTTCCGAAATCTGGGCGGAGGCGCATGCCGGCGGTGATGACACGCACCTGCAGGCTTGGGCCTTCAACATGGCCGGGCGGCCGATTCTCTTGATCGAAGCGGCCGAAAACCTGCACCGCGAACGGCAACTCGTCCTGCAATACGCCCACGAAACGGCGCTGCAATACGACACCATCGCGCGGCTGAATCGCGAAGTCCTGCGTGCGGCGCAGGCCAAGAGCGATTTCCTGGCCATGATGAGCCACGAAATCCGCACCCCCATGAACGCGATTCTGGGCATGGCCGATGTGCTGGCGGAAACTCCGCTAACTCCCGATCAGCGCCGCTACGTGGAAATTTTTCAGCGAGCGGCCACCAGCCTGCTCGATCTGCTGAACGATATTCTGGATATGTCGAAGATCGAGGCCGGTCAGTTGACCCTTGAAAACGTCCCCTTCGAGCTGCGTGATGTGGTGGCGCGAGCCGTGGAACTGGTGGGCATCCGGGCGGGAGCGAAGGGGCTGAAGATAGAATCCGAAATCGCTTCCGATGTGGCGCCCTGGGTGAGCGGTGATCCGGTGCGGACCCGGCAGGTGCTGATCAACCTGCTGGGGAATTCGATGAAGTTCACCGAGCAGGGACAATTGACGGTGCGGGTGGAGCGGGACCCGAAGGGCAAGGGCCTGGCCTCGCTGCGGTTCGCAGTGTCGGACACCGGGATCGGTATTCCCGAAGACAAGCTGCCGAAGATCTTCGAAACCTTCACTCAGGCGGATTCTTCGACCACACGCAAATACGGCGGCACGGGATTGGGATTGACCATCTGCAAGCGGCTGGTGGAAGCGATGGGCGGCAAGATCTGGGTGGAAAGCACGCTGGGAGTTGGCAGCACCTTTTATTTCACGGCTGAGTTCGGTCACGCGACGGCCCCGGCGACGCCGATTGCAACCGCGGCTGCGGTTGCTGCCAAGCCGGCCGAATCCTTGCGTATCCTGCTGGCCGATGATTCCGAGGACAACCGTTCGGTAATGCGCGCGTACCTGCAGCACTCGCCGTACGTTGTTGACTTCGTCGAGGACGGCGCTTCCGCCCTGGAAAAGCTCCGGACCGGCCGGTACGACCTGGCGCTGATGGATGTCCACATGCCGAAGATGGACGGGTATGCCGCGGTGCGCGCCTTCCGCGAATACGAACGGGCCCAGAACCTGCAGCCGCTGCCGGTGCTGGCGTTGACCGCCGATGCGTTCAAGGAAGCGGTGGAGAAGAGCCTGGCGGCCGGATTTACCATGTACCTGGCCAAGCCGATCCGCAAGACGACGCTGTTGGAAGCGATCGCCCGATACGGGCAGGCTCATCCGGAAGCCGCGACCGGAACGAAACTCGACGTCGTGGTGGATGAAGAGCTTTCGGCGATTGTGCCCAAGTTCATCAGCAACGTGCGGCGAAATCTTCCCGCCATCGCGGCCGCGCTTGCCCGCGGTGACTTCGACACCATCCGTTCGCTGGGTCACAACATGAAAGGGACTGGCAGCTCCTTCGGTCTGCCGCAGATCAGCGAGATTGGCAACCAGTTGGAGCGGGCGGCCAAAGAGCAAGACGCCGACGCGGTCCGCAGCGTCACCGCCCAGTTGGTCCAATTTCTCGATTCCGTCGACATCCGCTTCAAGTAAGTGAGGCGATATGCGCGTGCGCTTCTGGGGAACCCGTGGATCGATCGTTACACCGAGCCCAGGCATGGGAAAAGGTGTCGGCTTCAGCGTTGGGGTGGAAACTCTTCTCGGGAAAGAGAAAGGGATCGCACTGGTCTGGTCCAACGCGATCCCGGGTACTTTCAGATGGTTGCGGGGGTGGATTTGAGCCACCGACCTTGGGGTTATAAGGGAAACCCGCACACCACGGCGAACAACAGCAACCAACTAATGTTCTACGTCGGCTGCGGTGTACTGAGGCGGCACGATTCCGATTCTGGTTTCTGAGCGGTTGGACCTGCAGAATATTTCTTCACCGGAGTTATCGCGCATTAGCAGGATTCTGTACCAACTGGGTGGCTGGCGTCCAACTACTCCTTCGCCATCGACTGAGTTCGAACCGCAAACGTTACCGCGCGACAAGTGGATCGAAACGCGCCTGGAGTATTGAGCCGAACCCAGAACTGGCAGATTCCAAAACTCTCTTGAGGACGGGATACTAATAGGATTTCATCATCGCTCTGATGTTGATGTCCGTTACCTCCGCGGTTCGTGGCAACATCAGCGCGTTCAACACCACAGACGCAATATCTTCCGGCTGTAGCAGGAATTCCGGCTGGTAGGCTTTTGCGTCCTGCTTATACATCGTCTCCATCATGGGCGTAGCGGTACGGCCGGAGTAAACACCGAGCACTCGGATGCCGAATTGATTTACTTCCCCGCGTAACGCATCCGTGATCGCCTTCAAAGCATGTTTTGTCGCCGCATATTGGCCAAGGTTGGGACGCGCGCTAAGCCCCGCGCTGGAGTTGATGATGACGATCTGACCACGACACTGCCGCAGGGCGGGCAGCATCTTTTGTATCAGCAGGTAATTCCCGTGGACATTGGAACGGAATAGCTGATCGAGTACAGCCACGGGGGTATCCTGCACTGTTCCCCGCACCATCTCTCCCGCGCACATCACCAGCATATCGACCTTGGAGCAGCGCCGCTGCAGTTCGGCGACAAGAGCCTCAATCTGGCAATCCTGGCTGAGGTCGGCGGGGAGCACCGCGTGCGTGCCATTCAAGCTCTAGGCCGTAGCCTGCAGCTTCTCCCGGGTACGTCCAACCAGGCATAGCGTCGCGCCGCGTACCGCAAGCGCAGAAGCGATCGCTTTCCCGATGCCGCTGCCTGCTCCCGTAACCACAGCCACTTGATCCGAGAATGCGTCAGTGACAGTAAGTTGCGAGCGAATGGATACAGGCACGTCTGCTACGCTTGCAGAGGGCTTGTTAAATTGCTCCTCCATAACCCTCTGAAACGAGCTGGTGGGTTCCGGCATTTTGGACCTCCGGGCTAACGAATGGCTGATCTGGGGGGAGTTTTGCAGTGTTTAGCATAGGGCCGCCGGGGGCCGAGGGCTGTGACCCAGATCACAGTGCTACGGCTCACGAATCCGCTTCTGCTTCCGACAGCGCCACGCGGCTCGTAGCCTTAGCGGGCAGGAGGCTGCGGACCAGCAGGTACAGCACCGGGATGATGAACAGGTTCAAGATGGTGGAGATCACCATACCGCCGAATACGGTGGTGCCGACCGAGTGACGCCCTGCCGATCCCGCGCCGCTGGCGAATACCAGCGGCAGCACGCCCAGGATGAAGGCCACCGAAGTCATCAAGATCGGGCGCAGGCGCAGGCGCGCGGCCTCAACGGTAGCATCCGTGAGCGGCAGTCCCTTGGCCTGCAACTGCTCGGCGAATTCCACGATCAGAATGGCGTTCTTGCTGGCCAGCCCAATGAGCATGACCAGGCCGATCTGGCAATAGACATCATTCTGCAACCCGCGCAACCACTGTGCCCCCAGCGCGCCCAGGATTGCCATGGGCACTGCGAGGAGGATAATGAACGGCAGCACAAAGCTTTCGTACTGCGCCGAAAGCGTCAGATAAACCACCAGGAGGCCCAGGCCGAACAGCAGGAACGATTGACCACCTGACTGGATTTCTTCCAGCGATATGCCCGTCCACTCGTAGGCGTACCCGGCGGGCAAAACCTGTTTCGCCAACTGCTCCATGGCGCTGATAGCCTGTCCGGAACTGAATCCCGGGGCCGCGCTGCCGTTGATTTCCGCGGTGCGGAACAGGTTATAGTGGCTGATGATGCTGGCGTTGGTGGTCTCTCTCACGGTCACGATGTCGTCCAGCGGCACCATTTTGCCATCATCCGCGCGGACATAGAACTGGCGCAAATCGCGGGGTTGTGAGCGGAATGCCTTGTCGGCCTGCACGTACACGCGGTACGAGCGGTTGTTGAAATCGAAATCGTTGACGTACTGCGAGCCCATGAAGACCTGCAGCGCCGAGGTGATCTGCGTAAACGGCACGCCCAGGCTCTTGGCTCTTTCACGGTCAATGGTCACCAGCAACTGTGGATCGCGCGCGCTGAAGCTGGTGAACAGCCCGCGCAGATTCGGACGGCTGTTGCCCTTCTGGATCATGTCGCGCAGCACGCGTTCCAGATCGTCCAGCGTGCCCGAACCGGTCTGCTGAAGCTGAAACTGGAACCCGCCGTAAACACCCAGGCCCTCAATCGGCGGCGCGAGAAACGGAACCACCATGGCTTCGGAAATCCCGGAGAGCGGCCCGCGCACCTGGTTGATGACGGCTTGCACCGAATGCTGCGGGCCGTGACGCTGGTCGTGTTCCTTGAGGCTGATGAACATCACGCCCCGATTCGGCGCGGCGCCACTAAAACTCCAACCCGCAACCGAAAACACGCCGGTGATGTCGGGATTCTGGGCAAGGACCTGAGTCGCCTGCGTATTCACGCGCGTGGTGTAGTCCAGCGACGCCCCTTCTGGCGCCTGCACGGCGGTGATGAACCAGCCCTGGTCTTCGTTGGGCACAAAACTGGTCGGCACCTTGCCGTAAATCCAATAGCTCAGCGCCAGCCCGGCAATAAAGACGATCAGCACCGGGATTTTCCATGCGCTCAGGTGTCCCAGCGATTTCCTGTACGCCGCGGTTCCACCGCGAATCAGCGAGTTGATGCCGCGGAACAGCGGGTTGCGGGGGCGCTCGGTAGGACGCAACAGCAGGGCGGAAAGCGCAGGCGTCAGCGTGAGCGCGTTGAATGCCGAAAGAGCAATGGAGAACGCGATCGTCAGAGCGAACTGCTGGTACAGCCGGCCGGTGGTCCCAGGGAACAAGCCTACTGGCACGAACACGGCGATCAGCACCAGCGAGGTCGCGATCACGGCGCCGGTCACCTCGCCCATTGCGACTTGCGACGCCTTGCGCGCATCGGCAATCCCCTCCTCCATGTGGCGCTCGACGTTTTCGATGACCACGATCGCGTCGTCCACGACCAGTCCGGTGGCGAGCGTCAGCCCGAATAGCGTGAGCGTGTTGATGGAGAAGCCGAACAGCTTCACAAACGCAAACGTGCCGACCAGCGACACGGGAATGGTGATGGCCGGAATCAGCGTGCTGCGCCAGCTTTGCAGGAACAGGAAAATCACCAGGATGACGATGATGATCGCTTCCACCAGCGTCTTCAGCACTTCGCGAATGGATTCGCCCACGGCCAGGGTACTGTCAAAGGCAATGCCGTACTTCAGCCCCGGCGGAAACTGCTTAGAAAGTCGCTCCAATTCCTGGCGCACGCCGCGGTCCACATCCAACGCGTTGGCGTTCGAAAGCTGCATGACACCGAGCCCGATCGCCTCGTGACCGTTGTAGGCGAGATTGCCGCCGTAACTCTCGGCCCCGAGCTCGGCGCGGCCCACATCGCGCAGCAGCACCAGGGAGCCGTTGGGCCCGCGCTTGAGGACGATGTTCTCGAACTCCTTGGGATCGGTAAGGCGGCCCACGGCGCGCACGCTGATCTGAAACGACTGCCCCGGCAGCGCGGGCGCTTCTCCAACCTGGCCCGCCGCTACTTGCAGGTTCTGCTCGCGCAGTGCGTTGACCACATCCGCGGCAGTCAGCTTGCGCGACGCCAGCCGGACCGGATCGAGCCACAGGCGCATGGAGTACTTGCGCTCGCCGAAAATGATTACGTCACCCACGCCTTTGACGCGCTTCAGCGCGTCTTTGACGTAAACGTCCAGGAAATTGCTGATGAACAATTCGTCGTAGCGTTTATTGTCGGCATAAAAACCGACTGCCATAATGAACGAGCCGGAGTTCTTGTTGACGGACAGGCCGGTAGTCTGCACTTCCGCAGGCAGGCGCCCCAGGGCGGTGTAAGCCCGGTTCTGCACGTCCACGGCGGCAATGTCGAGGCTACGGGTCAGATCGAAAGTGGCAGTGATCTGGCTGGAACCGTCGTTGGCGCTGCTCGAGCTGATGTAGCGCATGCCCTCCGCGCCGTTGATCGCTTGTTCCAGCAGGGTGGTAACGCTGGTCTCCACCGCTTGTGAGTTGGCGCCGGTGTACGACGCGCCAACCGTCACCTGCGGCGGCGCAATCTGCGGAAACTCGGCAACCGGAAGCGACGGGATTGCCACCGCTCCCGCCAGGATGATGAGGAGCGAACATACGATGGCGAACACCGGCCGGCGAATAAAGAAATTGACGAACATGAATGCTCCGCTGCCGCTTAGGATTGGGGCACGACGGGCATGCCGTCGGCCAGTATCTGCACGCCGCTCACGATCATGCGGTCGCCGGCCTTGATTCCATCCAGGACTACGTAGTTGTTGCCGACAATATCTCCGAGGCGGACAGCGCGCTGCCGCGCTACGGCCTGTTTGCCATCGCCTTCCGCGAGGAACGCGAACGTCTGCCCGCTGACTCGGGCCACGGCTGTGACCGGAATCAGCGGGTGTTCAGCCTCGCTCCACATCACGCGCGCGTGGACCATCTGCGCGTTGCGGAACTGGCGGTCCTTGTTGGGCACGATGGCCTTGATGAGCAGCAATTGCGAGTCGGGATCCACCCGGGGCGAAACGAAGCTGACGGCGCAGCGGGCCGCGGGTTTGCTGTCGTCGAGGATTTCGACAACCGTGCCGCGGTGCAGGACCGCGGCTTTTTCGGCAGGAACGGAGATGTACGCTTCGAGTTCGCCGCTTTTGTCGAGCGTGGTGAGCACGGTGTCAACCTTGACGCGGTCGCCCACACGCACCGGGATGTCTCCAATGATGCCGGCGTCGGGCGCCTTCACCGTGTAGTAGTGCAACTGGACACGCTGCTCGCGGACCCCGGCTTCCATGGCCTCGACATCGGCCAGGGCGGCGGCGTTTGCACTCTGCGCCTGGTCCAGGTCCTGCCGGCTGATGACGCCGGCGGCGAACAACTCCTTGCGGCGCGCCA
The DNA here is from genome assembly GCA_036391015.1 of Terriglobales bacterium. Taxonomy (GTDB): domain Bacteria; phylum Acidobacteriota; class Terriglobia; order Terriglobales; family Acidobacteriaceae; genus JAIQGF01. Next base: position 13,653 of record DASWAR010000023.1, read on the forward strand.
GCTCCTTGCGCGTCCATTCGAGGTTGGCCAACCGCGCCCGGTGGGACGCTTCCTGATTGTTGACTGTCGCCTGCTGTTTCAGCGGGTCAATTTCCAGCAGGGGCGCGCCGCGCTCAACGCGGTCGCCCGACTGCACGAAAATGCTCGTGACCTGCCCTTCGACTTGCGGCTGAAGCACCGCCGCATTGCGCGATTTCAGCGCGGCCATGTACTCGGTGAACTCGCCCACGCGCTGCGGCTGAGCCACCTGCACCTTCACGGGGAGCGCCGGGACCTGCGCGCCTTCCCCTTTTCCTTTCACGCCCTTGTTGCAAGCAGTTGCGCCAAGTACCACGGCGAGCAGAAGTGAGATATAAAGCTGATCCGCCAAGCGGTAAAGCATCGCCTACTTCCCGTATCGGACATGAGCTGAGTTGAAGAACCAGATATTGTATGTCAGCAGCTCGTATGCGCGGCTGTTTTCAGCAACTCATGCTGACCGCTTCACCTTTGTGGAGTTTGTCATTTCGGGCGGAGCGGGGAATCCTACCCACCAAAACGGCAGGTCGGGCGCCAGTCATTCTGAAAACGCGTCTACTGCCCACTCCAATGGGATCATCGGCTTATGCTTACTGGTGAGGATGTCCATGGCACGTCAAAGCGCAACTGGCCGTGCTGTTGTAAGAG
>DASWAR010000024.1:0-2269 GCA_036391015.1 Terriglobales bacterium
CACCCACGCGATCACGCACCCCAGCGCCAGGCCGGCGCCAACCTTCCAGCCGAAGAAAATCGAGACGACCACGGTAGCGACCGCTCCGATGGCGGCCATGAAGCGGCGAATACGGTCCAGGGCGCCGGAGTAGAACTGCTCGGCGGCGGGATCGGGCGGAGCTACGGCGGATTGGGGAGAGTCGGGCAATTTGTAATTTGTAATTGGTAATTTGCAATTTGGAAAGCAACTCTGACCGACAAACACAACGTGCGTTCACGTCCGGAAAATTACAAATTGCAAATTACAAATTCGCGCAGATCCCGTATTTCTCCTCCAAAAATGTTTGCAATCGCTTCGGCAGCACGGCTGCCAGTTCTTGCCAGGTCATGACCTTGCAGCGCAGGCGCAGGTCCACCGGGCGGACCGAGCGCATGATCTCATACCATGCCTGCAGCAGGTCGGGACGGCGCGCGTCGCAGAACACGCAGCAGGCACAATCGTTGGCTCTCGCCGCCAACACGTTGCGGATCAACTGGTAAGACAGATAACCATCCTGTGTCTTCGGCAGAGCTTTGCGGTCGAAGACCTCGTCAAAATCGCGGTAGGTCTCGACAACTGCTTGCTCGCGGGTTTGAAAATCGGATTCTGTGCACTTGGCCTCGACCAGCAGCGATCCCAGGCGCATGTCCACCTCGGTGCGGTCGAATTTATCGCCAACGAGCGGAACGCGCGCCTTAAAACCGAATTCCGGCACGGCGCCAGCTTCGAGGCCGAGCAGCGAACAAACACGCCCGTCATCAAAGACACCCGGACAGCAGAAGACGTTCATCAGCAGCGCGTCGGAGCTGTTCGAGGAGTCGAGCTCGCCCCAAAAGCCGCGGTCGTTGCGCGGCAGCGCGCTGCGGGCGCTGGTGTGCGCCTTCTTCAGACGCCGCGCCCAGAGCGGGTTGTCGAGGATAGCGCGATAGGTTTCAGGAAGGAAATTTCCATGGGTGCGGCCATCGGGCTCGTAGCAAACCACCGGCTGCGAACCATAGCTGACCTGGTGCTTCAGCCCATGTGTCTTGGCGTACGCCTGGTTGCGCACGCTGAGTTCGTAGCGCAGCGCGGCAGCGTAGTGCGCCACCGGCCGCGCACCGCTTTCCACCAGTCGCGGCACCATCACGGATGCTGATTGATCATGAGATGCGCCCACGGCGTGCCCGCCCACATGATCCATGTGCCGGTGTTCTTAGGTTTGTCGGACAAGCCGGTGGTCTTCGGATCAAACGGCCACAGGATGATCCAACACGGCGGCCACTTCTGCAGGGTTCCCGAGGTCGCCCAGGGATCGCTGGCGCTCCAATCGGTGCCACCCGCCAACTGGTACAGGACGCCCGGCTGAGTATTCGTGGGTTTCGGCTTATGCGCCATCCAATCCAGTACCCATTGCAACCCGGCCGCGTCCATACACGAGGGAGGATCACTGACGACGCCAGGATGCCCGGGAATGCAGGTGATGCCGGTGTTGCCCTCGCGCAGCACGGTCATGTTCCCCTTCTCATCGATATCCACGACTTTGGCGCCGCGGGCCACATCGGCGGGAGCGGAGGAGAGTGCACGTTTGATCTTAGCCTCCTTCGGCTCAGCTGCGTTCACGATATTGGCAAACAGAAGAATTAGACAAACGAGAAGGGCCCGGCTGCGGTGCTCCATAACGCCTCCTGAACTCTTGTGGAAAGGGCCGCGAATAATAACACCGGTACTGGAGGATCAAATCAACCTTTTTCGGAGGAGGCCACGGTGCGGATGAGCTCCACGAATCCCGCGGCGATGCCGGCGATCAGCCCGACCAGGTAGATCCAGGTCGTGTGCAGCCAGTGGTCCAGCCCCACACCGATCAGCCATCCAACCACGGTGCATGCCGGCAGCACGAAGGCAAGCTGGCTGTAGCGGGCGAGGTTGACGAAAAAGTTCTTGTTTCCGCCGGCGTCGTCGTTGGCCGTTGGTCGTTGGTCGTTGGCAATGCTGTCGTCGTTGGGCGTAGGTGGTTGGTCGTTTGCCATGCCGTCGTCGTTGGTCGATGGTCGGTGGTCGTTGGCCATTTAGTGCAGCGGCGAAGTGCCAGTCCTTCTACTCGGACGGCGATAACCACACCGCCCTCGCTCAGGATGACATCCGTTCAAGGTAAATGCAAAACCCCGGCATCGTACCGGGGTTCTGAGCTTCCTTACCTCTGTGTCCTCTGTGGCGAAAAAATTACCGCAGGAAGCCGAGCACCGACGTTCCCGCCTGCTGGATTCCAAGC
>DASWAR010000025.1:0-4494 GCA_036391015.1 Terriglobales bacterium
AAAAAAGGCACGGCGGGGGCCGTGCCGTCCGTGTCTCTCGGGCAACCGCTGCTACTCGCCCATCAGCTGCCAGGATCCCTTGTCGGTCTTGACCAGGTTGACGGCAACTTTCTTGGCATCGCCGTGGTAGAAGTTGGCGCCATATTTTTCGATCAGCGTCTGCGTGTCCCAGATGTTGAAAGCCTTGACCAAATTGCCATTGGCGTCAAACAGGTCGCCCACCGGCGTCGGCTCCCACTTCCAGGTGTACTCCACGCGGGCCATGCTGGGGCCGTTCATGGTGACTTTAGTGACCTCCACCAGCTTGCGCCGCGCCAGCGGCACCGCGAGGGCGAAAGTCCCGTCCTTTTCCTTGGTCTTCTGGAATTCGGGGATCGCGGTCAGCTCGGTTTCGCCCTTGGGCGTGAGCGCGATGTTGTACATCTCGCCCTTGCCCTTGACGGGGGCGAGTTTCACCATGCCGGCTTTTACCAGCAGCTTGTAATGTGGGTCGCGCGGCTTCTCGTTGATGCTGGATTTTACGGTGCCGGTGTGGAAGCGCAGCATGGCCGGGCCCTGCGCCTTTAAGATCGAGGTGACCACGGTAGTCGCCTCCGGCTGAGTCAGGACCTTCCTCGACTGCACGAACCAGTAGCCGGCCGTGCCGATGATGACGCCTGCCAGCGCCAGGATCAGCAACAAAGGAACCACCGTCGACGACCTCTGTTCCATTTCGATTTCTTGTTCAAACATGCTTCCTCCCCGTGCCGCGGGCGCGCGGGCGTCCGCCCCGAAACTGCCGCCGGTATGCGCTGCCACCGGCCGGCAATGCGGGAAACAGCTCAGTATTCCCCTGTTGGGAACGTCCTGCGGTGACTGCTGTCACCTGCCGTTGTGAGAGCGCGCCGGCGCTGCCGGCGCGAGTGTATCGGCGGATTCCCGGCGCGCAATTTTTCCCGTTACTTCGAAACCCGGGGGAACACCGGCTGGATATAATCGTCAAAGTCGTTTCCACACTTGCCTTGGTTCACGAATGCCCATCGTAGCGCCGCGCGCAGAGACTGGCAGGAAGACGGCGGAGCCGCGCCCAGCCGCCCGGGTGGTGCTCAGCCATCCCGGCACGGGGCCGTTCGTGCAAAACGCCGCCCGCGCGCTGCATGAGGCCGGGTTGCTGTCCGCGTTCGTCACCACGTTCCACTATGACCGGCAAAGCCCGCTCGGACGTTTTCTTCGGACGGCCATGAGCATGGTGATGCGCGATGCCGAGCAGCAGCTCTCGCGCCGCGCCATTACCGAAGTTCCCCGCGAGATGGTTCGGTCGCACCCGCTACCGGAGATGATCCGCATGGCAGCCGCAAAGGGAACGGATTCGATCACGACGGACCGCGTCTGGGAGGTGACAGAAAAGTGGTTCGACCGCATCGTGGCGCGACGTCACCTTGATGGAGCGGACGCGGTCTATGCGTACGAGCACGCCGCCTTGGTTAGCTTTGAGGCGCAGAAACGGCGAGGCGGAGCGTGCATTTACGAAATGCCGATCACGCATCACGCCACGACAGCGAGATACCTGGGGGAGGAGTTCGCGCGATTCCCTTCCGTGGAGACCGATCGCGACCGTCACCTGCGCCGACTGGCCCCCCGTCGCAACCAGCGCAAAGATCGCGAACTTGGCATGGCTGACCTGGTCGTGTGCAACTCCAGCTTCACGCGGGATTCATTGCTGCGAACCGGAGTGCCCGCCGAAAAAATTGTAGTCATACCGTTGGGTGCGCCGGCGATTTGGGACGCGCCACAGCCCAGGTCGTATGCGCCCTTTGTCATCCTGAGCGCCGGAACGCAATCCGTGCGCAAGGGAACTCACTACCTGCTGGAAGCATGGCGAAAGCTCAAGCCACGCGCCGGCGCCGAACTTTGGCTGGTCGGGGCCATGGTGCTTCCGCCGGAATCCATGGCTCATCTGCCCGGCAAAGTCGTGATTCGCCCCTCGCTGCCGCGGCCGGAATTATTCGAACTGTTTCGCCGCGCCGGCGTTCTGGTGTTCCCCTCGCTGTGCGAAGGCTTTGGCCAGGTGATAACCGAGGCCATGTCGCAGGGCCTGCCGGTGATTACGACCGCCAACACCGCCGGACCTGATTTCATCGAGCACGGCCGCAACGGCTTCCTGGTGCCCATCCGCGACAGCGAGCGCCTGGCTGAAACCATGCAATGGTGCCTGGATCACCCCGACGCCATGCAGGAGATTTCTCGCGCCGCCATGGAGCGAACGGCACGCTGGCAGTGGAGCGACTACCGCGCGGCCTTGGGCGCGGCCGTGTCACGATTCCTGGATCAGGCCGGCACTCGCCCGATGGCGCCCAATCATCTGTCCATCGCGGCGGAAAAGGGGTGAGGACAGCGGTGGTGACGATTTCGCGGAACTGGTCAAGGAAGCGCGGCTTGCCGTAGGGCGCCAGGCCCATCACCTTGCCTTCGTCGCCGTAGTGCGGAAAAAGACGGGCGCTTCAAGCTGAACCTCGACTACTTCCTCCATCACTCCGATGGCGTCGAGATGACCTGGGACGAGGGCTCGCCCACCGTCGGCCGCATCTTCTCCGACAGATTCATCGAGACCTTCGGTCCGCCACGCGAAAAAGGCGGCCCCATGACTTCCCACCAGGAAGATGTCGCGGCTTCATTGCAGGCTCGCCTGGAAGAAGTCAGCTTCCACATCCTCAAGCACCTGCATCAGCAGACCGGCAGCGATCGCCTGTGCCTTTCCGGCGGCGTGGCCTTCAATTCCGTAATGAACGGAAAAATCTTGCTGCACACCCCCTTCAAGCAGATCTACGCACAACCCGCGGCGGGCGATGCCGGCACTGCTGTCGGCGTCTGCTATTACCTGCACAATATCGAGCTCAAGCAGCCGCGTGCCTTCGTCATGGAACACGCCTACACCGGTCCAGGTTACGAGAACGGACAGATCGAAGCGGCGGTGCGCGGCTCGGGCATGCCGCACACCCGCCTCCAGCCGGATTGCGTGACGCAGACGGCGGCGCGTGCCATTGCCGACGGCCAGATTGTCGGCTGGTTCCAGGGGCGGATGGAATTCGGCCCCCGCGCGCTGGGCAATCGCAGCATCGTAGTGGACCCGCGCCGCGCCGAAATGAAGGACATCCTCAATGCGCGGATCAAGAAGCGCGAACCCTTCCGGCCGTTTGCGCCCTCCATCCTGGAAGACCGCGTTGAGGAATATTTCGAGCAGACCCACCCCGCACCCAGCATGCTCATGGTGTACCAGGTGAAGGCCGACAAGCGCGCTCAGGTCCCCGCCATCACCCACGTGGACGGCTCCGGACGCCTGCAGACCGTCTCGCGCAGCACCAACGCGCGCTACTACGATTTGATCCGCGATTTCGACAAGATTACCGGCGTTCCCGTGGTGCTCAACACTTCGTTCAATGAGGACGAGCCCATCGTCTGCACGCCGCAGGACGCGCTCAACTGCTTCCAGCGCACCCGGATGGACAAACTTTTCGTGGGCGATTACTTGGTCGAGCATTGAAACAGTTTCGAGTTTCAGTTTCAGTTTCAGCCGGACCCAAAACTCGAAAATCGAAACTGGTGACCCGAAACTGAAACTCGAAACTGAAACGGGAGTTTTCGTTGTCACAGCAACAACAGGCAGCAGCCCAGCCCGCCGCGGCGCCCTTCGCGGTGTTGTTTCTGCCTGATTTGCTCGCCGGAGCGGTCGAACCAACCGACCTCTTCCTGCCGTTTACCTTCGTCTACCTGCTGTCCATGCACATCCGCTTCTGCCTGCCGGTGAGTGAAGCGGCGCTTCCGTTGGTGGAAAAAACCTTTGACCAGGTGCTCGACGGGCACACCCTGCTCAGCCAGGGAATCGCGTACGTCGTGGCCGGCGCGGAGCACCTGGCGCAGATGATGAAGTCTCCGCTGCTGCTCGTCACCACCGAAGGTGGCGCCGCGCAGTATCCCGAACTCGAGTCCCTGCCGCAGGCGCTCATGTGCCGCGCCGCCTCGAACCTGCAGATGGTTCGCCTGCGCAACATGGAAAAGCTGGCGGACGAGGCACTCAAGGGCAAGCTTGTTGGCTGTGCTCAGCTCATCAATCTCCAGTCCGGCGGTTTCATCACCGAAGGACATTTTTCGCTTTCCTGGTGACATGCCCGCGAACGCGCCATCATCCGAGAGGCAGGTCGAGGTCACCGTCATGCGCGGGTCGCGCCGCCGCATTGTGATCCTGAACCAGGCCTTCTATCCTGACGTCGTTTCCACGGCGCAGCACGCCACCGACCTCGCCCTCGCCCTCGGCGATGCCGGTTACCAGGTGACGGTCGTCACCGGCGCCCGCGCTTACGATGATCCTTCGCGGCGATTTGCCGCGCGCGAATCCTACCGCGGCTTTTTTTGTTCACGCACTTGATTCAGGTAATTGCAAAAGGAGCCCATTAGGTGTTTGCAATCAGCCTGAGCAGTTTTGTTCTTTCTCTACTGCTCTCATTTGTGCTGACCCGG
>DASWAR010000026.1:0-2339 GCA_036391015.1 Terriglobales bacterium
GATCGGGAAAATATGCTCGACCCGGCGCTACCTGATGACTTTGCAGAGACATTGGCCAGGTTTGAACATGTCGGTTTGTCTCGTCAACTATTTTGGCATTCCCGCCGATCGCTGGCACGAACACGCGGAATTTCGCGCCCGCGTGCTGAGCGAATTCGACAAGATGCCGCGCTACCTGGCCGCAGGCTATAGTGGACCCACGATTTGAGACAGCAGTTTAAGCTATGGTCCTCACAGGAGGATGGTAGCGAATGGCGGAGATAAAGAAGCGGAAAGTGCACAGCGCGGAGTTCAAAGGAAAGGTCGGTCTTGAGGCCGTGCGTGGTATCAAAACGGTGAACGAGATCGCGCAGCATCACGGTGTCCATCCTGTGATGGTCAGCCAGTGGAAGAAAGAGATCCTTGCTCGAGCTGGGAGCCTGTTCGAAGGGAAGCGGGGACCGAAAGTGGACGCGGCACACGAGGACGACGACCGGCTGTACGGCGAAATTGGTCGCCTTAAGATGGAGCTAGATTGGCTTAAAAAAAAGTCAGGCCTGTAAGCGGCGCGGTGCGGTTGGAATGGATCGTCGCCGGCGAGATATCGCTGTCGCGACAATGCGAGTTGGCGGGTGTCTCGAGGGCGACCGTGTACCGGCCACGGGCGGCGGCGAGTCCTGACGACGATGAGCTGACCTTGTGTGCGCTGATCGATGAAGAATTCACGCGGCATCCGTTCTACGGGAGCCGGCGGATGGTGGTAATTCTGAAGCGACAAGGCTGGATGGTTAACCGCAAGCATGTGCAGCGATTGATGCGCATGCTCGGGCTGGCGGGAATGGCGCCGGGGCCGGGCACGGCAGTTCAACATCCAGGGCACAAGGTGTATCCGTATCTCCTGCGTGGCGTGGCCATCGTGCGGCCAAACCATGTCTGGAGTACAGACATCACGTATATCAGGCTGGCACGCGGCTTTGCGTACCTGGTCGCGATCATCGACTGGTACTCGCGACGCGTGCTGACCTGGCGCATCAGCAACAGCATGGACGCGTCATTTTGCGTGGACTGTCTGGAGGAGGCATTGATCGATCACGGCAAGCCTGAGATCTTCAACACCGACCAGGGCAGTCAGTTCACGAGCGTGGCGTTCACAGGGATCCTGAAGCGTGCAGGAGTTGACATCAGCATGGACGGTCGGGGTCGTGCATTGGACAACATCTTCGTCGAACGCCTGTGGCGCAACGTCAAGTACGAGGACGTGTACTTGAACGGCTACGCCACGATGGGCGATCTGCATGCAGGACTGACGCGGTACTTCGCCTTTTACAATGGCGAGCGGCCGCACCAAGCGTTGAACTATCAGACGCCGGATGCAGTGTACGAAAGTGGCGAAGGCGGTGGCGCCTTGATCGTCGACAAGTACGGCAGCGTGCCTGCGCTGGAATCACCTGAGACAAAACCAGGGCACGATGCAAGCAGTGCTGGGGTGCATGGGGCTCCGCCCCAAACCCCGCCCTGCGGGGAGCCGACCGAGATGACTCCCATGCTCACGGGTGGGTAAAATTAAGCAAGACAGGGCAGCGCTGATCCGCTGCATGCAGGAACAAGACCATAGCTTAAATTCAGGCAAAAACTGTCTTGACGGATGGGTCCACTTTAGGCTTCCTGGAAGAGATCAACGGGAGCGCGGCAACCCCGCCATTGCGCAGCTTGGAGCCAAAGCACGCAAACAGCGACGGCACGTGATGTGAAAAAAACGCCGGCGCGAAGCCGGCGTTTTCAATGACGCTACCAAGCGCTTATTTGTCCGTCACCACAAACTCGCCAAACGGCTTCAGCTGCTCGCCCACCGCGGCCTTGTCGCCGACGATCACGATCGACTGGTTCTCCGGCGCGAAATACTTCTTGCCGATCGCGCGCACCTGCTCCGGCGTCACCTTCTGGATCATCGGCACGTACTGGCCGAGGAACTCCGGCGGCAGGCCGATCAGCCAGTTGCTGGCCAGCGTATTGGCCACCGACCGCTGCAGCTGGTTGCTGATCAAATAGCTGCCGGCGACGTAGCGCTTGTTCATCTCCATTTCCGGCGCCGGCACCAGCTCGGTGCCGATTCTGCGGTACTCGTTGAAGAACTCCGTCAGCGCCGCACCCGACACCGCGTTGCGCACATCGGCGCCGCCGACGATGCCGCCGCCGTTGCGGTACGTCCGGCCGCTCGCCGAGGCGCCGTAGGTGTAGCCCTTTTCTTCGCGCAGGTTGAGGTTGACGCGGCTGCTGAAACCGCCGCCGAGGATGGTGCCGGTCAGGCGCATCGGCACCAGCTCGTCGGCGCTGGCCGCAATGCCAGGGCTGCCGATGCG
>DASWAR010000027.1:0-13520 GCA_036391015.1 Terriglobales bacterium
ACGGCGACACAACGCAGCCACTGCCGGTTGTCCATGGCAGGGTAGCCGCTGACCGTCTTGCCCGCATCGACGTCGTTGGGTATGCCGCTTTGCGCGGTGGCAATCACGCCATCGCCGAGTTTACAGTGCCCGGCAACTCCCACCTGGCCGGCGAGAATCACCTTGTTGCCGACCACGGTGGATCCGGCCAGGCCGACCTGCGCGCACAGCAGCGAGTCCTCGCCGACCTCGCAGGCGTGACCCACCTGGACGAGGTTGTCGATCTTGGCGCCGCGCCCGATGCGGGTCTCGCCGATGCTGGCGCGGTCCACGCACGCATTGGCCTGGACCTCAACGTCGTCTTCCAGCACGGCCGGTCCGGACTGCACGATCTTTTTCCAACGCCCTTCGCCGTTCTTGGCGAAACCGAAGCCGTCGGCCCCGATGATCGCGCCATTTTGCAGGATCACGTTGTCGCCGAGCCGGCAGAATTCGCGGACAACCGCATGCGCGTGCGCGAAAAAGTTGTCGCCGATGCGTGCCCCGCGATAGATCACCACGTGCGGCAGCAGCACGCAGTGGCTGCCGATGACAACATCCTCATCGACCACGGCGTACGGGCCGACCGAAGCATGCTTGCCGATCTGTGCCGACGGGTGCACGACTGCGGTGGAATGAATGCCGATGGGATATCGCGGCGGGTGATAGAACAGCTCGATCGCCTGCGCGAAGGCGAGGTAAGGATTCCCGCAGCGCAGTGTGGCGGCCGCGACGGCCGGGAAGTCGTCGCTCACGATCACCGCCGAGGCGCGGGTGGTGTGGGCGGCGGCGGCGTACTTGGGATTGGCCACGAACGTCAACTGTCCCGGACCAGCTTCCTCGATGCCCGTCACGCCGGTGATTTCCTGGTCGTCACCGTTGAGACGAGCGCCTACTGCGTCGGCGATCTTGGAGAGTTTCATAGGCGATACTGCGTAGTGTAACTGGTCGCCGGGCGGCGGTACACAGCTCAGCTATTCGGTGAATATCGGCATTTGGCGCGTGTCCGCCGAGGCAGCGGCACGGCGGCGGCTCCCGGCAGCCCCGATGACAGCCAGAACCGTCAGTTGGGCCAGCGCGGTGCGCGGAACAAAAATGCGCTGCGTGTTGGAGCGCGTATCGGGCGGGTTGATCAGATATCCGTCAGGCGGCATCAGGGTCAGGTCGTTGGGCATCATGCCTTCCATCACTTCGTTGTCACGGAAGCGGAGGCGAACCCAAAGGCCCTCGGTACGCGGGCGCGTGGCGAAAGTCTTGCGCAGCGAATCGGGCTCGCCGAATTCGCGAACAAAGTAAATTCCCTTGATGTCTTTTAGATCGATGCTCACCACATTGCCGGAGGTGTTGAGAACCTCGACTTTTCCGCCGACAATAAAATCCGCCGGCGACACATAGCCGCTGAGCGTGTCGCGGTTGAGCTTGCGTACTACGACTTTCTTGTGCGTCGAAGGCATGTTTACGGGCGGCGAACCCGGCCGCCAGACACCATACGGAACCTTAATTCTCGCATCTTTTCGGCGCGGGAACGGCGGTTAACAGCGAAGTGTAGCCAAACGGTCAACCTTTATGGTATTGTCGGTTGTTCGCGGCGGCATAGCTGCGCACGTAAGTGCCACGTAAAGAGTCACTTACAGCGGTCCAGGCGTGCTTCCCCAGGAGAACGTCCGAGGCTTCAGGAATCGTCACCCCGTAGTGTGACGCGGTCGGGCGCGTGTTTGGAGTCGCGCGCGCCGGGCTGATCCAAGAGCAAGATGGCCGATTACATCTACACCATGGAGACCCGGCTCACGCCGGAGCAACAAAGAGCCGTGAGCCTGGTTCAGGATGTTGCTCGCGCTCAGGAAATGAACCTTTACCTGACCGGCGGGACCATTCGCGACATCATCTCCGGCTTTTCCATTCGCGACCTGGACATGACGGTCCAGGGCAATGCCCTCCGGTTGCAGAAGGACCTGGAGAAGGCCGGCGCCACCATTGAGGGCGTGGACGACGACACCAAGACGCTGTACCTGTTGTTTACCGGGAACGTGCGCGCCGAGCTGGGCATGGCGTATTCGGCGACCTACGAAAAACCGGGCAAGCCACCGCGCATTGCGCCCGCGACCATCACCGAAGACCTGCGGCGCCGCGACTTCACCGTGAACGCGATGGCGCTGTCGCTGAACCCCGGCTCGCGCGGGCTGCTGCTCGACCCGTTCAATGGCGTCGCCGATATCGAGAGCAAGGTCATCCGCATTCTGCACAACTATGCTTTTCTGGAAGAGCCCTCGCGGCTGATTCGCGCCACCCGCTTTGCCCACCGCTTCCATTGGCCTCTGGAGGAACGCACCCAGGCGCGGTACGACGCCGCCAAGGAAAACAATTACATCGAGAACATCACCGACCGGGCGATCGGGCAGGAGATCGAAGCCCTCGCCTACGAAGAAGACCCGCTGCACATCATGCGCGCGCTTGAAAAAGTGGAGTGGCTGAAACTGCTGCACCCGCGCTGGTCGGTGGCCAAAGTGGACACCGCCGGATTGTCGCAGTTGCTCAAGACGCGACAGCAGATGTTGCAGTTCGGCTACAACGTGGACATGGCGCCCGCAGTCATGTACTTCCTCACCCGGCGGCTCCCCGATTCCGATGTCCGCGATATGCAAAAGTTGATCCCGCGGCGGCAGTTTGTGGAATCGTGGCGCAACCTGGAAGAGGACGCGGCCAAGCTGGCGAAACGGCTCAGCGGGAAGGAGGCGGCGACGCCGTCGCGCACCTGGCTGCTGCTGTCCGAGGCGAAACCGGAAACTATCCTCTTCCTGGACGCCACCGCGCGCCAGCAGGCGGTCGCGCAGAAACTGAAGAACTTCTTCGGCAAGTGGCGCCAAGTCCGGCAAAAGCTGCCGTTGCCGGAGATGACCGAGCTGCGCATCACGCCCCAGTTGCCGGAGTATCCCAAGATCGAGCAGGAGGCGTTCCTGCTGATGCTCGACGGCAAACTGCATTCGCGCACGGAAACATTGAAGTTCCTCAAACCCTACGCACCTCCGCCTCCGCCTCCTCCGCCACCGCCGCGGAAGGGAAAGGGCGCCAGGGCTGAGGCTGCGCCGGCGGCCGCACCCGCGGCTGCGGCGAAGAAGGGCAAAGGCAAGCCCATGGCCGTAGTCGCGCCGGTGGTTGCCCCCAAAGTGGAAAAGCCGTTGGAGAAACCGCCCGTCAAAACGGCGAAAGTCTCCGTGGCGCCAAAGCACCAGCCCAAGCCGGCGAAAGCGAAGAGCGCACCTGCAAAGGCGAAAAAAGGCAAGAGGAAGAAGACGAAGTAATCGCCGTTTTCAGTTGTGGATCGGCGCCGAAATCCACAATCGCAACGATTTCCACACCCCGGAATTCCTTCCCATCATCAGTTCAGGCCCATAGAATTGAAGCGAGCCCCATGCCTGACTTCGTCCACCTGCACCTCCATACCGATTACTCCCTGCTCGACGGCGCCTGCGACATCGACAAGCTGGTCGGGCGGGTGAAGGAACTCGGCATGCCCGCCGTCGCCATGACCGACCACGGGAACATCTTTGGCGCATTCCATTTTTTCCATGCGGCGAAAAGCGCCGGGATCAAGCCGATCATCGGTTGCGAACTGTATGTATGCAAGAAGGACGACCACAACACCAGCCGCATGGCCCCCGACGGCGATACCTACAATCACCTGCTGGTGCTCGCCGAGAACGAAGAGGGCTATCGCAACCTGGCGAAGATTACCAGCGAGGCATCGCTGCACGGTTTCTATTACAAGCCGCGCATCTCCAAGCGCTTCCTCGCCGAACACGCCCGCGGCCTGATCGGGCTCTCCGGATGTTTGAAGGGCGAGGTTGCCGAGCGCCTGGTGGAAGGGAAGTACGACGCCGCCAAACAGGCCGCCGGGCAGTTTGCCGACATTTTCGGCAAGCAGAACTTCTACGTCGAAATCCAGAACCAGGGCCTGGAGCAGGAGCAGACCATCAACCCCGCGCTGCACAAGCTGGCGCGCGAGCTCGATCTGCCGCTGGTCGCCACCAACGACAGCCATTATCTCTGCGAGGACGACTGGCACGCGCAGGACGTGATGGTCTGCATTCAGACCGGCAAGTACGTCCAGGACACCAACCGGATGAAATTCCAGACGCGGCATTTCTGGGTCAAGAGCTACCAGGAAATGCTGCAGATGTTCCCTGACACGCCGGAAGTCTTGCGCCGTACCTTGGACATTGCCGAGCGCTGCAACCTGAAGCTGGAGAAAATCCGCAATCCCTTCCCGCACTTCGAGGTCCCGGCGGGTTTTTCCCTCGACAGTTATTTTGAGCACATTGCGCGGGAAGGTTTTGCGCGCCGACTGAACACCATTCGGGAAGTGGAGCGCCAGGGACGGCTCAAGCACACCATCAGCGACTACGAACAGCGCCTGGTGCGCGAGATTGACATCATCCGCCAGATGCAGTTCTCCGGTTACTTCCTCATCGTGTGGGACTTCATCCGCTGGGCCAAGGATCGCGGCATCCCGGTCGGCCCGGGGCGGGGTTCGGCAGCCGGCTCGCTGGTTTCCTACTCGATGGAAATCACCGACCTGGACCCGCTCCAGCACGAATTGCTGTTCGAGCGCTTTCTCAATCCCGAGCGCGTCTCCATGCCCGACATCGACGTGGACTTCTGCATGAACCGCCGTGCCGAAGTCATCAATTACGTCACCCAGAAATACGGCCGGGACAATGTGGCGCAGATCATCACCTTCGGCACCATGATGGCGAAGGCGGCGATCAAGGATGTGGGACGCGCCATGCAGATCCCCTACAGCGACGTGGACCGCATCGCCAAGATGGTCCCGGCAACGCTGAACATCACGCTGGAAAAAGCTCTCAAAGACTCGCCGCCCCTGCAGCAGGCGTACGACAGCGAGGCGCAGGTCAAGGAACTCATCGACACCGCCCGCCGCCTCGAAGGCATGGTGCGCAATGCCGGCGTGCATGCCGCCGGGGTTGTCATTTCGCCGCAGCCGCTGCTCGAATTGGTCCCGCTGCACAAGACGAAGAATGACGAAATCGTTACCGCCTTCGACATGAAGGCGATCGAGAAAATGGGCCTGCTGAAGATGGACTTCCTCGGGCTCACTACGCTGACCATTCTCGACGATGCCCTCAAGCTGGTGAAGCAGGTGCACGGCCAGGACCTGCACTGGAACACGATTGCGCTTGACGACAAGGAAACCTACGAAAGGGTCTTCCACAGCGGGCTGACCAGCGGCGTCTTCCAGTTTGAATCGCACGGCATGCGCGACGTGTTGCGGCGCTACCGGCCCAACACCGTCGAAGACCTCACCGCCCTCAACGCGCTCTACCGCCCGGGGCCGATTCAGGGCGGCATGATTGACGATTTCATCGAGCGCAAGTGGGGGCGGCGGAAGGCCGAATACGAGCTGCCGGAACTGGAGCCCATCCTGCGCGAGACCCTGGGCGTGATTGTGTACCAGGAGCAGGTGATGCAGATCGCCAACCGTCTCGCCGGCTACTCCCTCGGCGAAGCGGATCTGCTGCGGCGCGCCATGGGCAAGAAGAAGGCCGAGGAGATGGCGGCGCAGCGCGAGCGCTTCATGCAAGGCGCCGCCGAACGCGGCATTCCGGCGCACAAGGTGGAAAAGATTTTCGACCTGATGGAGCAGTTCGCCGGCTATGGCTTCAACAAGTCGCACTCCGCGGCCTACGCCCTGCTCGCCTATCAGACGGCGTACTTGAAGACGCATTATCCGGTCGAGTTCATGGCTGCGTTGCTGACCTCCGTTACCGGCAGCACCGATGACGTGGTGAAGTACATCAACGAGTGCCGCGAGATGGGGATTGCGGTCGAGCCGCCGGACATCAATGTCAGCGACGCCAATTTCACGCCCCACGGCAAGGCCATCCGCTTCGGGCTGGCAGCCATCAAGAACGTCGGGCAGAACGCCATTGAGTCCATCGTGGCCGCGCGCAAGAAGCTCGAGCAATTCCGCTCGTTCTTCGACTTCTGCGAGAACGTGGACCTTCGCCTGCTCAACAAGCGGGTGGTCGAGTCACTGATCAAGAGCGGCGCCATGGACTCCCTTGGCCGCCGCAAGCAACTGTTCGACGCGGTGGACAAGGCGATGGACCGCGGCCAGAAAACCCAGCGCGACATCGAAGCCGGGCAGCACGGCCTGTTCGGTGTTTTCGACGAGCCGCAGTTGCCGTCGGCCCAAGCCGAGTATCTCGATGGCGCGGAATGGGACGAACACCAGCGCCTCGCTGCCGAAAAGGAAATCCTCGGCTTCTTCATCACCGGCCATCCCTTGCAGAAGTACCAGTCCAAGCTGGAAGAATTCGGCGCGCTCTCCACGGAAGTGATCGGCGCCATGAAGCAGAGCACGGGCAAGGACGAGATTTTCACCGCCGGCATCATCACCAACTTGCGCGTCGCCAAGTCGCGCAAGGGGGACTTCTACGCCCAGGGAGTGCTGGAAGACATGCTCGGCACGGTCGACCTGATCGTTTTTCCCGAGGCGTACCGGCGGTTGCAGGAAAAAGTGAAGCTGGAAGTGCCGGTGCTGATCAAAGGCGGCATTCGAGTTGAGGAAGGCGCCAATCCCAAGCTGCTGGTCGGCGACATCGAACCGCTGGAGCAGGCCAAGCCGAAGTTGCCGCGCGCCATCCGTATCCGGGTGCCGCTGGAGACCGCGACGGTGGAGACCATCGACGGGCTGCACACCCACTGCGCCTCTCATCCCGGCGAAGCGAAGGTGTTGTTCGACGTGGAACGTGCCGGCGACTTCATGGTCATCATGGAGCCGGAAGGCTATAATGTTCAGCCGGACCGGGCATTCATTGCGCGTGTAGAGGAGCTGTGCGGGCGCGGTAGCGTCCGCATCGTTGACTAACCACGATTCTGACGTCACCCGCAAAGGATTCGATTTGGCCCAACCTGGCATGTCGCTGGTGTACGAACTGCTGAACTGGGAACTGGAGTCGGTCCGGCGCAGCGCGGGAAACGGAAACCTGATGGATTCCTCCGAACAGGCTAAGCAGGAACTCGAGCACATCGAGCAGCAAGTCCGGCATCTGGAAAACATCGCGGGAGAGAACCAGGAAGCCCGCAAGCAATTGCAAGTTCTCCACGGCCAGATTGAGTCCCTGCGCCGGCAGATGACCCATGCCGGTCCCTGGCAGAAGACCGAACTCGCCCGCCATCCGCAGCGCCCCTACATGCTGGACTACATCGAGCGCATCTTTACCGACTGGAGCGAGATCCACGGCGACCGCGGATTCTCCGATGATCCCGCCCTGGTCTGCGGCATGGCGCGCTTTCACGGCGAGGACGTCGTCGTCGTCGGCACCCAGAAGGGTCGCGACGCCAAACAGCGCGTCTACCGCAACTTCGGCATGCCGAATCCTGAGGGCTACCGCAAGGCGCTACGCGTCATGCGCCTGGCGGAGAAATTCCACCGTCCCATTTTCACCTTGGTGGACACGCCGGGCGCCTATCCCGGGCTCGGCGCGGAGGAGCGTGGACAGGCTGAGGCGATCGCCCGCAACCTGCGCGAAATGGCGCGCCTGCGCGTCCCAATCATTACCACGATTACGGGTGAGGGCGGCAGCGGCGGCGCGCTCGCCATCGCCATCGGAGATCGCGTGCTGATGATGGAGGACGCCATCTATTCCGTAATTTCGCCGGAGGGCTGCGCCTCCATCATGTGGCGCGACGCCACCAAAAGGGAACTGGCGGCCGAGGCCATGCGGATCACCGCCGGCGATTTGAGCGAGTTTCGTTGCGTGGACGACATCGTGCCGGAACCCCCCGGCGGCGCGCACACCGACTGGGACGCCGCCGCCCGCATGCTCGACCAGTCTCTGCAAAAGCACTTGTCGGAGCTGCAGGCAAAGTCCATCGAGGAATTATTGGCGCAGCGCTACGACAAGTTCCGCAAAATCGCCCAGTTTTTCACCGAGTGAACGAAGCCCATCGTGATACGATACTTTGATGTGGGGAGCCGCCCGTAGCCGGCTGTGCCTCCGAATCTCGGGTGCCTTGGGAAGTCGCGTTGCCGTATAATTCTTACAAAATCTTTCCAGTAGCATTCATGGATGTGCGGATAAGGATGGCTTGGCATGGCTACCACTGAAATTGGCCCAAAGGAACTTGCCAGCCGCCTGGATCGGAAGCAGGTCGTCAACGACTTCTCCCTCCAGGTGGCGACGGTGAACGGTTCCGGGTCGCAATCGGCCAACACGGTCCTGTTGCGGACTATTTTCCAGATGGGCGTGCCGGTCTCCGGCAAGAATCTTTTCCCGTCGAACATTGCCGGCTTGCCGACGTGGTACACCATCCGCGCCAGCAAGGACGGCTACATTGCCCGCCGCAAAGAGGTCGATTTCCTGGTGGCGATGAACCCGGAGACGGCGCAGGAGGACGTGAAGTCGCTAAACCCGGGCGCCGCTGTGCTCTATGACGAGCCGCTCAACCTGAGCTCCCTCCGCCAGGACCTGATCTTCTACTCGGTGCCGTTCGACAAGCTGGTGGCGCCGGTGTGTCCCGAGGCCAAGCTGCGCAAGCTGGTCAAGAACATGGTGTACGTCGGGGTTGTCACGCAGTTGCTGAAGCTTGATCCAGCGGAGATGGAGAAAGCCATCCGCAGGCAGTTTGGGCGCAAGGTGAAGGCCGCCGATCTCAACGTCAGCGCCGCCAAAGCCGGATTCGGCTACGCCGCTGCCTCGCTCACCAAGTCCGACCCGTTCTCCATCGAGCGCATGGACAAGACGAGCGGCAAAATCATCATTGACGGCAACTCGGCCGGCGCGCTGGGTTCGATGTTCGCCGGCGTGACGGTCGTGACCTGGTACCCGATCACGCCTTCGTCCTCGCTTGTCGAAACCCTCATCGATTACATGAAGGAATACCGTATTGGCAAGGACGGCAAAGCTACTTTCGCGATCGTACAGGCGGAAGACGAACTCGCCGCCATCGGCATGGTGCTGGGCGCGGCCTGGGCTGGCGCCAGGTCCATGACATCCACTTCGGGCCCCGGCATCTCGCTGATGGCGGAATTTACCGGCCTGGGCTATTTCGTCGAAGTGCCGGCGGTGATCTGGGATATCCAGCGCGTCGGACCCTCCACCGGCTTGCCGACGCGCACCGCGCAGGGCGATGTCCTCTCCACCGCGTTCCTCTCGCACGGCGATACCAAGCACATCGTGCTTTTCCCGTGTTCGGTAACCGAGTGCTTCACCATGGCAGGCGAAGCTTTTGATTTGGCCGAACAATTCCAGACACCGGTGTTCGTCCTTTCCGACCTCGATCTGGGCATGAACAACTGGATGTCGGAGCCGTTCCCTTATCCCGACAAGCCCATCCGCCGTGGCAAAGTGCTGAGCAAGGAGGATCTGGATCGGCTGGGGAGTTTTGCCCGCTACAAGGACGTGGACGGCGACGGCATCGGCTATCGCACCTTGCCGGGCACCGAGCATCCCGCGGCGGCGTACTTCGCGCGCGGCAGTGGGCACAACGAAAACGCGCAGTACAGCGAGCGTCCCGACGATTACGTCAGCAATATGGAGCGCCTGAATCGCAAGTTCGAGACCGCGCGCTCGCACGTGCCCAAGCCGGAGATGGTGCAAAACGGCAAGTCCAAGGTCGGCATCATCGCCTACGGCACTTCGCACTGGGCGCTGGTGGAGAGCCGCGACCAGATGCGCAAGGAATACGGCGTCGAAACCGACTACCTGAGAATCCGGGCGTTCCCCTTCAACCGCGACGTGCACGAGTTCGTCGCCTCCCACGATCGCGTTTACGTGGTGGAGCAGAACCGCGACGCGCAGATGATGGCGCTGCTCAAACTCGATCTCGACGCCGCCCAGCTTGCCAAGCTGCGCAGCGTGCGCCACTACAACGGGCTGCCGATTGACGCCCGTTCTGTC
This sequence comes from Terriglobales bacterium, assembly GCA_036391015.1. GTDB lineage: Bacteria > Acidobacteriota > Terriglobia > Terriglobales > Acidobacteriaceae > JAIQGF01. Next base: position 9,942 of record DASWAR010000027.1, read on the forward strand.
ACCGACGAGATCATTTCGCAGGAGGGCCGATAAATGGCGACCACGCCGACTTCCACGCCGCAGCCCAAGACCAACCGCATCGGGCTGACGGTGATCGAATACAAGGGCGGGAAGACCACGCTGTGTGCTGGTTGCGGCCACAACGCCATCTCGGAGCGCATTATTGACGCCATGTTCGAAATGGGCGTTCCGCCGGAGCGCTTGATCAAGCCCTCCGGCATCGGCTGCTCCTCGAAAAGTCCGGCCTATTTCATGAACCGCTCGCACAGTTTCAACGCCGTGCACGGCCGCATGCCTTCGGTGGCCACTGGGGCGCTGCTGGCCAACCACAAGCTGATCGCGCTCGGCGTCAGCGGCGACGGCGACACCGCTTCCATCGGCATCGGGCAGTTCGTGCACATGATGCGGCGGAACCTGCCCATGATCTACATCATCGAGGACAACGGCGTGTACGGCCTGACCAAGGGCCAGTTCTCCGCCACGGCGGATATTGGCTCCAAGCTGAAAAGCGGCGTCATCAACGACCTGCCGCCGATCGATACCTGCTCGCTCGCCATCATGCTGGGCGCAACCTATGTTGGACGCTCCTTTTCAGGCGACAAGAAGCAGTTGCTGGCCATGCTGAAGGCCGCCATCGCGCACAACGGCACGGCCATGCTGGACGTCATTTCGCCCTGCGTCACCTTCAACGACCACGAGGGTTCGACCAAGTCGTACAAATTCACCAAGGATCATGATGAACCCTTGCAGGAAGTCAGCTTCGTGCCCGCGTTTGAAGACATTGACGTGGAGTACGAGGCGGGAGCGACGGTCGATGTCAGCATGCACGACGGCTCTCGCCTGCGCTTGCGGAAGATCGAAGAGGAGTACGATCCGACCAACAAGGCGGAATCGCTGAAGCGTCTGGCCGAAGCCCATGATAAAGGCGAAATCCTGACCGGCGTTTTTTATGTTAACCCCAATGCGCCGACGTTCATGGCACTGCTCAACGTCACCGACGACCCCCTCGCGACCTTGCCGGAGTCGGTGGTGCGTCCTTCCCGCCAAGTGCTGGAAGAGTGCATGGAGGAACTGCGGTAGTTTCCGTTGCAAGTTATGCGGATTCTCGGTTTCACTTCTGAGTACGTGGCAGACTTTCTTCTGTTGAAGGGCGCAGCAAGGTTCGTACAATGCGGCCCATGAGCAGCCCGGGGCCTCTGTACCGTCCGTACGAAAAACTCATCAAGATCACCATCATGGGCCGGGAAGTTGAAGTTCCCGAGGGCAACATGATGCTGCGGGCGATGCAGTTCCTGGCGCCGGAGGAAGTCTCCTATGGCCGCTTCTGCTGGAACGAGGACTGCCAGTATTGCCGCGTGGTGTACGACATGGGCGAGGGCACGCAGCCGCACGCGGCCATCTCCTGCAAGCTGATGGTCAAGGAAGGAATGCGCGTGATCGAAATGGCGCAGGAGATTCGCTACTGCTTGCGCAGCTTAAATCTCAAGTGAGTTCTGTCAATCCCCCGGCCGGCGCGCGGGACGCGCCGCGCTTGGCTTTGCACTCAGCGACGCCAGCCGCTTGCGTGCCTGGTCGGCTTCCAGCGACCGCGGGTAGCGCCTGACGAGGCTGTTCAGTTCCCGGACTCCATCATTGCGGCGTCCCAGTTCCAGCAACGCGAATCCCTTTTTCAGTTGCGCCGCCGGAGCCTTATTGCCGCTGGGATACTGTTCCAGGACCTTGTCGTATTCCAGCACCGCCTGCTCGTAATTGCCCTGCCGGTAGGCGAGGTCGGCGACGTAGAACTGCGCATTCCCGGCGAGTTCGGTGTTGGGATAGAACTTCAGGTAATCGGCAAACTCCTGGGACGCCAGGTCGTACTTGGCGGCGTTAAAGTCGCGCAGCGCGTTGTTGTAGAGCACCTCGGGCGGAGGCGCCTGCTGCTGCGCCGGCTGAGCGGGGGGCTGGCCGGGCGTAGTCCCGGCCGGCAATGTGGTCTGCGCGTTTTGCATGGCATCGAGCTGGTTGCTGATCTTGCCCATGCGCGCCTTGACTTCATCCACCGAGTCGTTCAGCGCCTGGATTTGCCCGGAAAGCTGGTCGGTACGCGTGCCGCCCTCCCCTTGCTGCTGCTTGAGGGTGCGCTGCAGGTCGGCGAGGCTGGCATTGATCTGGTTCATCTTGTCGGTGCTGGACTCGATCAGGTTTCGCATCACGCCCATGCGCTCGTCGAAAGCCTGCTGCATGCGCGCCATCTGGTCCTGCAGCGCCTGCACCTGTGTCTGGAGCTGAACGATTTCCTTGCTCACGGGAAATGCGGGCAAGGCGGAGGCGACCAGCAATGCCAGGGGAACGAAAAATTTCAAAGTTTTCATAGATAGCTGCTCAGTTGTGCTGCTCTGTTGGATGCGGGCAAAACAGATTTGGCGGTTTGCCGATTTACTGATTTGCCGAATTGATCCCGTCGCGGGCAGAGGTAATCAGCAAATCACCCAATCAGCAAATCAGCAAATCCGGCGCGGACACGAGTGCTCACCCGTGCCCGCGTCTTGAAAGTCCCGCCGGCTACCTCTGGTACACGAAGTGACCGCGGCGGTTCTGTTGCCAGCACTGTTCGTTGGACTCGGTGCAGACCGGTTTTTCCTTGCCGTAGCTGATGGTGCGGATACGATCCGCACCGACACCGGCCTGGATCAGGGCGTTCTTCACCGCACTGGCGCGATTGTCGCCGAGCGCGAGGTTGTATTCCGTGGAGCCGCGCTCGTCGCAGTGTCCCTCGATGGTGAAGCGCATCGCGGGATGCTGCGCCAGGAATTGTGCGCCGGCCTGCAGCGCCGCCTGCTGGTCCGCCCGGATATCGTACTTGTCGTAGTCAAAGTAGATATCCCTGACGTTCCGGCCGAACAACTCCTCGTCGGTAGCGCTGGGTTGGGGCGGCGGCGCCGGTGGTGGCGTCACCGTCACCCGCGCCGTGGCTTCCTGCGTGCCGCCGGCGCCCTTGGCGACCAGCCGGTAGGTGGTGGACTGCGTCGGTGACACGCGCTGCGAGCCGCTGGGATTCACATTGTCGCCGCCGAGCGTTATCTCGGTGGCGTTCAGCGTTTGCCAGGTCAGCGTGCTCGATTGCCCCGCCTGAATTGTGTCGGGACTGGCGCTCAGTGAAGCCGTCGGCGCTGCCGGCGGTGGTGGCGGTGGCGGGGGCGGCGCTGCGACTTTCTTTTTGCAACCGCCCAGAGTCAGCACACTGCCCAAAACAACGATGAGAAAAATCCACTTCAACCTGTTTTGATCCACCTCTCTCCTCCCCTTCAACGCAAGTGAACCCAAGTCATCCAGTGGCCCGTAACTTTTAAGAATCGTCCGGCGTCCTGCCTGCAACCCAACAATGTACACCCGGAAAGGCTAAATCGTTTCCAATACATTCGCCATCACACACGGTCGTGTGATGCAAAATGCGCCCTAGCCCGCATTATTCGTGAAGGCACTGAGAGTGGTTCTTTGGGCGGCTGGTGCGCGCTGAGAATGGTCGTCGCAGCGTGATGTTGGCTGCACGGGCGGTTCTGACGGGCGTTGGAGTGTGTGCAAGGTGCGCGACGGCGG
>DASWAR010000028.1:0-24234 GCA_036391015.1 Terriglobales bacterium
TGATCCGCACTATCGGCCTACGACTCCGGTTTCGTAGTGCCTCCCTGCCACCTTTCATACCCCTGTTCACCCCCTGCTTTATATTTACTTAATGTGCGGCTTGCACAGGGTGGCCGCTACTCTCCCTCAAAACCTGCTGCCATCCTTCCCCAGCATCAGTACGTTTACATTTCGCTTGCGCCGCCGCCGCCGGTGAACCACGCGCCGCAGCGCATTCCGCCGAAACTGCTCGCGGCGGCCAGACCGAAACCGGTCGAAAGACCTGAAGTCGCAAAGCTGGAACCGCCGAAAATCGAAGTTCCGGCCCCCAAGCCTGATCTCCCGGAAGTAAAGCCGCAGGTCGCGAAGCCCGCGCCCACTTTCCCGCCGGTCGCCGCCGAGCGTCCTTCGCCCAAGCCTTCGCCGCAGGTGAAGACGGGCCAATTCTCCACCGGAAGCTCCGCCACGCCCACCGCTGTTCTGGACGCGCGCAAGGTCCAGACCGGAGGCTTCGGCGATCCTAACGGCGTTCCCGCCGGCAATAACACCAGCGGGCGAGTGAACATCGCCGCTCTCGGTTCCTTTGATCTGCCGCAGGGTCCCGGTTATGGCAACGGCACTGGCGGCAGCCGCGGCGTGCGCGCCGTGGTGACCAGCGCCGGCTTCGGTAATGGCGTCGCCACCGGCACCGGCGGCGGAAGGCGCGGCGGCACCATCAAGCCGGCCGGCTTCACCAACAGCGAACCGGTCAAGCAGGTCGTTCGTCGCGAGGAAGCGCCCAAGGCCAACGCGCTCCCGGTACAGATTATCTCCAAACCCACGCCCAGCTATACGGCCGACGCTCGCGCCGCCCGCGTGGAAGGAGAAGTTTTGCTCGAGGTGGAGTTCAGCGCCTCCGGCAAGTTGCACGTGCTGCGCATTGTGCGCGGACTGGGTCATGGTCTTGACGAGTCCGCCATCCGCGCCGCCGAACAGATTCGCTATAAACCTGCAACCCGCGGCGGAGCGCCCATTGACTCCACCGCGACGTTGCACATTGTTTTTCAGATGGCTTGAACGTATTGAACCCGTGTACTTCCGCGCATCCCCACGCGACGGAAGCCGGGGAGGAGCACCATGCGGATTGCCAAGTTAATGTTCCCGGCTTTGGTCGTGTGCCTCAGCCTGCCGCTGATGGCCGGCAACGACGAACCCAAGGCCCCCCTGCTCCCGACGCCCGACAGCGTGTCGCAGAGTTCCTTCGACCAGGTTGTGGACCGCGCCACCGAGCGCGAGAAGGCGACCTTGCAGGAATTGCGCAAGTACTCGCCCGTGGTCGAAACCTACATTCAGAACATGCGGCCCGATAACGACCTGGGCTTCGTTCCCGCCAAGGACACGTACTTCCTCGGCCGCATGGATATGAGCAACGGCGCCCGCCGCAGCCGCTCCTTTATGAAGCAGCCGGGGTTCATGCGCGCCTTCGCCGACAAGCTGACGGCCTTCTATTCGATGAAGTACCTGCCGCTCGGCTTCATGCAGATGATCGTGATGGACGACAGCAGCTTCGACCGCGCCCACTATGACTTCAAGTTCGTCCGCCGCGAGTTCCTCGGCGAGGTGCGCTGCATCGTCGTCGATGTCTCGCCCAAGAAGAACACCGGCAACGGGCGCTTCCTCGGCCGTATCTGGGTGGAAGACCAGGATTACAACATCATCCGCTTCAACGGCACTTACGCGCCCGCGCCGCGCTTCGCCAGCTATCTGCACTTCGACAGTTGGCGCCTGAACATGCGTCCGGGCCTGTGGCTCCCCGCCTACGTTTACAGCGAGGAATCCGCCGTGCCCAACCACCTGTTCAGCTCCGTACGCTTCAAGTCGCAGACGCGCCTCTGGGGCTATGACCAGGCGCACATCGGCCACCACGACGAGTACTCCGCCATCACGGTGGACTCGCCCAAGGTGCAGGACCAGAGCGAGACCGCGCAGGATGCCTCGCCCGTACAGGCGCAGCGTGCCTGGGAACGCCTTTCCGAAAGCAACGTTGTCGAGCGCCTCGAATTTGCCGGACTGCTCGCGCCCGCCGGCGAAGTGGACAAGGTCCTGGAGACCGTCATCAACAACCTGATAGTCACCAACAACCTCAGCCTTCAGCCTGAAGTGCACGCCCGCGTGCTCCTCACCGCCCCGCTGGAGTCCTTCACCATCGGCCACACCATTGTGCTCAGCCGCGGCCTGATTGACGTCCTGCCCGACGAAGCCACGCTGGCCGCCGTTATCGCCCACGAACTGGCCCACATTACCCTCGGCCAGAATCTCGACAGCCAGTACGCATTCAGCGATCGCATGATCTTCCCTGACGAGCAGACGTTCGGCCGCCTCCGCATGACCCGCGACGAGCACGCTCAAGCCGAGGCCGATCAGAAAGCGATCGCCTTGCTGCAGAACTCTCCTTACAAGGACAAACTTGGCAATGTCGGCCTCTTCCTGCAAGCCCTCCAGGCTCGTGAGAAAGAGCTGCCCAACCTGCTGCGCGCCCATCTCGGCAACGGCATGGCTGGGAAGGGCGGCGTGCGCATGTCGGCGCTCATGAGCGGTGCGCCGCAATTGCAGCATCGCAACGTGGACCAGATCGCCGCCCTGCCGCTGGGCGGGCGCATCCACATGGACCCCTGGTCGGACAAGGTCGAAATGAGCAAGACCAGCCGTGTACCGCTGATCTCGCCTCGCGAGAAAATGTCCTTTGAAGTTACGCCCGTGTTTCCCTACGTGACGCGTTTCGGTGAGAACGACAAGTCGAAGGTCGCCGCCGCCAATGCGTCGCAGCAATAGGTCCTGAACGTGGCAGTCATCCTGCGTGGGTGCGGTGCTCGCCCACGCAGGATCTTCGCTTTTCCTCCGGTTCTTCCGCAATCTCGAGTTTTCAAATTGTAAATTCCCCTGATCTCCCCTCGTCACTTTCCCTTGTCATTCCCCGCGCCCGGCACCTACAATGGCTCGCGCCCGCCACGGGGACCAACAAAACAAGGAGGATGGCAATGAAGAAACTATCGGTAGCTCTGCTCGCGCTTGTAGTCCTGATTTCCCTCTCCGCGCTTGCCCAGTACGGTTCGGACAAGCAGGACAGTACGGGCAAGAAGGACAGCTCGGCCAAGACCAGCGCCGGCCCAGCGGCCAAGGACGTCGTAGGCACCATCGGCAAGGATGGCAAGACCTTCACCGGCGACAAGGACAAGAAGAGCTGGAAACTGGTGAACCCGGAAGCCGTGAAGGGACACGAGGGACACCATGTCAAGCTGAACGCCCACTTCTATCCCGACAAGGGCGAAGCCCACGTCATGTCCCTGTCCATGAATACCGGCGACAGCATGAAGAAGGACGAGATGAAACACTGAGGTGATCTCAGGAATCTCCCTGTCCCTAATTCTCTCGGGCCGGCAGCAGCTTCCTGCCGGCCTTTTTCTGCCGCGGAGCTACCATGATCGCAAGAATCTGGCACGGTTACACCAGGCCTGAGCACGCCGACGCCTATGAGTCCATGTTGAAACCGGAACTTCTGCCGGGAATCAGCAAAGTGAAAGGTTATCGCGGCAGCTCCTTGCTGCGCAGAAGCGCCGGCGCCGAAGTTGAATTTGTCACCATCATGCTGTGGGATTCCATCGACGCCATCCGCGCCGTGACAGGGCCCGACTACGAGACCGCTGTCATCCCCGAGGAGCGGCGCAAGTACCTCTCCCGCTACGACCCCAAGTCGCTGCACTACGAAATCGCCGCCACCCATGCGCCAGGTGACCTCTCTTCTCTGGCGCCGTAGCCTTACGCACTTGACGCCGCCAGCTTCAAATGCGGCGTCATCCGGCATGGGCGCCGCACACGTCAGGAAATATTCTTTTTCCAACGCACACTCATGCATTCTCTGTGTGGCACGCAGGTTTCTTATTCTTGGCGGGCAATCACGTGCGGGGCTGGGTTAGTCGATAGTGGGTAAGCATCTACCGCGACTACTGCGCCGCCTTGCACACCGGGCAGCGTGGCTCGGTGGCGGCGAAATACGAGCCGCATTTCGCGCAAGGCAGGCCGCACAGTACTTTGCTGGGACGCAGCCGGCCGTGCCACTCGGGCGCAAGCGGCGAATCAGTTTCGTCTGAGACCGCGGGCGCGGCAATTTTGGCCGGCGCAGCAGTCAGCGCAGGCGCCGGCGGTGCGGGCTCAGCGATTTCCGCTTCCAGCACCTGGCCGTCGATGGGGCAGTCAAGCTGGGGCGACCAGACATTGAGTGCGATCGCCACCATGGCCGCGGCGGAGCGCGCAATCGCGACGCTGGCCTGCCCGAATGCCTGCGGCTGGCGCGAGAACAGCGCCACCAGCCCGCGCGTGTTGCGTCCCCACACGATCGGTAAAAGCAGGATGGATCTGGCCGGCAGCGCGTTGGGACACTTGGTCAGCGTGTCATCGCAGTGGAAGGAAGCTCCGCTGCGGATGCATTCTCCGGAAATCGTGTTCTCCAGGCGGATCACGGTGCCGGACTGCGGCGCTTCCCCGGCGCTGGCCCGGCAGTGAAGCCCGGTTTCATCGAGGATGGCGATGGCCACGCCGCTGGCGTGGGTTGTTGCCAACAAGAATTTCGCTGCCAGGCTGAAGCCCTCCGCGATCTCAACGTCGGTCGCCGGAGCCTGCTTGGTGCGCGTCTCGGCAACGCTTTCAGCCTGGTGTTCGGGCCGGCGATGCGCCAGCGATCGGGTTTGAACGGTTAACCTCGTATTGGGCTCGGTAGGGAGTGTAACCTGCTGCATGAAAACCTCTTGGACCTTGAATACTCCTAGTGTGCGCGTGCGTAACCGGATGCACAAATTACTAACGACCATGACCTGTCGCTAACTGTCCACGAACGAAATGCGGTCGATGCGGACGGCGATGCCGCGCGCGTTTTCGGGTCCTTCGGCGCGCACCACGGTACCGCGGCACCGCGTGGTCGCGGCGTGACCGCTGACTTGCGGCGGAAACTGGAACACAAAGTCGATGCGGCTTCCCGCTTCCCAGTCCTCTAATTCGGTGTAGAAGAACAATCCGCCGGAACTGACGTCCCGGGTGACACCCAACAGTTCTCCCGTTCCGGTAGTTGGCGCGCGTACAGGCAGGTAGACCGGATACCGCGGGGCCCGGCGGCGTTCGACGCCCGTGGTCATGATTCTGCCTTAGTGAATTGCACATCGCTGTCGCTGAAAAATTAGCTTGGAAGCCGCGCCATGTCCATCGGCGGAACCTGGTGGGTTACTATCTCGCGTCATGGAGGTGAAGCAATGGCGGAGAATTATCGCGGAACGCGGATCTTCCTGGCAGCCCTTTCGGCGTTGCTGGCCGTCGGCGGTCTGGTGATGATTTTCAGCAGCAAGCAGCTGCTGATGCGGATTTTCATGCAGCCGCCGGCGGCGGAAGTCTCAACCCTCATGCTGTTTATGACCAAGGAATTCGGCGGCGTGATGCTCATGCTCAGCGCGCTGCTGTGGTTCGCCTCGCGCGACCCGGTGCGCAACGTCGCCATCATGGACGCGTTCATCATCGGGTTCTGCGTCCTGGCCGTCACGCCGCTGATATCGCGCGCCAAGCTGCCGATCCGCGAGATCTATCCTGACTCGCTGGTGTGGGGACGCAGCGTGATCAGATTGATCTTGGCCGGAGTTTTCTACTGGCTGCGGCCGAAAGGCGCGTGACGCAAGCACGCGCAGAGCGCGTGATTGAGCGAATCCGTCGGTGATGCAGCAACGGGGATGAATTGATGGTGAGAAAACCGGGTCTGGTGCCCCACATCTGCCTGCATTTGGCAGATGTGGGCTTGCAGCCTTGCGCCTGATGCGTTGCGCCCAAAAGCAAGGGGCCCGAGCCGGTGCCCGAGCCCTTAGCTAATAGCTGATAGCTGACAGCTTCCTTACAGCGAGCTCATGTTCGCCAGGAACTGGCCGTTGCTCTGCGTCTTGCTCAGCTTGTCGATCAACAACTCCATGGCTTCCACCGGCGACAGCGGGTTGAGCACCTTGCGCAGCACCCAGATGCGCGCCAGGTCTTCCTTCGGGATCAGCAACTCTTCCTTACGCGTGCCGGAGCGCTGGATATCGATGGCCGGGAAGACGCGCTTGTCCACCAGCTTGCGGTCGAGAATGATTTCGCAATTGCCGGTGCCTTTGAACTCTTCAAAGATCACGTCGTCCATGCGCGAGCCGGTGTCCACCAGCGCGGTGGCGATGATGGTCAGCGAGCCGCCTTCCTCGATGTTGCGGGCGGCGCCGAAGAAGCGCTTCGGCCGCTGCAGGGCGTTGGAGTCCACGCCGCCGGAGAGCACCTTGCCCGAGGGCGGAACGATGGTGTTGTAAGCGCGCGCCAGGCGCGTGATGGAGTCGAGCAGGATGACGACGTCGCGCTTGTGCTCGACCAGGCGCTTGGCCTTCTCGATCACCATTTCCGCCACCTGCACGTGGCGGGCGGCGGGCTCATCGAAGGTCGAGCTGATGACCTCGCCCTTCACCGAGCGCTGCATGTCGGTGACTTCTTCCGGGCGCTCGTCAATCAGCAGGACGATGAGCACGACTTCGGGATGATTGGTGGTGATGCTGTTGGCGATGTTCTGCAACAGCATGGTCTTGCCGGTGCGCGGCGGCGACACGATCAGGCCGCGCTGGCCTTTGCCGAGGGGCGTCAACAGGTCCATGACGCGGGCGCTGATGTTGTCCTTGACGGTCTCCAGCTTGCAGCGCTCCTGGGGATAGAGCGGCGTCAGGTTGTCGAACAGGATCTTGTTGCGCGCTTCCTCCGGCGACTCGAAGTTGACGGCCTCGATCTTGACCAGCGCAAAATATTTTTCGCCCTCATGCGGAGGACGGACCTGGCCGGAGATGGTGTCGCCGGTCTTGAGGTCGAATTTGCGGATCTGCGAGGGCGAGACGTAGATATCGTCAGGGCCGGGCAAATAGTTGTAGTCCGGCGAGCGCAGAAAGCCGTAGCCGTCAGGCAGGATTTCCAGGACACCCTCGGCGAAGATGTGTCCCTCTTTTTCGCTCTGCGCCTGCAGGATCTTGAAGATGAGGTCCTGCTTGCGGAGGCCGCTGGCTCCCGGCAAGTCGAGCGTCCGAGCAATGCGGGTCAGCTCGGTAATGTTTTTTTCTTTTAGTTCAGCGATGGTCATGTTCACCTACGGAGAGTTTTTCAAGGGGGGTCAGAAGACGTGCTGCGCGGTACGAAGGCGCGTACTAGGAACTACTATTATGCAGCCCGACGCTGCTCCTCTGCAACATTTTCCGGTTCCACCAGGACTTGCTCCCGGTCGGCGACCCCAATGCGGTTGAATACCTCGTTCATGGTTTCCTGGATGCGGGTATTGGGCCGGTGAAATCTGCGGGTGGCCTTGGAGGCAAGCTGACAAAGCATATACCGGTTCCGGAAGGTGTGTAAAGCTTCGAATACCAGGTCCGAGCGCTTCATTCCAAATCTCCTCATGTATTCATACCCCGCGGCGCAACCATGAGTTCCGGTCCGACTGCCATCCTCGTAAATTTTCGGAGGCGGGAAACGGCGCGGACCTGCTGCTTGCAGTATAGATGCCGCACAGGCCTCCAAAGTTGCTGACAAATCGAGGGCCCGGTTGCATGAACCACCCAGAGTAGCCGCCGGATACGCTTGTGGCAAACAAATATTCGCGGGCTGCCGGAAGTCGCCAGCCAATGGCTCCGAGCCGATGGTAGCTGGGAAAAGGTCGCCCGCCACCGGCGGCCGGCTACCGCGCCGCCGCGGGCACCCAATCAGTGCTCGATCACCTCCCTGATGCGGGTGAAGGCCCAGTCGATTTCGTCGCGGGTGATGACCAGCGGCGGCGCCAGGCGGATGACTTTCTCGTGCGTCTCCTTGCAGAGGATTCCATGTTCTTTCAGGGCCTCGCAGTAGGGTCGCGCGGGGCTCAGCAGCTCGATGCCAATCCACAGGCCCCGTCCGCGGACTTCCCGGATGTCGGGGCTGCGGAGGGTTTTCAGGCGATCCAGAAAGTAGGCGCCCAGTTCGGCGGAGCGCTCCACCAGCTTCTCCTCGACCAGGACGCGGAGCGCGGTGCGGGCGACGGCGCAAGCCAGCGGATTTCCGCCGAAGGTGCTGCCGTGGTCGCCGGGCTGGAAGACACCGAGAACTTCGCGCGAGGCGAGTACCGCGGAAACAGGATAGAAGCCGCCGGCGAGCGCCTTGCCGATAATGAGCACGTCGGGCATGAAGCCTTCGTGCATGCATGCGAAGAGCTTGCCGGTGCGGCCGAGGCCGGACTGGATTTCGTCGCACATCAGGAGAACGCGATTGAGGCGGCAGAGCCGCGCCGCGTCGCGCAGGAAGCCGTCCGGCGGAATGATGATACCGGCCTCGCCCTGGATGGGCTCCACCAGGAACGCGCACGTGTTGGGCGTGATGGCCGCTTGCAGGGCGTGCGCATCGCCGAATGGAATCATCTTGAACCCGGGCGTAAACGGGCCGAATCCGCGGCGGTACTGCTGGTCGCTGGAAAAGCTAACGATGGTGGTGGTGCGGCCGTGAAAATTGTTGGCGCAGACGATGATTTCGGCCTGGCCGTCGGGGATGCCCTTGACGGTGTAGCCCCACTTGCGCGCCGCTTTGATGGCGGTCTCCACGCCTTCGGCGCCGGAGTTCATCGGCAGCGCCATGTCATAGCCGGTGAGCGCGTGCAGGTCGCGGTAGAGCAGGGGAAGCTGATCGTTGCGGAAGGCGCGCGAAGTGAGCGTGACTTTGTGGGCCTGCTCGATCAGGGTTTCCAGGATGCGCGGATGGCAGTGGCCCTGGTTGACGGCGGAATACGACGCCAGGCAGTCGAGATAGCGCTTCCCTTCCACGTCATAGACCCAAACGCCTTCGGCTTTGTGAATGACGACGTCGAGAGGACGGTAGTTCCTGGCTCCGAACTGATTCTCAAGGTCAATCAGCTCGCCCGCGAGATTCTGTTCTGTCAGTGTCGGCATTTCAGCTCCCTATGCGTGTACCGGTTGTTCGGCAACCACTCTGTGCGGGCGAAGGACGACCTCGCCTTTCATCAGTTCCAGCATGATTGCCTTTTGGACATAGAGCCGGTTTTCGGCTTGCTGGAAGACGACGGAATGGGCCGAGTCAATGACCTCGTCGGTCACCTCGCAGCCACGGTGCGCGGGCAGACAGTGGAGGAAGATGGCGTCGCGTTTGGCGTTGGCAAACAGCTCGGAGTTGACCTGGAACGGACGAAAGATTCGGTCACGTTTTTCGGCTTCGGCTTCCTGGCCCATGCTGGCCCAGACGTCGGTGTAGATAACGTCGGCATCAAAAGCGGCTTCCACGGGATCGTTAGTCAGGGTGATGGTGGCGCCGCTCTGCGCGCCGCGCTCGCGCGCCCAAGTCTCCGCCTGGCCGCTGGGTTCATAACCGGCCGGAGTTGCGACCCAGACGCGGGCGCCGAGTTGCGCGCCGGCGAACATCAAGGAATGCGCCACATTGTTGCCGTCACCGACATAGGCGATCTTCAGGCCGGAGATGCGGCCTTTGACTTCGCGGATGGTGAGGTAGTCGGCCATGGCCTGGCAGGGATGGCTGAAGTCGGTGAGACCGTTGATGACGGGAATCGAGGCGTAGTCGGCCATGCGCTCGACGATCTCGTGCGCAAAGGTGCGGATCATGATGCACTGCACCATGCGTTCCAGATCCCTGGCGATGTCGTACACCGACTCGCGCTTGCCGAGGTTGATCTCCGCCGGCGATAGATAGATGGAAAAACCGCCGAGCTGCTGGATGCCGACATCAAACGTCACTCGCGTTCGCAGTGACGGCTTTTCGAAGATCATGGCCAGTGTCTTGCCCTTCAAACATTCCGCATAGGTTTTCGGGCTGGCCTTGATGTCGGCGGCCAGGTCGAGGAGTTCGCGAATTATTAAGGGTGAGAAATCGCGGATGGAGAGGAAATCGGTGACGGTGTTCATGGTTCCTCCCAACGGGCCATCGGCAATCGGCCGTCGGCCATCGGAACAATTGGTGATTTAGTGATTTGCGATTTAGTGATTAGCCAAACCGCAAATCGTTCGCTGCCAAACCCAATCACAAATCACTCATTCACTAAATCACTCATTCACTAAATCCGTTCAATGCGCCACCGCGGCGGCGCACTGCTCCTGATGCTGTGTGGTGAAGTCGGAAAGCACATCCGCCAGGTTCGGCTTGGTGAGTTCTTCGACTTCGTATCCCACGCGCACGCAGGGCTTGTTCAGGTGCAGGATGCGGCGCAGGTCCACGGGCGTCGCCAGCACCACCACGTCGCACGGCGTGCGGTTGATGGTCTCCTCCAGTTCGTGCCGCTGCGCTTCGCTGTAACCCATGGCGGGCAGCAGGTCGTGCAGGTGCGGATATTTTTCGAATGTCCGGCGAATGGAGCCGACGGCGTGCGGGCGCGGATCCACGCGCTGCGCCGCCCAGTACTGGCCGGAGGCGACGACACCGGCGCCGTAAGGCATTTCGCCGTGGGTGAGCGTGGGACCGTCTTCGACGACGAGCACGTACTTGCCCTTGATGGCGTCGGGGTCGTCCACCGAGACGCGGCAGGCGGCCTCGATCACGGTCGCCCTCGGGTTGGCGAGGCTGATGTTCTGGCGAACGATGTCCACGTTCTTGGGTACGGCGGTGTTGACCTTGTTGATGATGATGACGTCGGCGCGGCGGAGATTGACCTCGCCGGGAAAGTAGCTCATTTCGTGGCCGGCGCGATGCGGGTCCGCGACCACGATCTCCAGGTCGGAGCGGAAGAAGGGCGTGTCGTTGTTGCCGCCGTCCCAGAGCACGAGGTCGGCTTCCTTCTCGGCGCGGCGCAGGATGGCCTCGTAGTCCACGCCGGCGTACACCACCGTGCCGTTGACGATGTGAGGCTCGTATTCCTCACATTCTTCGATCGTACATTCGTGGCGCTGCAGGTCGTCGAGAGTGGCGAAGCGCTGCACCGCCTGGCGGGCAAGGTCGCCGTAGGGCATGGGATGGCGCACCACAACCGGGTTCCAGCCGAGGTTGCGCAATTCGGCGAGCACGCGGCGCGCCACCGGACTCTTGCCGCATCCGGTGCGCACGGCGCAGACGGAGATGACCGGAACGTTGGCCTTCAGCTCGGTATGGCGTCCGCCGGGAAACCAGAAGTCGGCGCCGGCAGCGAGCGCGCGCGATGCCAGGTGCATGAGCGCGGCGTGCGCGATGTCGCTGTAGGAAAAAACCACGATGTCGATGGCGCGATCGGCCACCAGGCATTCGAGTTCCTTTTCCTCCACGATAGGGATGCCGTCGGGATAGAGCGGCCCGGCAAGTTCGGCCGGGTAGCGGCGTCCGGCGATGTCGGGGATCTGGGTGGCGGTAAATGCCACCACCTGGTACTCGGGATTGTTACGGAACAGGGTGTTGAAATCGTGAAAATCGCGGCCGGCTGCGCCCAGGATGACAACGCGCTTCATGGCTTCCTCCCCCTAACCCTGTAGTCTTGGCCCAAGGCGAGCGGGTGGCAAGTGACGCCTGTCACAGCGCGGGGTGGCGGCGTTCCGAATCGGGCAATATCGTGACGCGATATGTATATTTATGCGCGCGCCGGATACGGAAAACCCGGCTCTAGCCGTTCCGATCAGAGTGTGGGAAGGGATATGGGAAGGGCACGGCTTTAGCCGTGCCGCTCGCGGCCTGTCAGTTCTGCGGCTTTAGCCGCCGAGGGAAAGCCACCGTTTTAGAGTGTCGCGTGCGAGACACGGGAAGGGCGCGGCTTCAATGGGGTGGGCACGGCCTTGATGGGAAGGCACGGCTTTAGCCGTGCCGATCAGGACTGCCGCCTTCTGCGGCTTTAGCCGCCGAGGTATAGCGATCGAGATCGTAAGAACCGTGTGCGGAGGAAAAGCGGTATTCCTCCGGTCGCTCAACCAGGTGCCGACGAACGGGATTTAAGTGGACGTAATTACGATGGATCACGAAGTCATTTTCATCGCGAATGCGATGATCCGTGAATCCACGCGCCCATACTTCCGATTGCGAACCTAGTTGCCGCGCCAACCTGAACGAGAATCCGCCCTTAATGAATTGCATAGCGCGCTCGAGGCTTTCGGCGGGGGTGATGATCAAGTGCACATGTTCCGGCATGACGACGAACGCGTGCAGTTGAAAGCGATGTTGAGAACGGTAATCGTACAGGGTGTTGACGAATAGCTCCGCGATGGCGTCGCGCTGGAGGATGGCCCGGCCGGACGGAGTCGATGTGGTGACAGAGTAAGTGCCCGGCGGCGACATGCGGCGCGTCGGTTTCAAATCTGACCTCGGCGGCTAAAGCCGCAGATATGTGAGCGTCGGGGCGGCACGGCTAAAGCCGTGCCCTTCCCGTTCGGTGATGTTAAAAGGCACGGCGTTTTGCCGTGCCTTTTTATGGATCGTTGAAAACGGGTTCAGTCGCCGGCGCCGGCCATGGCGGGGGCGCTAGTCGAGTTCTTTTCCCGCGTGATCGCCCGCAGCATGCTGGTGTCGTCGGAGTACTTGTAGTAGGTGAGATTGCGGGCCGTCGCTTCCTTCTCCTCAGCCTTGGCGAGCAGGGCCAGTTCGGCTTTGTTGACGAGATTGACGCCACGGGTGCGGAGCGTGTTCTCAATCGTCGCCACCGGCGCGGCTCCCTTCTCCGGCTTGCCCTGGAGGTAATTCAGGACGTGGGTGGCGCCGACCTCGGCGTCATGACGCGCGATGCCGACCAGGCCGTCACTGGCGCGGCGGGCCCAACCGACAACGAAGTGGCCCTCCATCTCGGCGCCGGTCTGCGGATCGGCAACCTGGTAGAGCGAGCGCTCGTCGCCCTGCACCGGCTTGGTGCTGTAACCCTCCGGACCCATGGGCAGGCCGAAGTCGGGATCGTGCACGTCGCCGATGGCGAAGATCATGGTGTCGATGTCGAGCACGGCAGTCTGGTCGGTGGCTTTGGCGGCGGTGCCCTCGCCCTTCTTGACCAAGTTGTTTTCCGTGACCACCAGCTTGCAGATGCGGCCGTCGGGACCCTTCACGATCTCCTTGGGCGAGCACAGGAAGCGGAACTTCATCACCGGCTTGACCTGGGGCAGGTCGGTCTTCTTGAGCATGGTAAAGATTTCGTCGACCTTGGTGATGTCCTGGCCGACGGCGGCGACGCGCTCGGCGACGCGCTGCATTTCGGCGTTGAGCTCGTTGCGATGGAGGTTGGCCTCGACGTACTTGATTTCCTTTTCGTCGAACTTGGCCTCGAACGGACCGCGACGGGCGACGATGGTGAGTTCCTCGGTCTGGCGGTTGGGATTGTCCAGCAGGACCCAGCGGGCGATGTCCACCATCACATTGCCCATGCCCACGATGGCGATCTTCTTGCCGGTGGAGAAATCCTGGCTGGCGAACGGCGGCAGCGAGTTGTAGAAGTATACGTAGTCCTTGGCGGAATAGACGCCCTTGGCGTCCTCGCCGGGGAGACCGAGTTTCTTGGTGCCCTGGGCGCCGACGGAGAAGACGATCGCGTCGGGATGGAAGGCGCGCAGGTCGTCCACCGTGATCGCCTGCTTGCTTCCGACCGGCACGTGGCCGAAGTAGTGGACGTTGGGGAGTGCGAGCACCTTGGCGAACTGCTTGCGCAGGCCGCTCTTCATCTTGTCCTTCACCAGATAGATTCCGTACTCGGCCAGGCCGCCGAGCTTGATGTCACGGTTAAAAATGACCACCTGGTGGCCGGCAAGGGCGATCTTTTGGGCCGCAAACATTCCTGCCGGGCCCGCGCCTACGACGAAAACGGTTTTCATTCCGTGCTGCCTCCTGCCATCAATTACATCCCGGACAGGGTACCGGGACAACCTACCAGTGGACTGTGACGCCGGTCTCAGGGGCTTGTGACGTCGTCACTATTATGCCCAAGAAAAGGCGTCCCGGGTATGGGGATCGGCGGATGATTACGCCCAGTAGTTCCGGTCGAGCGTGCGGTACTGGATGGCCTCGGCAATGTGCTTGGAGTCGAGCTGGGCGGCGCCTTCCAGGTCGGCGATGGTGCGGGCCACCTTGAGGATTCGGTCATGGGCGCGTGCGCTGAGTCCCTGCTGGTTGATGGCGCGCTCCAGCAGGCGCTCGCACTCGGGGGAGAGTTCGCAGTGGGTGCGGATCTGGCCGGTTTGCATCTGCGCGTTACAGAAGGTGCGCGGGCGGGCGGCGGCAAAGCGGCGCAATTGGACCTCGCGGGCGCGCACAACGCGCTCGCGGATGTGAGCCGAGGTTTCCGGGCTGGCGGCGCTGCGCAGTTCCTTGTAGTTCACCGCCGGAACGTCAATGTGGATATCAATGCGGTCCAGCAGCGGGCCGCTGATCTTGGCGACATAGCGCTGGATCATGGGCTGCGTGCAGTGGCATTCGCGGCTGCGGTCGTTGAAGTATCCGCAGGGGCAGGGGTTCATGGCGGCGGCGAGCATGAAGCGCGCCGGAAAGGTCAGCGACATGGAGGCGCGCGCGATGCAGACGGTGCCGTCTTCCAGCGGCTGGCGCATCACCTCCAGCACGTTGCGCGGGAACTCCGGCAGTTCGTCCAGGAACAGAACACCGTGGTGGGCGAGCGAGACCTCGCCGGGGCGCGGCACCACCCCGCCGCCGATCAGGCCGGCGTCAGAGATGGTGTGGTGCGGCGCGCGAAAGGGGCGTGTGCCGACCAGGCCCGCTTTGGCGTCGAGCACGCCGGCGACGCTATGAATTTTCGTGGTCTCCAGCGCTTCTTCAAAGGTCAGCGGCGGCAGGATGGTCGGCATGCGCTTGGCGAGCATGGTCTTGCCGGATCCGGGCGGGCCAATCATCAATATGTTGTGACCGCCGGCGCAGGCGACTTCGAGGGCGCGCTTGGCGGTGTACTGGCCGCGAACGTCCTTGAAGTCCACGGTGAACTGCTGGGCTTCGCTCAACAGCGCGTCGGCGTCCACCTGGATGGGGGCAATACCGTTGCCGCCGTTCAGCATTGTGGACCACTTCCACCAGCGATGTCACCGGGTAGACATTAACGCCGCTGACTACGGCGGCTTCCTTGGCGTTGATGACCGGGACGATCAGGTTGGGGATCTTGCCGGCGCGGGCGGCGATAGCAATGGGCGGCGCGCCGCGGATGCCGCGAACCCCGCCATCGAGCGAGAGTTCGCCGACAAAAACATAGTCCGGCACTTCCTTGCGCGAGAGCCCGCCATAGGCGCCCAGGATGCCGAGCGCCATGGGGAGATCGTAGCCCGAGCCCTCCTTCTTGATATCGGCGGGGGCGAGGTTGACCGTGATGTGGGTGGGCGGGATGTCGTAACCGCAGTTGCGCAGGGCGGAGCGGATGCGCTCGCGGCTCTCGCGCACGGCCGCGTCGGGCAGGCCGACGGTCATAAAATTATCTTTGTCACAGCGGATGCCGGAAACGTCAACCTCAACCTCGATGATGCTGGCGTCTATGCCGTAGACCGCGGCGCTGAGGGTCTTGTAAAGCATTCCATAAGGCGCAGAGAAGGCCCAAGTCTTGCAAAATCAAGGGCGAAGTATAGCAAAGGGTAGCACGCAAAAGCGGTGATTTCCCGCGTCGGAACGCTCCCGCAAGAGGATTTCTTGGCCCAAAAACGGATTTGGGACATGTTCCAAAGTCTGCGCGCGAGGGGGTCACATATCGGTTTCCCCTATTGCGGGTGCCAATCCGGCAACATACGATCACATACGACCCAATGGCGAGCACGAAAGACATCAAGCAATCCCCGGTGGAAGAGCCGTCGAAAAAGCTGCAGCGGCTACAGAAAGAGGAGAGCCGGCTGTGGCGCACGGCGCTGCTGTTCGTGACCATCCTGGCGGTAGGTGTGGGAGCAACTTCCTGGCAGAGCCTGGCCGGCATCCCACGTCACTTGGAAGCCATCCCGCTGGGCACGGTGGTGGTGGCGGTGTTGTTCGCCATCTATGTCGGGCTGAAGCGCAAGGAAATCGCCGAGCTCCAGGGCGTGCTCAGGGGCATGCAGGAGCGCGAGAAAACGCCGCCCAGCGAGCAGCAACTCAACAAGCTGCTGGAGGCGGTCAGCAACTCGCAGCGCAATTACCGCGAACTGATCGACAGCATGGAAGAAGTGGTGCTCGGAGTGTCGCTGCAAGGGACCATCCGCACCACCAACCGTGCCTTCACCGATCTGATAGGTAAGTCGTTCGCGGATATTGCCGGGCATAATCTGCAGGAGTTCCTCGCCGAGCCGACGCGCGAGCAGGCGGAAAAACAGATAGCGCGATTCCTGCAACAGCGGCAGTGGTCGGGCGTGCTGCGCGTGCGCTTTCAGCATGAAGCCGGGGTGCGCTACTTCGACACCGTGCTGCATCCCATCGTCGCCGCCGGCGAGGTGGTCGGAATCGGGGTCCTCGCCAAGGACATTACCGCGGCGCGGGAACGCGAGACGCGGTTTACCGAGTTGTTCGAGACCTTGCAGGAGGGCGTGTATTTCACCACGCCTGACGGCGGGCTGATGGATTGCAACATCGCGCTGGTGCGCATGCTGGGGTACGAGAGCAAGGAAGATCTGCTGCAAATGGCGGTGCCGCAGGTGTTCGTGGATTCGGCGGAACGCCGCGAACAGGTGAGAAACCTGCAACAGAGCGCGGCCATCCGCTGCCAGGAAGTGCGGCTTAGACGCAAGGACGGCAGCGTCGTAATCTGCCTCGACACGGCGCGTGCCATCTGCGACGACAGCGGGAAGCTGGTGCGGCTGCAGGGCGCGCTCTTCGACATCACGGAGCGGCGCAAGGTGGAAGACCGGCTGCAGCAGCAGGAGGAATTTGGACGCCGGCTGGTGGAGAGCTTCCCTGACCTGATCCTGGCGCTCGATAAGGAAGGACGGTACACGTTCGTCAGCCCGCGGGTGCGCGAAATCCTGGGCTACGAGCCGGAGATGTTCATCGGGCGCAGCGTGATCAGCGACCAGACGCCGGTGGCGGCCGTGGAGCTGCAAGCCCTGTTCCGCGAACTGATCTCCGGCAAGGAAATCTTCCAGACCGCCGAGTACGGGGCGCAACATCGCGATGGCACCTGGCGCGCGCTGCGCGCCACCGCCAGCCCGCTGTTCGACGCGCAGGGAAAGCTGGCCGGAGTAGTGGCGTCGGTGCGCGATGTGACCACGGTGAAGCAGATGGAGCAGCAGTTGATCCAGACCGAGCGCCTGGCGGCGATGGGGCAGATGATCGACGGCTTCGCGCACGAACTCAACAACCCGCTCACCGCCATCCTGGGCGCGATCGAATTGCTGGAGGGAACGACGCCCGACCAGGCCTCCAGCCGCAAGTTCGAACTGCTGAAGCAGCAGGCCAAGCGCGCCGCCGAGGTGGTGCAGAACCTGCTGTTCTTCGCCCGCCCGCCCGCGCCCGGCAAGGCGCCGCTCAATCTCACCGACATGGTGCAGCGCTCGCTGCAACTGCACGAGCATTCGCTGCGGGTCAACAACATCGCGGTGGACTTCATCGGCGATCCGGGTCTGCCGAACGTGGTCGGAGATCCCCATCAGATCATGCAGGTGTTCCTGAACTTGATCATCAACGCGGAGCAGGCGGTCCGTGAAATCCGGCCGCGCGGCACCTTGCGCGTGCGCCTGGGAAAAAATGGCGACCGCGTGTGGGCCAGCTTCCAGGACGACGGTCCCGGCATCAGCGCCGAATCGCTGCCGAAAATTTTCGATCCCTTCTTCACCACCAAGCGGCCGGGCCGCGGCACCGGACTTGGACTCAGCGTGGCCATGGCGATCCTGAAAAAGTACGATGGCTCGATTGAGGCGCAGGCCGCGCCGGGTGGGGGCTCGGTGTTCACGGTCATTCTGCCCGCGGTAAAGACCTCCAATGCGAAAACGCTTGCGACCGCGGGACGCGCCGGGCGCTGAAGCCTTCACCAGGCATTCAATCCAAGGCTGATTTGTCGAGGCCAGAAGCCGGTCATCCCCCGCCAGGCTCGATCGCGGCCGCCGGGTTGACTTTGTTCTTTAAACGAGTTCCGGCCGCTTCAGCTTGATCCGGTCGGCGCGGACATGCGTAAGCTCGTAATGCGCCTGCTGGGTGAGCCAGCTTTCGGCGCTGCCGCCGAAGACCTGCGACAGTCTCACGGCCATTTCGGGAGAAATCCCGCGCTTCCCGTTCACCAGTTCTGACAGGGTTGTCCGGGTCACTCCAAGGGCGGCGGCGGCGTCCGTGATGGTCAAGCCCAAAGGCTCGATGCACTGGCGAAACACAACGCCTCCGGGATGTGGCGGATTCTTCATCGGCAATGTGGTCGCCTTGCGCTGGTGTTATCGCTCGATCGCCACGCCGACGGCGTTGCCGCCGCCGAGACAGAGCGCCGCGATTCCCTTCTTCACGTCGCGGCGGATCATCTCATACAGCAGCGTGACCAGGATGCGCGCGCCGCTGGCCCCAATGGGATGGCCGAGCGCGACGGCGCCGCCGTTCACGTTAACCTTGTCCAGGTTCAGGCCGAGTTCGCGGGTGACCGCGATGGAAGCGACCGAGAACGCTTCGTTGATCTCGTACAGACCAACCTCGTCCTTGTCCCAGCCGGTCTTTTTCCAAAGCAGGCGGACGGCGTCCACCGGCGCCATCATCACCCACTTGGGATCGAGGCCGCTGGTGGCCTGCGCCACGATGCGCGCCATCGGCTTGGCGCCAAGCCGTTCCGCCGTTTTCGCGCTGGTCACCACCACGGCCGCCGCTCCGTCGTTGACGCTGGGCGCGTTGCCGGCGGTCACGGTGCCATCCTTCTTGAAGGCGGGCTTGAGCGCGCGCAGCGCTTCGACCGAGGTGTCCTCGCGCGGGCCTTCGTCCTTCTCGAACAGAACAGTCTCGCCTTTTTTCTTGCCGGGCACTTCGACGGGCACGATCTGCGACTGGAAGCGGCACTCCTTGATCGCCGACATCGCCTTGCGATGCGAGTTCGTGGCGTATTCGTCCTGCTCCTCGCGCGAGATGTGATATTTCTCGGCCACGTTTTCGCCGGTGTTGCCCATGTGGTAGTCGTTGTAGATATCCCACAGGCCGTCGTTGATCATGGAGTCGAGCATGGTGACGTTGCCCAGGCGGAAGCCCTTGCGCGCGTTGGGCAGCAGGTAGGGCGCGTTGGTCATGGACTCCATGCCTCCGGCCACGACGATGTCGCTGTTGCCGGTCTGGATGGCCTGCGCCGCGAGCGCCACTGATTTCAGTCCCGAGCCGCAAACCTTGTTGATGGTCATGGCGCTGACCGAGGGCGGCAGTCCACCATAGATCGCCGCCTGCCGCGCCGGGTTCTGTCCCAGCCCGGCGGTGACGACGTTGCCCATGATGCATTCGTTCACCGAGGCAGGATCGATATTGGCGCGCTTTACCACTTCACGTACCACGATCGCGCCCAGTTTGGGGGCGGATAAGTCCGAAAGCGAGCCCTGGAATTTTCCGATCGGAGTGCGAACTCCGGCGATGATTACCACATCGTCTGCACTAGGCATAAAAGTGCTCCTGTGTGAATTCCAAACTCCTCATTATAAGATGCGGCAGGAACCGGCCCGCAACAATTCCGGGAGGAACGATTGTCCACCAACCCGCCTTTCGCATCGGAAACTTCGCCGACTGAGGCGCCCACAGCGACATCGCCGGCGCCGGTGGCGCCCGCCTGGCACACGGCGCTGTTCGTGGTCGTGATTGTCTGCTTCGCGGCGCTGTCGGCCCGAACGCAAGGGCAGATGATCGCACATCGCGGGCGCGTCACCGTCTATCTGCTCACGCTGGCATGGGAGTACCTGCTGGTGGGATACGTCCTGTGGGGTGCACGCAAGAAGGGTGTCACGCTGCGGGAAATTGTCGGCGGAAGATGGAAGTCTCCGGAGAGCTTGCTGATCGATGTAGCCATCGCCTTCGCGTTCTGGATAGCCGCCGCGGGCACGCTGGCGGCGCTGTCGTTCGCCCTTGGCCTGGCGTCGCCCTCGCAAGTGGCGGAAGCCAGGAAGCAACTCGGGGCGCTGCTGCCGCAGGGTGGGTTGGAATTGGCGCTCTGGCTGGCGCTCAGCGCCACCGCCGGCTTCTGCGAAGAGATCATGTTCCGCGGATATCTGCAGCAACAATTCCGCGCGGCGACGCGCAGCACCGCGGCGGCCATCGTGCTGCAGGCGGTGGTGTTCGGCATCGCGCACGCCTACCAGGGCGGACGCCGCATCATCCTGATCGCCGTGTACGGCGCGCTGTTCGGCATGCTGGCGGCATGGCGCAAGAGCCTGCGGCCGGGAATGATCGGTCATGCCATGCAGGATTCCTTCAGCGGCATCGCCTTCCGGTTACTGAAGTGAGTGTGCTCGCGATTTTTTTGCGAGGGCACGCGAAATTTCTCCGCGAGCGTGCGTGTGTTCTCTGGTTCCGTGGATTTTTTGCTTGACTTCGATTTTGAATGACTCTATACATTCAAGCAATTGCAACGGAACATCGTTGCGAACCATGAACAATGGAAGGGAGAATAGAACCATGGCAACGAAAAAGGGTGGCAAGAAGGCTGCAAAGAAAACGAAGAAGCACTAAGCCTTCACGTTAAAAGCAAGGGGGACGCGAGAAGCGTCCCCTAAGTTTTTTGGGGATGATTTCTTAACTCGCTCCCGCCGCGCCCGCAATCCCGTACAACTTCTGCTCGGTCGCCGGACACAGATTGCGATACTCGCACCAGCCGCACTGGAAGCCTGGTTTCGGGTCGAACCGTTCGGCGGCGATTCCTTCCGCGACTTCCGCGATCTTGGCGCGCGTCTCCAGCAGCGCTGCTTCATCGCGCGTGGTTCGCATCTCGGAGTTGTCTTCCAGGTTGTGGATGACCAGTTCGGCGGGTTCGGCATTCAGGGTCTCGCGCGCGGCGATGGCATAGATGGAGAGTTGCAGGCTCTTGTCGGCCTTGTCCTGGTCGAACACCGAGCCGGTCTTGAAATCGATGACGCGCACCCGACCGCCCTCGAGCCGGTCCACGCGATCCATGCGCCCGCGAACCGGGACGCCGTCCACTTTCATCTGAAAACTTCTTTCCGCGTGCAGGACGGGCGGTGCGGGCTGCCGGGCGAGAGCTGTGAGGTAGGCGCTGAGCTGTCGCGCGCCCTGCTGCTCGAACAGCGTGCGCTGGTAGTCGTCATCGAAAGCGGCGGCGGCCATCATGTCGCGGAAGCTCTGCAGCGCCTCGCCCTCGGTGCGTGTGCGTCCCGCCAGGATTGCCTGGTGAATGTCGCGTAGCACGTCGTGCACGATCTTGCCGTACAGCATCGAAGCGGTGGCTGGGCCGGGAATGTGCCAGTCCTGCCTCAGCTTGTATTTCATCGGGCAGGTGTCGTAGGCGTCGATGGAGGTGGCGCTCAAACCTCGTTGCGCGATTTCGGGCCGCGGCTTCATCAGGAGCCAGGCCGTCACCCCCGAGGTTGGGGCTGCGCCTGCCTCGATGGTGGCGGTGAACGGGCGCGCCGTGCGCTGCTTCCAGCAGTCCGCGGCCAGGGCGCTGTTCATGATGCCGCGGAGCAGCCCGGCGGGCGTGGTGTCCTTCCCTTTTCCCGGACGCGCATAAACGCGGAGCGAATCGCGCGCGCGCGTCAGCGCAACGTAGAACAGGCGCCGCTCTTCTTCGGCATGAATCTGCTTGCCGTCGTCCGGCAGCGGCATTTCGCGCAGCGCCTGCGGGAATTCGAAGACCGCTTCGCTGTAGCTCTTGGGGAACGACGGGGGGTTGGCGCGCAGAACGAAGACGGTTTCAAATTCCAGGCCCTTGGCGGAGTGCACGGTCATCAGTTGCACCGCGCCTTCAGCGGCGGGCACGGGAAGTTCGAGCGTGCCCCCGGCCTTCTGGAACAGATCAACGTATTCGATAAATTCCTCGAGCGAGCCGGATTCGGTGATTGGGCTGGTATGCCATTTCTCGACGAACTCGCGCAAGATGCGCACCGGGTCGTCGGACTCGCTAAAGCCGAAGGCGCGGACCACGAACGCGCACACCTGCGCCGCTTCCCAGTTCACCGACGCGGCGTAGCCCCGCGCCTTCTCCACCGCCGCCAGCACGCGCCCGCCGCCGGGAATTTTCGGCAGCAGCGCGACGAACGATGCTTCACGGGACGCGGCGGCGAGCGCCGAACGCATGGCATCGCCATCCACGCCGAACATGGGCAGGGCGGCCACGCGGAAGAGTGCTTCCGAATCCGACAGCGACGCTACCGCGGCAAGGCATGCGACGAGATCGCGAATGACGGCGGTCCCGAACACGTCGAGACCTTTCACCACGAACGGAATGCCGCGTTCCGCCAGCGCCCTGGCCATCTCCTCGCGATGGGAATGCATGCGGTAGATAATTGCAATGTCCCCGCCTTGCCCCGAGCTGCGCATTTGTTCGATCTCGGCGGCAATATCGGCGGCCTCCTCCTCCTTCCCGCCATGCAGAACGATCTCGACTTTGGCGGGCGTGAGCGGCTTCCCTTCCTTCAGCGCGCGCTGTTCGCGGGCGGAACGCAGTGCGTGGCGCTCATACTCGGTACCGTCCGGCAACTGGCAGTCCACCGCGGCGTTGCCGTCGATCACGGAAAAGGCGCAAGCGAGAATGTTGGAGGTCGAGCGCTGGTTTTCGTCGAGCGCGACCGACTTGGTGCCGGGAAAGCGGCGCTGAAATTCCTGGAAGGCAGCGCTGGAGGCGCCGCGGAAGCGGAAGATCGCCTGGTCGGGATCGCCGACCGCAAACACGTTGCGCTCCGTGCCCGCGAGCAGGTGCGCCACTTTGATCTGCGCCACGTTGGCGTCCTGGAACTCGTCAATCAGCAGGAAGCGCGCGCGCTGCCGTTCGCTGTGAAGCACGCCTGGGTCGGCGCTCAGCAGGCGGACCGCGCCCGTGATCATGTCACCGTAGGTGCCAAGTTTGCGTTCGCGCAGTATGGCTTCAACGCGGGCAAAGACGCGCGCAATCTCCTCGCAGCGCTCCAGGTGCTCGGCGGACGTGACGCCGGCGGACTTCTTTGACTTCGTCACCCGCGGCGGCGTGTGCTTGTCGGCACGCAGCTCTTCCACGTACCGGCTGAAGCGCGCGGCGTCCACCATTTCGTCCTGGCAGCGGCTGAAGAAACCCAGCAGCGCATTGAGAAACTCGTGCGGGTGCGCTGCCTTGATGTAGTACTGGAGGCCGAGTTCGTGGAGGCGGCGCTTCAGCAGAATCCAGAGGTCTTTTTCTTCGAGCAGGCGGAATTCCTGCCCCGCCCGCTGCAGAATGCTGTAGCACAAAGAATGAAAGGTGCAGGCGTGCAAGCCCTCGCCGACGCGCGCTGCCAGTCTCTCCACCAGTTCGGCGGCGGCTTTGTCGGTGTACGTGACCGCAAGGATTTCTTCCGGACGGGCTTCGCCGCTTGCCACCAGGCGTGCCACCCGCTCCACCAACACCTTGGTTTTTCCGGTGCCCGCGCCGGCGATGACCAGCATCGGTCCGTGGACGTGCTCAATCGCCTGCCGCTGTTCGAGAGTGAATGCCATGGCACGCGCCGCTTTCTCGGGAAAACGCCTGCTATTTTTCCTGCACCTCGGAGATGGCGATGGCGAGCGCGGCAATCGCCGCCGTCTCCACCCGCAGGATGGTGTTGCCGAGCGAGGCCGGTATCCAGCCCTCGGCATCGAAAGCGGAGAGTTCGTCGGCCGTCCAGCCACCCTCGGGGCCGATGCCGAGGATGATGGACCTGCCAAATTCCAGTTTCCAGTTGCCGCCAATCGCTTGTTTCAGGGTGTGGCCGCGCTCGCTTTCGGAGAGCAGGATCTTCAGCTCCGACGGCACTGCCAGGGCGGATTTCAGCAGCTGCGGCGCGGCGATTTCGGGCGGCGACACGCGCCGCGACTGCTGTGCCGCCTCATGCGCGATGCGCCGCCAGCGTTCCACCCGCTTCCCCGCCGCCATTGCCAGGTGCGAGTCAGTGCGGCGCGCGATCACCGGCACGATGGCGGCGACGCCGAGCTCGGTCGCTTTTTCGATTGCCCATTCCATGCGATCGAACTTGAAAATCGCCAGCAGCAGCGTGATGTGCGCCGGTTCCTTCTGCGGCACGGACTCGCCAAGTTCGAACTCCACCCGGTCGTCGGCGACGTGGACCACGCGGCCCAGGCGCACCGCATCGCCGATGGAGACTTCGAACTCCTGCCCGACGCGAACGCGAAGCGCGCGGGCCAGGTGCTGGGCGTTGCGGCCCAGCACGGACGCGCGCGCGCCCGAAACCTCGTCGGCGATCCAGC
>DASWAR010000029.1:0-6525 GCA_036391015.1 Terriglobales bacterium
CGCTGAAGTTTCCGGCGATGAAACCGGCGAGGATGTTGAGCGACGCACCACCTTCGCGAGAAGCGGTCACGATTTCCCGGACGTGACGCGATTCCGTCGACGTGAAGACCTTCACCAGCTCGGGGATGACCGCGCCGGCCAGCGTGCCGCACGTGATGATCGTCGACAGCTTCCACCACATCGTCGTATCGCCGCTGACGCTCGGGATCAGCACCTTGGACATCAGGTAGGTGAGACCGATCGAGATCAGCGATGTCAGCCAGACCAGCGAGGTGAGCGGCGCCTCGAAGTTCATCTTGTCGGCGTTGCCGTAGCGGCCCTTGGCGAAGGCCTCGTTGATGAAGTACGACACGGCCGAGGTGATGACCATCAGCACGCGCATGGCGAAGATCCAGACCAGCAGCTGGATCTGGACGTTGGGGTCCTTGACGGCGAGGAGGATGAAGGTGATGAGCGCCACGCCGGTGACGCCGTAGGTCTCGAAACCGTCGGCGGTGGGTCCGACCGAGTCACCCGCGTTGTCGCCGGTGCAGTCGGCGATGACGCCCGGGTTGCGCGCGTCGTCTTCCTTGATCTTGAAGACGATCTTCATCAGGTCGCTGCCGATGTCGGCCGTCTTGGTGAAGATGCCGCCGGCAATACGCAGCGCCGCCGCGCCCAGCGATTCGCCGATGGCGAAGCCGATGAAGCACGGGCCGGCATAATCGCCGGGCACAAACAGCAGAATGAAGAGCATGATCAGCAACTCCACGCTGATCAGCATCATGCCAACGCTCATGCCGGAGCGTGTCGGGATGGTATGACCAGGAAGCGGCTTACCCTGGAGGGCGGCAAACGCCATCCGCCCGTTGGCAAAGGTGTTCACGCGCATTCCGAACCAGGCCACGGCATAGCTGCCCAGGATTCCCACCACGCTGAAGCCCATGATGATCAGCACCTTGCCGATGCTGTACTCGGCTTTCAGCAGGACGCCGAAATACAGGATGATCACCACCGCGATGAACGCCCACAGGATGGCCAGGAACTTGCCCTGCGTCACCAGGTAGGTCTGGCACGTCTTCCAGATAAGCTCTGAGACCTCCCGCATCGAGTGGTGCACCGGCAGTTTCTTGAGCTGCATATACTGCACCAGCGCAAACAGCAGCCCGAAAATGCAGAACAGGATGCCGATCAACAGCAGGCTGTGGCCGTTCAGGCCCAGGAACGTGACGGTGGACAGATCGGGCAGCTTGAGGCTGGCCTCGCCGCCCATCTCCTGCGATGCGGGCGCCGCTTGCTGGGCAAAGCTCGCGGTGGAGAGCAGGGTTAGAAGTGCAACTGAGATCGCGAGAATCAGGGCCGGACGACGCAAACGTCCGGTGCTGGACAGGGCTCGGCCAAACAGGAGCCTGGTACGCATAAAAGTCCTCCAAACGGTATTCAAATGAATAGGACGACGAATCGGGCCGCATCCTCGCTTTCTCTCCGTCCAGGCCAGCGGCGAAGGGAGAGCATGGTGCCGATGCCACCCCGGATGCGCGCTTCCACGTCAAGGCGGGAGCTATGCGTTTGGCCGCGCTCTTGGCCCCATTTCGCCTGATGCCGGCCGCGATGGGACCGCGGGGATTACCTGTGCCCGCCAGTTACGCGGAGCACAAGAGACGAATGTATAACATGTGTCCAAATCCGGGTCAATGACATGGAGCACACTTTGACCGCGGGTGAGAATTTGCGATATAAACGTAAGAGGAAAATTCGGTTTCGCCACACTCCTCAGTAGCTCAATGGTAGAGCATCCGGCTGTTAACCGGAGGGTTGTAGGTTCGAGTCCTACCTGAGGAGCCATTTCTTGAATGACTTAGGGGCACCCGATATGCGGTGCCCCTTTGAATTGTCCGCGAAATGTCCGTGTTCTTCTCGACGAGGACAAAAAAGCCCACCCGACCGCCACGATCCGCCTAGTGCTTAGTGCGGCTCTTTGGTTTCTTGCCCCAAGCGCCCGTGCGGCGATATTTGTTCATAACTTCGTTTGCAATGGGATCGAAGGCCCCCTTCGGCAACTTCCAACCCAACGCACCGGAGAGTCAGCGTATAGAACGCCGTTTAACGTAATAGTGTGAGTAGCGGGTAATTGCCGCAGCTGCGCGACTTCAGGACGGGAGTGGTGTTTGACGGGATAGGGGGACGCGCCCATGACCCATGCGAGCATCTCTGAATTACTGACAAAGCTTTCCACTAGGGCAATCAAGAGTAGCCGCTTGGTCGCGCTTCTGCTGGTTGCGACGTTTACGTCCGTGATACCCGCGCGGGCTCAGAGCGCCGACACGTGGAAGAGCATCGCCATCATCGGCGGATCTACCGCGGCAGGCGCCTACATCGGACACAAGATTGGTGGGAGCACAGGAGCATATGTTGGCGCCGCAGTCGGCGCCTCTGCCGGATATGCCATTGACAGGCGCCGGCGTCAAAACCAGAACTACAACAGCGACTACCCGTACGGCGATGGTAGCAACTACGGCGACAACGGCGGCTATTACGGCAACGCCTATCCGTACTCTGGAAACGGTGGATACTACGGCGACTCGCGTAACACTTATCCGTACCCTTCCGGATACCAGAGCAACAGCTATTACGTAAACGACCAGCGCCAGGTCCCCCGCCGAAGATGAACTGCTAAGTTCATCGACTAGGCCGAGGGCCGACTTCGTTATCCAATCAGGCGTTTCGGCCAACTTATTTCCGGCGGCGGATTACTTAACGAAACCGGATTTCGCGACAGGCGACATGCGCTTTCGGCGCACCACGTAGCATGAAGATGGCGAGCGTTCGTAAGTCGTTGAATTTTCGTGCACAGTCTCGCCATTTTCATGGTTGTAGATTCGAGTCCTACCTGAGGAGCCATTTCTTTTCTAGAGCTTCGCTCCGCTTCGATTCCGCCCCACTTCGCAACTGTCCGTGAACTGTCCGCATTTTCATGTCGACTTGCTCTCTTACTGAGTCCTGGCCGACTGCTGAATGACCGCGACCCTTTGCCTTTGCTGCGCGGTGGTTTCCCGCAAGTAATCCTGTGTTCGTGTTGGCTGGTCTATCCTGCAATCCCGCTGCTATTTTTCTGCCGCTTGAAGCTCCAGCGTCACCCGATCGCCGTTCATCAGAACGATGCCGGCATTGACCAACTGTTGCCCGGTGCAGTCGTAATTGGCGTAGCAGCGCAGCGCCTTCAATGGAAAAATGAATTCCACCGCCAGCGGACTCGCAGAAGTCGAGAGCTTGACTGACGTGCCGAAATCAATGCCGTCAAAATCCGGGTCCTTGGCAAAGTAAGCCAGCACCGGGCGGACCAGATGCGCGATGTGCTCGTCGAATGCCAGGGCAGCGAGCTTGTAGCGCGAACTGCCCGCGACCGCGGCGTCAAGCGGCGTGTTGACGGCCAACTGGAGGTAAGCGCCGTTGTGGAA
Source organism: Terriglobales bacterium (assembly GCA_036391015.1). Classification (GTDB taxonomy): domain Bacteria; phylum Acidobacteriota; class Terriglobia; order Terriglobales; family Acidobacteriaceae; genus JAIQGF01. The sequence continues at coordinate 3,438 of DASWAR010000029.1, forward strand.
CGCGATAAAGCTGGGCGGGGCGTAGGAGACGAAGTGCGCCTGGGGATCCAGATCGCGAACCAGGCGCGTTATGGTCGCATCGTGCTCCACCTGCAATGAGCCGAGCGTCTTATCGTTCACGATGCGCGGCGCAGGCTCCTTGTAGCCGAGCAGCCTGGAGCTGACCGTCGGCTCGACCGGATCGGCGGCGCCGAGCTTCGGTTGCAGGGCGGCGATTTCCTTGTTCTGCGGCTTCTCAATTCTGCGTGGGCGTTCGGAGCCTGGCGGCGGATCGCCGGTCAGCCACATGGAGAAGCGCTCGCCATCCACCAGAATCTGGCTATCCAGCACGGCGGCTTGCTGCTGCTCGGCGGTGGTGGCATTGACCAGCCGCTCAACTGCGGCGCGAGGGAAGACGAAGACCACGTTTTCCACCGTCTCGGACTCAACTCCGATCACCTTGTGCCGCACGTGATGCGAAATCTCGAACGCGTATGCCTGGAATTCTTGTGCCTTGGCGAGTCGCGGCGCGGCCATCTTCAACAGCGGTAGAACGACGTCGTTAAAATCCTGCCGTACCCGGTGGTTGTAATCCATCAGCAGCGAAGAATAGGACGCGTAGTAGTTGCCGGTGATCTCCAGTACCACTTGCCGGTTGAAAGTGTCGAAGCGGATGGAACGCTGGTCCACCGTGGCCTGCTGCGGCTGCTCGATGTCGAGCACGCGGCTGAAGTAGAACGCGTACGGAAATTTGTGGGCGCGCGCCTCCTCGCCGAACTGCTTGAGCTGTTCGAAATATTTTTCCTGCAGCGCGCGATGCTGGTCGTCGCCAATCTCGCCCGGGCTGAGCACCTGCGCGGACACGGCGAGGGAGCCGGCAAACATCCACAGGATGAGGGCCAGGCTAATTCTTCGCATAAACGACCCCTTTCGTCGGATACGGCGGATCAGCGACCGCACGAATATAGGAAAGCAGCGCCTGGATATCAGTTTTGGACAGCGTGTAGCCGTAGGGCGGCATCTCGGCCGACTTGTTCAGCGCCGCGCCACCATGGCTGATGATGGCCGTGAGGTCGGCATCGCTGATCTTGTTCAGCGTCTCGCCGTCGGTGAACGCGTGCGGCTTGGTGGCGAGGTTGTCCATGTTGGAGACGCGCTCCGGCGTGGACTCGGGATCGTGGCAGCGCGAACAGTATTGCTGGTTGATTTGCCGGCCCAGCACCTGCTGGTAGTCGAGCGCAATTTCCTCGAGCTTGAGCTCGTAGTTCTTACCGCCCTTGTCGCGCGTGATCGCGGTCAACTGGTACCGGCCGGCGACGCCACCGAGCGTGACCTTGGTCGTGAACTGGCCGCTGGAATCAGTAAGACCGGCGGCAGGATCGAGCATCACGCCCGAGGGAGCGTGCACCTCGACGTACGCGCCGGTAACGCCGTTGCCCTGAGCGTCGTTGACCTGGACGACCACCGGCTGATCGAGGGCGGTGCCCGCTGGAGCAATCTGTTTTCCCCCGCTGGTCTCGGCGATCGCGGCGCCGTAGGCAGTGGCAGAAGGCGCGGCAGGCTTCACCGGCTGGCGGCTGCAGCCGATCAGGATGACGAACCAGAGCGCGACCATCGCAATCCGCTTCATCGTCCCGCCTCCGGTCGCGCATGCGGTGCGCCGGCCACTTTCGTTTTCGCCGCCTGCCCCTTGAGCGACATGAGATAGGCGGTCAGCGCGCGCGTGTCCTCGTCGCTCATGTGCTGGTTGGGTTCGATGGCGCCGGGACGCAGCTCCTGTGGATTCTTGAGCCAATGGTAAATCCAGGCGGGCGTCAGTCGCGAGCCGACATGGGTCAACGTCGGTCCGATGTAACCCTTGTCTTTTGCCGGATCCACGATGTGGCATGAGGAGCACGGATACTTGGAGTAGAAAAGCTGGCGCCCCTGGTCCACCGTCGCCGGCGGATACGTGGCAGGCACGGAGTCGCGCTCGAACGCCGGCGTCTGATACACGGTCATCATGTAGTCGGTGAGCTCTTTGATTTCCGCCTCCGTGAGGTTGAACTTTGGCATGCGGCGGATGAGCGCCGGACGCAGCGTGTTCGGGTTCTTCAGGAAATCAGCCAACCATTTCGCCTGCACCGAGCTGCCCTCCCATGTGAGGTCGGGCGCCATGTCGCCGCCGCGGCCGTTGATGGCATGACAACTGAAGCAGCGCAGGTCGCTCACGAGCCGGCCTGCGTGTCCGGCAGGCTCGTAATGCGATGGCTGATGCGAGGCGATGCGCATTGGCGCCGCCTGCGACTGCGCGCGGTCGGTGAGCGCCAGCAGCGCGGTGGTCATGGCATCCACCTGCGGCTGCGCGAGAGTGAACTGCGGCATTTTCAGGCTCGGTCCGAAGGCACGCGGGTTGCGCACCTTGGCGGCGATGTAGTCGGGCAGCGTGTGGGAGACGCCTACGGCGAACACAAGTTGCGCCAGCGAACGGCTGCCCACGTGGCTGAGGTCGGGCGCGAAGTTTTCGGGCTTACGCACGCCGTTGATCTCGTGGCAGGACGCGCAGCCGTATTCATTCACCAGTTGCTTGCCGTGTGCGATCTGCTGCGGCGTGGCATCGGGCAGATGTACGTTGGCGAGGAGGTCCGAATCCGTCTTCGCTTCCAAAAATCCGGCGAGCGTTCTGATTTGCTGCTCGCCGAAGCGATAGTGCGGCATCTTGGTGTTGGGATCGTAGGCGCCGGGATTGCGCAGCCACGCTTCCAGCCACTCCGGCTTCGCCTTGGTGCCGATCCTGGTCAGCTCAGGGCCGAGGTCGCCACCCACCATTCTGCCGGCGGCATTCTGCACCGCGTGGCAGGAGGCGCAGAAAGATTCACCGTACAGCGAGGCGCCGGCGGTGGCCTCGGCCGGGGCGCCTGCTGGCGCTGCGGATTTTTCAGCGCCGGGCAGCACGATGGGCGTGCTCTGCGCCGTCAGGAATGCCGTGACATCGCGCGCGTCGTCGTCGCTCAGGCTGAAGTTCGGCATGGTTGCGGTAGAGGAATACGCCTGCGGGTTCTTGATCCAGGCGTAGATCCACTCGCGCGTTGCCTTCTGCGCGATGTGTTGCAGGGAAGGCGGATCATCC
>DASWAR010000030.1:0-18060 GCA_036391015.1 Terriglobales bacterium
CCGCCAGTACGTTTTCCAGGTTGTGCGCGCCCTGGAGCGGAATCTCGCTGGCAGGCATGATCTCGTGCTCGCCGGAGTCGTCGCGGTGGAAGATGCGGCCGTCGCGCACGAAGGCGCCGTGCTCGACCTCTTGCTTGCGGCTGAACCAGCGGACCTGGACCGTGAGGCCGTCTGCCATACGCGCTGCTTGTTTGTCGTCGGCGTTGAGGATGGCGTAATCGGAGGAAGTCTGGTTTTCGAAAACGCGTTTCTTGGCGGCAAGGTACTGGTCGAAGCTGCCGTGGCGGTCGAGGTGGTCCGGGGTGACGTTGAGCACAACCGCGATTTCCGGATGAAAAGTCTGGATGGTCTCCAACTGGAAGCTGGAGACTTCGAGGACGTTGTAGGTGTCGTCGGTGGCGCCGGCGACCAGCGAAATGGCGGCCGTCCCGATGTTGCCACCGACCTGCGACTCGTAGCCGCCCCAGGCGATGACGTCGCCGGCCAGCGCGGTGGTGGTGGTCTTGCCATTGGATCCGGTGATGGCGACGATGTGGCCCTGCAGAAAACGTGAGGCCAGCTCGATTTCGCCGATGACGGGAATGCCCATGGCGCGCGCCTGCGCCAGTTGTGGAACGCTGGTGGGCACGCCCGGGCTGACCACGATGAGGTCCTGCTGACGGAATGTACGCTCGCCGTGGCCGCCGGTTTCGACGGTGACACCGAGATCGAGGAGGGTGCGGATGTCGGCGCGCAGGTCGTCCTCGGCCTTGGCGTCGGAGGCGGTGACGCGGGCGCCGCGCTGCTGCAGGAACTGGGCGGAAGCGACGCCGGACTTGCCCAGCCCGACCACCAGCACCCGCTTGCCTTTTACGTCAAAAAGTTCTGCCATGGCTCAAAAGTTTTCATGCAACCCGGGCGTCCTGGGGGGAATCTGATTGCTATGCGTTTCTCCCAATATCAGCACGGATGTATCGTGTCCAGTCCTGCGTAATCCGGTCAAACTGCACGACTGCGGTCGTGCCCATCGGGCCCTTACTCCCCCAGCACGACTTTTAGGTCGTGCTCCTCCCTGCCTGAACGAATTGAGAGTCCCGAGTTGCGGGTCCGCAACCCTAGATGGAACCCCTGATTGTCGCACACGCAGCTAGCGCAATTTCAAGGTGGTGAGGGCGAACAGAGCGAAGACGAGCGAGGCAATCCAGAAGCGGACGATGATTTTCGACTCCGACCATCCCAGCAACTCGAAATGATGGTGCAGCGGCGCCATCTTGAAGATGCGTTTTTTGCGCAGCTTGTACGAGCCCACCTGCAAAATTACCGACACCGCTTCAATCACGAAAACGCCGCCGATGAACGGCAGCAGCAGTTCCTGCTTGATGATGACCGCGACCGTGCCGATGGCGCCGCCGAGCGCGAGCGAGCCGACATCGCCCATGAAGACCTCGGCGGGATGGGCGTTATACCAGAGAAAGCCGATGGCGGAGCCGACCATGGCGCCGCAAAAGATGGTCAGCTCGCCAACCTGCGGCATGCGCTGCAGTTCGAGGTAGTCGGAAAACGTGGCGTGGCCGCTGACGTAGGTAAGAACCGTGAGCGCGCCGGCGGCAATCACGGTGCAGCCGATGGCCAGGCCGTCGAGGCCGTCGGTAAGGTTCACGGCGTTGCTGGAGCCGACGATCACCAGCACCACGAAGGCGATAAACGGGAGAAATGCGATCGGCCAGAGATGCGGTTTGGCGAGCAAAGCGGAGATCACCAGGTCGGGACGGACGTTCTTGAAAAACGGCACCATCAGGTGCGTCGAGTACTGCCCCTTCGCCTGCAAGAGGATGAGCGAGACGGCGACGATGACGCTGACCAGCACCTGCAGCATCAGCTTGGTTTTCCCGGTGAGGCCGAGATTTCGCTGGTTCACGACCTTGAGGTAGTCGTCGGCAAAACCGATCGCGCCGAAGGCCACCGTGGCCATGACGGCGAGCCAGACGTACTTGTTGGTCAGGTCGGCCCACAGGAGCGTGGGAACGATGATGGCGATAGCGATCAGCAGCCCGCCCATGGTCGGCGTGCCCGCTTTCTTGCGGTGCGACTTGGGGCCTTCTTCGCGAATGTATTGCGAGATCTGGAATTCGCGCAGCTTGCGAACGATGGCGGGACCGACGATCAGGCCCATGAACAGCGCCGTCAGACTGGCAAACGCGGTGCGGAAGGTCAGGTACCGAAAAATGCGGAACGGGGAAAAATAGCGGAACAGTACCTGATAAAGAAGCCAGTAGAGCAAACAGCTCTCCCTTCCACCGTGGTGATGCTGGGCTAAGAATACAGCAGCGGAGCGAATTGTTTGTAGGGGCTAGGGGCTGGCGGCTAGTACCCAGGTGGAGACTGCGCACCACAAACTAAGCGCCGGCAGCACGCTTCGCGGTCCAGGTTTCCAGTGCCTTTTCCAGTTTCACGCCTCGGGAAGCCTTGAGCAGGACGATGTCGCCGGGGCGGACCTCGCGCGCCAGCCACTCGCCCGCCAGTTCCGGCGAATCGACAAATTCGGCGCGTACGCCGGCTTCGGCCGCGGCGTCCACGATTTTGCGGGCGGCGCCGCGGACGCCAACCACGACATCAATCTTTTTGTCGGCCATGTGGGCGCCGGAGCGGCGGTGGAGATCGTCGGTAGCGGAGCCGAGTTCGAGCATTTCGCCGGCCACCACGATGCGGCGGCTGCCATCGCGGACAGCCATGCCGGCCAGCGCGTCCACCACATAATCGAGCGCGCGCGGGTTGGAATTGTAGGTGTCGTTGATGACGGTGGCGCCGCCAACGGTCAGGACCTGGCCACGTTTGTCGGATGGCGTGAGCAGCGCGACTCCCGATGTTGCTTCCTCCAGGCTGATCCCGCCGAACAGCGCCACTGCAATCGCGCCGAGCGTGTTGTAGATGTTGTGGCGGCCGATGAGCGGTAAGCGGGCATGCGCCCGCACCGCGCCGGCAACCACATCGAACTCGGAGCCGTCCGGCCCCATTTCGCGGATCGCTTCGGCGCGGACGTCGGCGGGATGATGGATGCCGAAGGTGATGACGCGTCCGCAAAAATCGCGGCCGAACTGCGAGACGTATTCGTCATCCGCGTTCAGCACCGCGGTGCCGGTGGCGGAGAGCGACTGGATGAGCTCGTACTTGGCGCGGGCGATGTCGGCGACGGAATTGAAGAAGCCAAGATGCACCGGGGCAACGCAGGTGACGACGCCGACATTGGGCTCGCAAAGCGCGGCCAGCGCGCGGATTTCACCGGCGTGGTTCATGCCGAGTTCAACTACCGCGAGCTGATGTTCCGGCTCCAGCCGCAGCAATTGCAGCGGCAGTCCGTAGTGGTTGTTGAGGTTGCCCTCGGATCTCAACACGCGGTATTTTGCCGACAGCAGGCGCGCAACCGATTCCTTGGTGGTGGTCTTGCCCGCCGACCCGGTGATCGCGATCACCGTCTTGTTCCACATCCGGCGTACGGCGCGGCCCAGGGTTTGCAGCGCATCGAGCGTGTCGGGGACGGCGATGATGCGGGGCTGGTCGCCGAAACGCGCCGCCTGGCTGACGCGCACCACGGCCGCGATTGCGCCCCGATCCAGAGCCGCGTTAACGAAATCGTGACCATCGAAATGTTCGCCGCGAATGGCAAAAAACAGATCGCCGGGCTGCAGCGTGCGCGAGTCAATGGAGTAGCCGGTGGCGACGGCGTCGCCATGAACTTCGCCTGCCATCCCACCGGTGATCTCGGCAATGCGTGCCAGTGGCAATCTCATCGCGTTCCTCCCACCGGCGCGGATTCTTTCTGGTGGTAGCCGGCAGCGTGCAACGCCGCGCGCGCCACTTCGACATCGTCGAAAGGATGTGCGCCTTCGCGGGTGATCTGCATTTTTTCGTGCCCCTTGCCGGCGATGAGGACGATATCGCCCGGACCGGCTTTGCCGACCGCGAGCGCAATCGCCTTGGCGCGCTCGGGCTCGACGGTGAATGGCGTCTTGCTGCGCTCCAATCCGGGCAGAGCGTGGTTGATGATCGCCATCGGGTCCTCGCTGCGCGGATTGTCGGAAGTGAGGATGACGTATTCGCTGCCGCGCCCGGCGGCTTCTCCCATCAGCGGGCGCTTGGCGCGATCGCGATCGCCGCCGCAGCCGAAGATGGTGATCACCTTGCCGCCGCCGTGGGAAACGAATTCGCGGGCGAGCGCGGTGAGATTGCGCAACGCGTCGTCGGTGTGGGCGTAATCCACCACGACGGTGAAGGGCTGGCCGGCGTCCACGCGCTCGAAGCGCCCGGGCACGCGCGCCAGCCGCTCAACACCGCGGGAAATGGCTTCCGGCGGGCAGTTACGCGCGAACGCCGCAGCGGACGCGGCAAGGATGTTGTAGACGTTGACGCGCCCGATCAGCGGCGACCAGAGCGGAACCGTGCCCGTGGGTGTCACCAGGTCGAAGCGCGTACCGTTCATGCCGACGTCAACTTTGTCTGCGTGGAAATCGCCTTGCGCGACTGCGTAGGTCAGCACCTGCGAGCGCGGCTTGCTGAACTTCGCCAGCTTCCTTCCGTATTCGTCTTCGATGTTGACGACGGCGACGCGCGGCGGATCGGTGCCGATGCCCTCGAACAGCATGCGTTTGGCGGTGAAGTAGGAGTCGAAGTCCTTGTGGTAATCGAGATGGTCGCGCGTGAGGTTGGTAAAAATCGCGACATCGTAGGGAATACCGAAAACGCGCTGCTGCGCCAGGGCGTGGGAGGAAACCTCCATCACCGATTCGGTTGCGCCGTTGCGCAGCGCCTCGGCCAGCATTTGATTGATTTCCAGCGGCTCGGGCGTGGTGTGCGGCGCGGACAGAACATTGCCCGCCACGTGGTATTCGACGGTGCCGATGAGCGCGGTTTTCCGCCCTGCCGCCTGCAGAATCGATTCCAGCAAGAATGAGGTTGTGGTCTTGCCGTTGGTACCGGTGATGCCGCTGCCGGCCAGCTTTTCGGCGGGACGCTTGTAGAAATTTGCGCTCAGGCGGGCGAGCGCGCGGCGTCCGTGCGGCACCTGCGCCCAGGCGACGTCACCCTTGGGCGCAATTTTCGGATCATCGCTGACCACCGCTACCGCGCCGGCGGCAAGAGCGGCCTCAATGTAGCGATTGCCGTCGGTGGTTTCGCCCTTCATGGCGACGAAGCACCACCCGGGCTGCACGCGACGGGAGTCAAAGTCGAGCCCGGCGATCTCAGGATTGCCGCGCTGGAAGAGGAACTCCGCGCCGTCGAGCAGTTGTTGGAACTTCATTGCCGCCATTTAACCACAGAGGACACAGAGGAAAAACATTGGCCACGGATTCACACGGATGAACACGGATTTCCTTGATTGATCCGTAAGAATCCGTGGAAATCGGTGGCTGGGATTTACCGGCTGAAGCGGACCGAAATTCTGGTTCCGCTGGGCACGCGCGTCCCTGCCGCCGGGGATTGCTCGCGGGCGACGCCGCTGCCCACAGCTTCGATCTCCAGTCCCGCGTCCTGCGCCGCCTCGATGGCGGAGCGCAGCGTTTTTCCGGCAAACGATGGCACGTTGACGCCGCCGCCTACGTCGACGATCACGGTCCCGCCGCCGGGGCGCTCTTCGGTGGCGGGCTGCGGCCGCGGAGCGACCGCCGCCGGTTGCGGCGCCGGAGTCTTCGAGGTTAGCGCCGCCGGCATGACTTTCGGCGCAGGCGCGGCCGCGATCACCGGAGCAGACTTCGGCTGCTGCGGCTCGGGCGCGGCATTCTCCGCCACTTCAAGACCGCCGCCCAGGCGATCGGGCGAGCCTTCATTCAATTCTTCGTCCTTCACCGCCGCGCGCAATTGCAGGCGCTTGGCATTCTTGATTTCGGCATCGTGCGGCACATTCATGTAAGCCAGCACCTGCTGCGCGATGCGGGTGAACACCGGCGCCGAAATCTGCCCGCCCTGGTGCAGTCCGATTGCGGAATCCAGGCTGACCACGATGGTCAGTACGGGATTGTTCACCGGCGCGAACCCGGCAAATGTCGCCACGTACTTGCTGTGCGAATACGTGCCGGTGCTGGGGTCAATCTTTTGCGCGGTTCCGGTCTTGCCGGCGGAAGTGTAGCCGTCGAGGATGGCCCGCCGCCCGGTGCCGAACAGGACCACGCCTTCCAGCATCTTCTTCATCTGCGACGCGGTCAGGGTGGAAATGACGCGGTGCTGCTGCGGGCGCTGGAAGGTGACGGTCTGCGGAGTCTTGCGCGGCGGCAGCACGCCGGCGACGATGCGCGGCGGCGTGTACACGCCGTCATTAGCGACCGCCGACACCATCGACGCCAGATGCAAAGCGGTCACGCCGATTTCCTGGCCTATCGACATGGCGCCGATGGATACCTTCGACCAGCGGTTCACCGGCTTGGCCATGCCTTTGGTTTCGCCGGGCAGTTCGATGCCGGTCTGCTGTCCGAAGCCGAAACCCCGGATGTAGTTGTACAGGCGCTGATCGCCGACGCGCATGCCGACCTTGACCGCGGCCACGTCGCTGGAGTGCGCCAGCGCGTCCTTGATCGGCACCACGCCCATCTTGTGCAGGTCGTGGATGCGAATGCCGCCGACGTTGATCACGCCGCCCTGGCAATCAATGGGGTCCTCGGGCTGCACCAGTTTCTCTTCCACGGCGGAAGAATAGGTGACGACCTTGAACACCGAGCCGGGTTCGTAGATGTCGCTGACCGCCCGGTTTTTCAGCGCCGCGAGCGGCGCGTCCTTGTAGAGGTTGGGATTGAAGGTGGGGCGGTTGGCGAGCGCCAGGATCTCGCCGGTGCGCGGGTTCTGCACCACCACCGTGCCCGCTTCGGAGCGGGTGTCGTGCATGGCCTGCTCGAGTTCCTTCTCGACGATGTACTGGATTTTTTCGTCGATGGTGAGGACAACGTTGTCGCCGGGGTCGGGCTGGCGCTCGACGCGGCCGAACCATTTGCGGCGCGCGTCCATGGTGATCAGCATCTTGCCGGGCGTGCCGTGCAGGCGCGCCTCGAACCCGTGTTCAATGCCGCCCAGGCCCTCGTCGTCCAGTCCGACGTAGCCGATGGTCTGCGCGGCCAGTTCGCGCTTGGGATAGAAACGCTTCGGCTCCTTCTGAAAGTAGATGCCGCGCAGGTTCATGGCGCGGATCCGCTGGCCGGCTTCCGCGCTCACCTTGCGCGCGATCCAGGCGAAGGAGCGCGATGCCTTGAGCCGCGCCACCATCTCCCGCGGGTCGCTGTGCAGGACGCGCGCCAGCAGGTTGGCGGTGTTCTCCGGGTCGGGAATTTCGCTGGGAACGGCAAACACCGAGTCCACCGAAATGGACATGGCCAGTTCGTGGCCGTTGCGGTCGTAAATGATGCCGCGGCGGGGCGCCACCGGAATCGTGCGCTGCTGCTGCCGTTGCGCGCGTTGCAGCCAGTCGCCGTAGCGGAAAATTTGCAGTTGAACCAGGCGGAGGCCGATGAATCCACACCACAAAAACAGGAAGCCCCCGAGCAGGTACAGCCGCCACTTCGGGTCCTTCAGCAGGCTATTTCCCGCCACGGTCTTCACCTGACAATGATCGAGGGCTCAAAGCAAGAATCGGAATTACGGTATCGAAATCACGGCCACGTCGGCGCGCGCCATCACCGGCACTCCGGGTTCCTTGGCGCTGGGGTCGATGCGGACCACTTGTCCGGCCTTCGGGGTCTGCAGGCCCATCTCCCGCGCCAGCATGTCAATGCGCTGCGGGTCCCGTAAGGACGCTTCCTCCAGGCGCAGCGCGCGGTTGGTTTCTACCATGCTCTCGCGCTGCGATTTCATCGCCTCGATGCGGTAGCCGTACTCGATGGCGCTGAAATGCTGCCAGGCATAGATCATGACCAGCAGGAACAGGAGCGCCAGCGCGCAGGCGAACTGCGTCATTTCGCGGCTGCGCTTGGTATCGGCGACGCGCACCAGGCGCGAGTTGTCGATGGCCTTGGTGAAGTAGACCTCGGGCGTGCCGTTCCAACTGCGGCGGCTGGCCCACACCTGCGGACGTGTTGTGGCCCCGGCTGCCATTACGCCACCCCGTTCATCATCGGTTGCGAATCCGCCGGGTGATAGGCGAAGTGCGACGCCAGTAGCTGGTCTTCGCGCTCCAGTTCGACTGCCCTGCGCAGATCCTGCGCATGGTCTTCCGCCCGCGCCACCATGTCCATCAATTCGTTGATCACCGTGCCGGTAAACATCCTGCACCTCCGAGTCCGCCGACTTCTAGAATCCTTCCCGGGACGGCATCGAAAGGAAGGATTTTGTTTTGTGGAACTACTCATTCGCCCTAGTCAGAGAGGCGATGCCGCCCCGGAATTTTTTTTACATCTCTCACAACTTCTTCCGCTAATTATGTCGTGGTGCGATCTTTTGCACATTTCCCACAACTTTTTCCACCGCCCGCAGCTTCGCGCTGCGCGACCGCGGATTCTGCTCGACCTCTTCCCCACTCGCGATCACCGGCTTTTTCGTCAGCAACCGGTAGCAGCCGCCTTGCGCGCCGTCCCGGAACGCGTCCTTCACGATCCGGTCTTCCAGCGAGTGGAAGCTGAGGATCACCAGCCGCCCGCCCTGTCGGAGCACCCCGGGCGCGCTCAAGAGCAGCGCCCGCAGGTCGTCCAATTCGCGGTTTACGAAAATCCGGAGAGCCTGAAAGGTCTGCGTCGCAGGATGAATGCGCCCGGGTTTCATTGGCCCGGCCGCGCCCGCTACCACCTCCGCCAACTGCTTCGAGGTTCGTATCGGCCGCGACCGGACAATGGCTCTGGCGATTCTCCGCGACCTCCTTTCCTCACCGAATTCGTAAATCAAATCAGCAAGCTCGCGCTCGCTGAGCTGGTTTACCGCTTGTTCGGCAGTCATCGGGGCGCCCGGATCCATCCGCATGTCGAGTGCGCCCTCCGCCTGGAAACTGAAGCCCCGCGCCGCGTCCGCAAGCTGCAACGAGCTCAATCCCAGGTCCGCCAGGAGGCCGTCAGCTTCGTTCTCGCCGACGAACTCCGCGACCCGGGCGAAGGATGCGTTGATCAGCTCCACCACCGGCCAGTTGTTTTCCATCCCAGCCGGCAGCTGCAGCCGCTCGCGCGCGATAGCCAGCGCCTTCGGGTCCTTATCGAGCCCAATCAAACGACCCTGTGGGCCGAGGCGTCTTGCGAGCTCGAAACTGTGCCCGCCCAGTCCCACTGTGGCGTCGATATAGGTCCCGCCAGGCTTGACCGCCAGAAATTCGATCGCTTCTTTTAAAAGAACGGAGACATGGCCAACTTGCTGTTCCCGACTGCCATGTCCGCCCCTGGGGGCGTGTTCCCCGCTGCCATGCACTGCTAAATGCCCAAGTCGTCCAGGTTCTTTTCGTCATCGGCCGTAAAGGGTTCTGCCACTTCCTTGCTGACCGCTTCCATGCTCTGGACTGCCAAATGGTTCAGATATCCCAGCACCGCTACGTCGCCCTTCAGGTCCGCCGCGTCGCGCAGCAGTTGCGGCAACAACAGGCGTCCCTGGGCATCCATCTCCACTGCCTGGCCCCAATAATTCGTGCGCGTCAAGAACCTCTTCTTGGTGGGATTGAAATTGGAGAGCGCGGCTAGTTTCTGCTCGATCCGTTCCCATTCCTCGAAGGGATATATCTGGGCAACCCTGCCATCCAGCGACGTGATGTAGAATCGTGCGGCATATTTCTCGTCGATCACGCGCTTGAATTCCGCGGGGACCTTGAGCCGTCCCTTTTCGTCGACGCGGGTTGGGTGATTGCCGCGAAACATTCGGTTGATTCCGTTTCCGGGCTGCAATTGCGACAGCCACGGAGGTCAAAACGGTCAAAAACTGCTCAAATTCGGGTTCGTTGGAGTCGAGTTGGGGGAATTTCTCGATCATTCCACTGGCGCCCCTCAGTCCGGCGCCGCTTACCCATAACGAGCCAACTTCAAACCACTTTCGACCACTTTGGACCACATCCTACGCCTAAGTTGTTGCTTGTCAATATGTATTTTTTAGGTGCTTGGCACGCCGGGACATGTCCTGTGGAAAATCCCAGCCCTTGGCGTTACCGCGGGAGTACACACAAGCTCTAGGGTTTACTATCTTGGTTCACTCCGCCCAGGCCCACCGGTCGCCCTATGTTCGAGTTTTTCGAAACCGCGCAGTTCGTATCGGTTGAAACAGAGCGCGCCTTCCGTTTCTTTGCCGATCCCAAGAACCTGCCGCTCATCAGCCCGCCGGAATCCGGCGCGCGCATCGTTCGACTGGAGCTGGTGGCGCCCGCCGACTACCCCGGACTTGCCGGCGAGGGTTCCGAGATCGAGATGTCAGTGCGGCTGTTTCCGCATTTTCCTTTTCGACGGCGGTGGCTGGCGCGCATCGAAGAATTCGAATACGGAGCCTACTTTCGCGACGCGCAGGTCCGTGGTCCATTCGCGCACTGGAACCACACGCACTCGTTTCAGGAGAGCGGGGCGGGAACTCTCATCAGCGACATTGTCGAATACGATGTCGGATGGGGGAAGTTGGGCAGCGCGGCGAATGCGCTATTCGTACGCAACGCACTGATCAAAATGTTCAGTTACCGCCATCGCGCCACCGAGCGGATGCTGGTGGAAACAACCTGAGCCGCACTGCTCCATGCTGCAATGCGCCGATTTCGGCAATCGGTCATTGCCGCACTGACGTTGGCTTATAAGCGAGCGCCAATGGGTGCCGGGGGAGGGTGTGATGGGAAAAATCAATTGGGGGCGGGTTGTCCTCTGCGGAATTGTGGCCGGCCTCACCTGGACTGTGCTCTCTTCCCTTATCACCGCTTTCTTCGCAAGAGATTTCGTGGCCGCGGTGCCCGGTGGGAGATTGTCCTCACCAAGCGGTGGTTTGGTCGCGTTTCTGTTCACCGTGAACCTTGTGATGGGCATCTGGGCCATGTGGCATTATGCGGCCATTCGTCCGCGCTACGGTCCGGGGCCAAAGACTGCCGTGGCGACGGGATTCTCTTGGTGGATCATAAGCAGCCTCATAGATGCTACCTGGGGGTCTTTCGGATTCGTCGTCCCAAAGGCCGTTCTGGCACCGATGGCGGCATCCCTTCCCGCAATCATCATCGCGGCGTTGGTGGGGGCGTACTTTTATAGGGAGTGAAACGGAACTTCCCTTCAAAGAGTCGTCTGTGGGCTTCCGGACAGCCCAACAGCGGCAGCGTAACTCCGGTTAGCCGGCTAACCGGACAAGTGCCTTAGCGCCTGCAACCGGGCGGTGAGCGACGGGCAGGGGGGTGAAATCTCCCGTCTGAATAGCAATTCGGCAATCGCTTGACCCGGCTTGCCGGCCCGTTATACTTGCCGTTCCGCTGAACGCCCGACGAATCCTGCCCAGGAGTGCACGAATCCAATGAAGAGCACCGCAATCCTTCTTTTTCTGGCACTCATGACAGCCTCTCTGACCAGCACACCCTCCGTTGCCGCCGACAAAACCGACAACCCCAAGCCGCCCGCCGCCAAAATTATTCCCAAGGACGTCACCGTCCACGGCGATCAGCGCATTGACAACTATTTCTGGCTGCGCGAGAAGCAGAACCCGGACGTGGCCGCCTACCTCAACGCCGAGAACGCCTATACCGACGCGGTGATGCACGGTACCGAAGCTTTCCAGGATTCGCTCTACCAGGAAATGCTCGGACACATCAAGCAGACCGACGTGCAGGTTCCCTACCGCGAAGGCGGTTACTGGTACTACTCACGCACCGAGGAAGGCAAGCAGTACCCGATCTATTGCCGCAAGGCCGGATCGCTGGACGCGCCCGAGCAGATCACGGTCGACGTGAATAAACTCGCCGAGGGACAGAAGTTCATGTCGCTGGGCGCGCTCACGGTGAGCGACGACTCCAACCTGCTGGCCTATTCCACCGACAACACCGGCTTCCGGCAGTACAAGCTGCACGTGAAGGACCTGCGAACCGGGGCGCTGGTGGAAGATGTGGCGGAGAAAACCGGCTCAGTCGCCTGGGCCGCCGACAACAAGACGCTCTTCTATACGGTGGAAGATCACGCCAAGCGGCTCTATCGCGTGTACCGCCACGTGCTCGGCTCCGGCAAGCCCGACGATCTGGTCTACGAGGAGCAGGATGAGCGCTTCAACGTCGGAGTACAGCGCACGCGCAGCCGCAAGTATGTCCTGATGGAAATCGGCAGCCTCACCACGTCGGAAATGCGCTTCCTCCGCTCCGACCAGCCCAAGGGCGAATTCAAGCTGATCAACCCGCGCCGCCAGGACCACGAGTATTACGCCGACGATCACGGTGACCAGTTCCTGATCCGCACCAACGACAAGGGCCGCAACTTCCGGCTGGTAACGGCGCCGATCAGCGACCCGGGCGAAAAGAACTGGAAAGAACTGGTGCCGCACCGGACGGCGGTGATGCTGAGCAACATTGACGTGTTCAAGGATTTCTACGTCCGGATCGAGCGCGAAAATGCGCTGCCGCACCTGACGCTGGTGGACTTCAAGAGCGGCGCGACGCATCGCATCGAAATGCCCGAGCCGGTTTATTCCGCGTCGCCGAACAACAATCGCGAGTACGACGCCCGGCTCTATCGCTACAGCTATCAATCCATGGTCACGCCAAGTTCCGTGTTCGACTACGACGTGGAGAAGCGCGCCTCCAAGCTGCTCAAGCAGGTGGAGGTGCCGGGCTACGATCCCACGAAGTACAAAACCGAGCGGCTCTGGGCCACGGCCAGGGACGGCACCCGCATTCCGATCTCGATCGTGTACCGCAAGGATTTTCAGGCCAACGGCGCGCATCCGATGTTCCTCACCGGGTACGGCTCTTATGGGATTTCGATCCCGGTTACCTTCAGCTCCAACATGCTGCCGCTGCTGGACCGCGGCTTCTCCTATGCGGTGGCGCACATTCGCGGCGGCGGCGACATGGGCAAGCCCTGGCACGATGCCGGCAGGATGTTCAACAAGAGGAACACGTTCACCGACTTCATTGACTCCGCCGAGTACCTGATCGCGAATAAGTACACGTCGAAGGCGAAGCTGGTGGTGCAGGGCGGCAGCGCCGGCGGCCTGCTGATGGGCGCCATCACCAACCTGCGTCCCGACCTGTTCCGTATCGTGATCGCCAAAGTGCCGTTCGTGGACGTGGTGAACACCATGCTCGACGCATCGCTCCCCCTCACCGTCGCCGAATATGAAGAGTGGGGAAACCCGAACAAGCCGGACGAGTACAAGTACATCCGCAGCTACTCGCCGTACGACAACCTGGAAAAGAAGGCCTACCCGACGATCCTGGTGAAGACCTCGTTCAACGACAGCCAGGTGATGTATCACGAGCCGGCAAAGTACGTGGCGCGGCTGCGGACGCTGAAAACGGACAGCAATCCCCTGGTGTTGAAAACCAACATGGCCGCGGGCCACGGCGGCAGCAGCGGCCGCTACGATTATTTGAAGGAGATCGCGTTCGATTACGCGTTCGTTCTGACGCAGATGGGACTGGAAAAACCGGCGGCAACAAAGTCGGGAAAATAAACGGAAAGAAATCGGCCACGGATGAACACGGATTGGAATCACAGTCATCTTCTGATCCGTCTTCATCCGTGCAAATCTGTGGCGAATTACCTTGCCGCGCTCTCCAGCGCCGCCGCGGCTTCGTCGATCACTTTGGCTTCGTTCTGCAGAACCTGGCCGGCGCGCACGATCTGTTCGTCTGCCTGTCTCCACTGCTTCTGCTCGATCGCCTCGCGCACGCCGGGAATGGTCTTCACGCCGTATCCGGTGTAAAAACCCGGCGCGTAGATCTGGTGGCGAAACCACGGGCGGTTCGGCAGTCCGTCGGGGAACGTCATGGCGCGCTCGCTCTGGATGATTTTCGCGTTCACGCCTGCGAGCGATGCCCGCGCTGCGCCACCATTCGGCTGCGCTTTGTGCAAGGCGGCGCTATAGCGTTCGGTGCTGCGGTGCAATGCGTCCAGCCCGTTTTCGAGCGGGGCAAAGTTCAGGAACGGCGGCACCGCTTCCTTCGACGGCGGAAAGTACGGCTTCCGCGGGTCTGATGTCGCGGTGAACATTCCCTCGTCAATCTCGCGGTTGCGCTCCACGATTTTGTTGCGCTCGTCGGTTGCGAGCTTCTGCAACTCGTCAACGTAGGTTTTGATCGCGGTGGCAAAATTGGCAAAGTTGAACGGCAGCAGCTCGGCGTCGGCCAGTCGTATCATTGCCGTGCCGCCGGTCTGGGCCAAAGCGCGCGCGTACACGAAGTCGGTGTCGGAAAAATGCATGTACCAGTAGAAGTCGTCGTAGATGGAGTGATAAATCCCGCCATCGTCCTCGCCGCCGTAGCCGATGTTCAGCGACGCGATGCCCAAATGGTCGAGGAACACGGTGTAGTCTGACCCCGAGCCCAGCGCGTCCAGGTGCAATACGCCCTTGCTGCGGAGTTCTTCGAGCGACTGTTCGGATGACCGGGGCCGTCCGCTGCGGCGCTGCGTCTGCTCCTGCTGTCGCTCCGTCGCGCGCCTGATTCGCTGCAGTTGCAGCCGCTTCCACACCGAAATGTTCTTTTCCGGGTCGGTGATGTCGTGTGCCACATCGTTGAGAAACTGCTCCAGCGTGTGCGAACCGATCAGGCTGAGGTATCCGCGCCCGTTGCCGTCGGAATTGATGTACGCGACGGCGTGCTGCTGCAACTCCTGGGCGTGCGCTTCGGCCCACTCGGTGGAGCCGAGCAGTCCCGGCTCCTCGCCGTCCCACGCGGCATAGATCATGGTTCGCTTCGGCTTCCAGCCCTGCTTCAGCAGTTCGCTGATCCCACGCAGCTCTTCCATTTCGCCCGCCAGGCCGGAAATCGGGTCTTCCGCGCCGTTGACCCAACCGTCATGATGGTTGCCGCGGAGCACCCATTCGTCCGGATACTTCGAGCCGGGAATGCGCACGATGACGTCGTTCACCGGCTTGCGGTCCCAATTCGATTTCACCGCCAGGTGCACCTTCGACGCGCCCGGCCCCACGTGGTAGGTGATCGGCAGCGCGCCGCGCCAGTTCTCCGGCGCGACCGGCCCGGAGAGATTTTCCAGCAGCGGGGTCGCGTCGGCGTACGAGATCGGCAGCACCGGAATTTTGGTGAGCGTCTTGACCTCGCTTAGCGGCAGGCGTTTCGCATCCGGGGTTGCGCCCACGCCCGGCGTAAGAGGATCGCCGGGATAGATCGGCATGTCCATCACGCTGCCGCGCTGCACGCCGTCCTTGGGGCGAAACGGACCCTTGGGAAAAACGTCGCCTTCGTAATAGCCGTCTTCACGAGGGTCGGAATAAATGATGCACCCCACCGCGCCGTGCTCGGCCGCAACCTTGGGCTTGATGCCGCGCCACGACTGCCCGTAGCGCGCGATCACGATCGCGCCCTTGACCGAAATGCCCAGCCGCTCAAGCTGCTCATAATCCGCGGGCACGCCGTAGTTGACGTAGACCAGCGGCGCGGTCACATCGCCATCCGCGGAATACGCGTTGTAGGTGGGAAGCTGCTCGGCGTGCTGATTGCTCGTGGAATCGCCGGGCACGGTCGGCTCCTGCAGCCTGGCCGTAAACTTCACCGGTTCGAGCAGTTCGACAACGCGCTGCTTGGGCGTCGGGAACAGGACTTCAAAGGTCTCGATGTGCGCGTCCAGTCCCCACGACTTGAACGTGCTCAGCAGCCACTGCGCGTTTTCCTGGTCGTAAGGCGAGCCGACGTGGTGGGGACGCGCCGACAACCGCTGCATGTAATCGCGCGCGCGACCCGGATCAGGGATGGCGCGGAACTTCGATTCCCAGTCACGCTCGGTGCGCGCGTCCGCATCCGAGTAGCCGCGCATGTGCCGGCCCGGTCCCTGCGGCTCGTCCGGTTCGGTATTCAGCCCCGGCGCCGGCGGCGTGGTCGCCGAAACATTCGGCTGCTGCGGCGCCTGCGACTTGGCTGCCATCACAAACAAGAAAGCACAAAGAACCAATACCGCTCCAAGACGCCGCATCAATCCTCCGAAATGAAGAAAAAGGTCGCGCCACGACTTACCCCAAGCCGCGCGCGTGCAGAACCGCGAATTATAGAACACAGCTCATTCGATTTCGCTGGCGAGTTTGCGGCGAACTACGGCGAAAACTCCCGCGATCAGCTCAACTCGCAACTCGGAACTCGGAACTGCACTGCTATACTGACGCGTTTATGCTCGCCGACATTCTGGAAAAAGGACGCGCGCTCACCGATGAAGCGCTGGAGCGGCTGCTGCCTGCGGCGACGCAGTACCCCGCATCCATCCACCAGGCAATGCGGCACAGCGTCTTCGCCGGGGGCAAGCGGCTGCGGCCGATCCTGTGCATCGAGGCGGCTCGGATGATCGGCAAGTTGCTGCCGCTCGGCGTCGAAGAACTCGGCGCCGCGCTGGAAATGCTGCACACCTATTCGCTCATCCACGACGATCTTCCCGCGCTCGACAATGACGACCTGCGCCGCGGCCGTCCCACCTGCCATAAAGTATTCGGCGACGCTATCGCCATCCTCGCCGGCGATGCGCTGCAGACCTGCGCGTATGAAGTTCTGGCGCGCATTTCGTGCCCCGCCGAGGCGCGCGTCCGCATCATCGAGCAGATCGCCCACTCGACCGGCACCATCGCGGGCATGATCGGCGGCCAGGTGATGGACCTGGAGGCCGAGCACAAGAAGCCCGACGCGGAGACCCTGGAATATATTCACCGCTCCAAAACCGCGGCGCTCATCACCGCCAGCGTGGTGAGCGGCGGCATTTACGCCGGCGCCACCGAAACCGAGGTCGCGAAATTGCGCTCCTTCGGTTTGAAAGCCGGCCTCGCGTTTCAGATCGCCGACGATATCCTCGACGTCACGCAATCCTCCGAGCAGTTGGGCAAAACCGCCGGCAAGGACATGGCGGCCGAGAAGGCCACCTACCCGGCGCTGTTCGGAATTGAAGCGTCGTCACGGAAAGCGGATGACCTCGTCATCGCGGCGTGCTTACAGTTGGACCCCTTCGGCCACCGCGCGAACACGCTCAAGTCGCTGGCGCATTTTCTGGTGCAGAGAAAAAAGTAATCAACGGTCAAAACCGAGGTCTAATGTCCGCGACCCGAAAGCCGATAGCCGATGGCCGATAGCCCGATTGATATTCTCGCGATCGCCGCCCATCGTGACGACGCCGAGCAGACCTGCGGCGGCACGCTGCTGAAGATGGCGGCACTTGGCCATCGCACCGGTATCCTCGACCTCAGCCGCGGCGAGATGGGCACGCGCGGCACCGCCCAGGACCGCGAGCGCGAAGCCGCCGAAGCCGCCCGCATCCTGAAAGTTTCCTGGCGCGGCGCTCTCGACATTCCCGACGGCCGCGTCGAGAACACGTTCGACAACAAGCTGAAGGTCGCCTCCGTCATTCGCGCGCTGCGCCCGCGCGTCGTCATTCTTCCCTACTGGAAGGGCCGCCATCCCGATCACTACACTTGCTCCACCCTGGGCTACGAAGCGTGCTTCCTCGCCGGCCTCACCAAACTTGATCTCTCGCCGGTACGCACCGACTCAGTTAGCCTCACGCTAACAACTGACAAGTGGCCACTGACCACTGGCCACTCTCCACACCGTCCGTTCAAGATTGTTTACGCGACTCTCTATTACGACATCCGCCCAACCTTTGTCGTCGACATCAGCGACCAGTTCGAAGCACGCTTTGAGGCGCTGATGGCCTACAAGTCGCAGTACACCGACCAGCAGGCCGGGAGCGGCGTGTTTCCCACCCACGCGGAAATCCGCGAGCGTCTGGGAACCATGGCGCGCTTCTACGGCTTGCTCGCCGGCGTCACCTACGCCGAGCCGTTCCTGCAAAAAGAAGTCGGACTGGTGGATGATCTCGCAGCCATACCGGTCGCGTCGCTGTGATGGTCTGCCTTGTGCCTTGCGCCTTGAGCCTTGAGCCTGCTTGAGCCCTGCGCCGGTGTGGTATACCGTAACCAGTTTCCGGTGATCTCTTGATGGCAGACCGTACCCAGCAGAGCGCATCTTCGGCCGCTAACAACGTC
>DASWAR010000031.1:0-23646 GCA_036391015.1 Terriglobales bacterium
CAGGGAAGTGCACGGATTGTAATTCCACCTGTGGCGAAGCGGGCACCTCGACTAAACAAACTTGTTTCACACTCGCGTGCCGTAGAATCCAGCGCCATCCCGAACCCGCCGCCCAAACGCTTGTAGGCCGCGAGCGCCCTCGCCCGCGGCTGCCGCAATGTGACCAGCCAACGCTTGCACCGGCGCTCCGCTCGCCCTAAACTGGCCGGTCTTCTTGAGGTCACCATGAAACTGAATCGCGCAAAAATATTCTTCGTTTTACTGCTCTTCACTGCGCTCGCTGGCGCGCAATCCGCACCGGCGCCGCCGCAAACCGTTATCAAGCCCGCCGACAACCTGGTGGCCGAGGGCATTCCGCCGATTCCCGCCTCCATTGCCGAGCAGGCCGGCCGCTACACCGAAGTGCGCAGCGCCAGCATCGCCGACTGGCACCCCGTGCGGCGCGAAATGCTGGTCCTCACCCGCTTCGGCGATACCAACCAGGTGCACATGGTCAAGATGGCGGGCGGCGCTCGCACTCAACTCACCTTCTTCCCCGACCGCGTTCTCGGCGCCCGCTTCGAGCCCAGCAAAGGCGACTACTTCGTCTTCCTCAAGGACATCGGCGGCGGCGAGTGGTTCCAGCTCTATCGCTACGACCTCGCCTCCGGCGACATCACCCTGCTCACCGACGGCAAATCCCGCAACCTGGGCGCACTCTTCTCCCACGCCGGTGATCGCCTGGTGTACACCTCGACCCGCCGCAACAACCAGGACACCGATGTTTGGATCATGAATCCGCTGGACCCGAAGTCCGACCGCATGCTGCTCCAGTTGCAGGGTGGCGGATGGCAGCCGCTGGCCTGGTCGCATGACGACAAGCAGGTGCTGTTGGCGGAGGAAATCTCCGCCAACGAATGTTATCTCTGGCTGGTGGACGTCGCCGCCGGCCAGAAAAAACTGCTTACCCCCAAAGGCGTCGCCGAGAAGGTGTCCTACGACTATGGCTCGTTCAGCAAGGATGGCCGCGGCCTCTACGTCACCACCGACAAGGATTCCGAATTCCACCGCCTCGCCTACGTTGATCTCGCCTCGCTGCAGCACACCTACCTCACCACCGACATTCCGTGGGACATCAGCAATGTGGTGCTCAGCGACGACGGCCGCACTCTGGCTTTTGTCTCCAACGAAAACGGCGCCAGCGTCCTGCACCTTATGGACACCTCCACGCGCAAGCCCAAGCCGGTGCCCAAGCTGCCCCTGGGCATCATCGGCGGCGTTCGCTGGCACAAGAACAGCCGCGATCTTGCCTTTACCATGACCTCGGCGCGCTCGCCCGCCGACGCTTACTCCCTGGACGTGCAATCCGGGCAGCTCAGCCGCTGGACCTACAGCGAAACCGGCGGCCTGAACACGCAGAATTTCTCCGAGCCGCAGCTCGTCAAGTGGAGCAGCTTCGACGGCCGGGAAATCTCCGGCTTCCTCTACCGCCCGCCGGCACGCTTCACCGGCAAGCGCCCGGTGATGGTCAACATTCACGGCGGCCCCGAGGGCCAGTCGCGCCCCGGCTTCATCGGCACCAGCAACTACTACGTCTCCGAGTTGGGCGTTGCCATGATCTTCCCCAACGTGCGCGGCTCCACCGGCTATGGCAAATCGTTTCTCAAGCTCGACAATGGCATGCTGCGCGACCACACCTTCAAGGACATCAACGCGCTGCTGGACTGGATTGCGGCGCAGCCCTCGCTCGACAGCAGCCGCGTCATGATCATGGGCGGCAGCTACGGCGGCCTGATGACCTACGCCATCGCCACCTTCTACAACGACCGCATCTGCTGCTCGCTGCCGGTGGTGGGCATCACCAGTCTGGTGACATTCCTGGAACACACCGAGGCCTATCGCCGCGACCTGCGCCGGGTCGAGTACGGCGACGAGCGCGATCCCGAAATGCGCGAGTACATGACCAAAATCTCCGCCTTCAGCAACGCCGAGAAGATCCATAAGCCGCTGTTTGCCGTCGTCGGCAAGAACGATCCCCGCGTGCCCTACACCGAGTCGGTGCAGATGATCGAAAAAATCCGCCAGAACGGCGCGCCCGTCTGGTTCCTCATCGCCAACGACGAGGGCCACGGCTTCGCCAAGAAGAAGAACCAGCAGTTCCAGTTCTTCTCTACCATCATGTTCGTGCGGAAATTCTTGCTCGGAGAAGGGAACGCGCCCGCGGCAGGGAACTGAAGTGCGGTTGAAAGCAGTTGGAGCGCGCTCGCCTTCGAGCGCGACTGGACTGACGCTCGACTGAAACTGAAACTATTCTTCCTCCACCGCGCATCCAATGCCGTGTCGATGATGAACACGTCACCTGCTCTCGATCCCTGGCCGGCGCTTCCTCTGGAAGCATGGCAGCCCACCTACCACAACCTGCACATGTGGACGCAAATCGTCGGCAAAGTCCGCCTTGAACTCACGCCCAAAACCAACCACTGGTGGAACGTGCCGCTTTACGTTAGCGCGCGCGGTCTGACCACCTCGCCAATCCCCTATCGCGACATCGTCTTCGAAGTTCAAATCGACTTCCTCGGGCACCGCCTGCTGCTCGACCGCTGCGACGGCCTGCACAAGGAACTCCCGCTCGAGCCGCGCACCGTCGCCGATTTCTACGCCGAGTTCATGTCGGCACTGCGTGCGTTTGACATCGACGTCTCCATTTACCCCAAGCCGGTAGAAGTTCCCGACCCGGTCCCTTTTGCCGACGATCGCCTGTACCGCGCCTATGATGCCGACGCCGCGCACCGCTTCTGGCGCATCCTGGTCTCCTGCGATGACGTCTTCAAGCAATTCCGCGCCGGCTTTCTGGGCAAGTGCAGCCCGGTGCATTTTTTCTGGGGGAGCTTCGATCTGGCGGTGACGCGCTTCTCCGGACGTCGCGCTCCCGAACGTCCCGGCGCCGATCTCATCACCCGCGAAGCCTACTCGCACGAGGTCATCAGCCACGGCTGGTGGCCGGGCGGAGCGGGTGTGAATGGCCCCGCATTCTATTCCTACGCCGCGCCTGAACCGGCGGGCCTGGCGCAACGCCCCGTGCGTCCCGGCGCCGCTTTCTATCATCCGGAATTGAAGGAATTTATCCTGATGTATGACGACCTGCGCAATGCGGATTTGCCCGCCCGCGCGCTCATGGACTTTCTGCAAAGCACCTATGAAGCCGGCGCCGATCTTGCTCACTGGGACCGCGAAGCCCTGGAAGTGCGTCAACCAGCGGCGTGAACCTGGAGCCTGGCGCCTGGCGACTGGAGCCTGACATGTCCTGCAAACACACCGGCCTGATCAAGATCACCACCACCGCCAAGCACGTCTGCGAAGACTGCGTAAAACTCGGCGATACCTGGGTCCACCTGCGCCTCTGCCTCTCCTGCGGACACGTCGGCTGCTGCGACTCCTCCAAGAACAAGCACGCGACCAAACATTTCAAGTCTTCGCACCACCCGCTTATCCGCTCGATCGAACCCGGTGAGGCCTGGATGTGGTGCTATGTGGACGAGATGTCGCCCGGGGAACTGGACGCCGCCTAGTAACACTTTCTTGCGGGAAGGAACATCGTTCGAAACCGCACGCGCGAGGGCGCCCTTCGACTTCGCTCAGGACAAGCTGTGTGCCACACGCGTGTGGCTCAAAATAATAAGGCGGGCTTCAGCCCGCCTCTAATCGCTAATTGCTAATCGCTAGCCCGCCTTCTCCATCACCGCGATCGCCAGGTCGCGCTTATCCACCATCTCGCGCGTGACCTCGAAGTCCTTGATCCGCTTCTGGCTGGGCAGGTGATACATCAGGTCGAGCATCAACTCTTCCAGGATCATGCGCAACCCGCGCGCGCCCACCTTGCGGTTCAGCGCCTCGCGCGCGATGGCGTGCAGCGCGTCATCGGTGAACTTCAGGCGGACATTTTCGAATTCGAACAGCCGCTGGTACTGCTTGCTGATCGCGTTGCGCGGCCGGGTCAGGATTTCAACCAGCGCGCCTTCGTCCAGATCGTCCAAAATGCCCACCACCGGCATGCGTCCGACGAACTCCGGGATCAGCCCGAACTTGATCAGGTCCTGCGGCTGCGCCTGCTGCAGCAGCACGGTGTCGCGCCGATTTGGCGGCACCGTTCCTTCCGCCTGTTGCTGCTGGTCGCTCTTGAATCCCAGGCTCTTCTTGCCCACACGCCGTGAAACCACTTTCTCCAGCCCGACGAACGCCCCGCCGCAAATGAAAAGGATATTGGTCGTGTCCACCGGCGTGAACTCCTGGTGCGGATGCTTGCGCCCGCCCTGCGGCGGCACATTCGCGATTGTCCCTTCCAGGATTTTCAGCAGCGCCTGCTGCACGCCCTCGCCCGAGACGTCGCGCGTGATCGACGGGTTCTCGTCCTTGCGTCCGATCTTGTCCACTTCATCGATGTAGATAATGCCGGTCTGCGCCCGGCCCACGTCGCCGTCGGCCGCCTGCAGCAGCTTGAGGATGATGTTCTCCACGTCTTCGCCGACATAGCCCGCCTCGGTCAGCGTGGTCGCGTCCACGATCGCGAACGGCACGTCGAGCATGCGCGCCAGCGTCTGCGCCAGCAGCGTCTTGCCCGTTCCCGTGGGCCCGATCAGCAGGATGTTCGACTTCGCCAGCTCCACCTCGCTGTTGCGCTGGCGGTTCATGTGGATGCGCTTGTAATGGTTATAGACGGCAACCGCGAGTTTCTTCTTGGTCAGCTCCTGCCCGATGACGTACTGGTCCAGGAACGCCTTCACCTCGGCGGGCTTGGGCAGATGGTCCGGCGCCGCCGCCGCATGCGTGTCACCGCGGTCGTCTTCCAGGATGGAATTGCACACTGCGACGCACTCGTCGCAGATGTACGCCCGCGGGTAGTCGCTGGGCGAAGAAATCAGCTTGGCGACCGCATCCTGCGATTTATGGCAGAACGAGCAGCGTAAGGTGTCCTCGGAACCTGACCGTGGTTTCACTATGTGCTCCTCACCGGCTTACGTGTCGTGCCTTCCGGGCTGCGAGTATAAGCGCATTCCGCAACCCGGTTTACCACAATTCGCAACGAGCAACCAGCAACTGCATTGTGTACCCGATCGGTACACGTCGCCTTGTAACTGTGGTCACCCAGGGGTGTGCCCGCGGGTACCCCCCTCACCGTGGCCGGTAAATGATGTCGTCGATGATGCCGTATTCCTTGCCTTGTTCGGCATTCATGATGAAATCGCGCTCCACGTCCTTTTCCACCTTTTCCAGTTTCTGGCCGGTGTGCTTGGCCATGATCTGGTTCAGCAACTCCCGCATGCGGAGGATTTCGCGGGCATGGATGTCGATGTCGGTCGCCTGCCCGGAAAGTCCGCCCATGATGTGCGGCTGGTGAATCAGGATGCGCGAGTTGGGCAGCGCGAAGCGCTTCTTCGCCGCTCCCGCCGCCAGCAGCACCGCCGCCATCGACGCCGCCTGCCCGATGCAGATGGTCATCACGTCCGGCTTGATGTACTGCATGGTGTCGTAGATCGCCATTCCCGACGTGATCGATCCCCCCGGCGAGTTGATGTAGAGCTGGATGTCTTTCTCCGGGTCTTCCGCCGCCAGGAACAGCAACTGCGCGATCACCAGGTTGGCGACGTTGTCGTCAATCGGCGTCCCGATAAAAATAATGTTGTCGCGCAACAGCCGACTGTAGATGTCGTAGGCGCGCTCGCCGCGGCCGGTCTGCTCGATCACCATCGGAACTAGCATGAAATACGACTCCTTTTGTGGTCCCCCACTTACACGTTGGCCCTAAACAACCGTGCACTTCGCTGGGGAGGAGCGAAAACAGGTCGGCCTAGGCCGGCCTGCGGTAAAGATAATCGAGGGCTTTATCGTTGCGCAGTCTATTCCGGATTCTATCCAGCGCGCCCTCACGCGTCAAACGAGCCCGGACGGCATCCGGCGATTGTTTTGTCTGCGTCGCCAGCGCCTGCACTTCGTGGTCAATCTCCTCGTCGCTGACCTCGATGTGTTCGGCGTCGGCGATCTTGTCGAGCAGCAGCGATGCCTTCACTTCGCGCTCGGCGGCCTCCTTCTGCCCGGCGCGCAGGCGGTTGAAGTCCATCTTCTTCATGTCCTCGGAGCGCATGCCCTGGGCCGCCAGCGCCCGCAGTCCGCGCTCCAGCCGGACATCAATCTGGCGGTCCACCAGCGCCTCGGGCACCGGGAAGTCGTGCCGCTTGACCAACTCGTCCAGGATCTTCTCCTTGCCCTCGCGCTCGGCGGCGTGCTGCTTTTCGTGTTCCAGGCCCTCGCGGATCTTCTGCTTCAGCTCGTCGAGACTGTTGATTTCGCCGCCCAATTCCTTGGCGAAATCGTCGTTCAGCTCCGGCAGGTGTTTCTGCTTGATCGCCTTCAGCGCAAGCGTGTACTCAAACGTCTTGCCCGCCAGCCGCTGGTCGGTAAAATCTGCCGGATACGAGACATCGAATGTCCGCTGCTCCCCGGGACGCGCGCCGCGCAGGTTGTCGGAGAACTCGCGCACCGTGTTCGCGCCGCCGACTTCCACCATGACGTCGTCCACCTTCACCGGCTTCGGCGGGCCATCAAGCACAACATCGGCGCGTGCCGGGGTGTCTTCTGCCGACCTCGCGGGCTTGGGAATGCCTTCCAGCGACACCTGCGCGTAATCGCCGTTCTCGATCGCCCGGCCCTCGATCGCGGTATACGTTGCCTGCTGCTCGCGCAGGCGGCCCAGTTGCTCCTCCACTTCCTGCTCGCTCACCGCGGTGTCCGGCTTTGCGACCGTGAGCTCGTGGTATCCCGAGACTTCGATTTCCGGGAGAACTTCGAATGACGCCTTGAAGCGTAGCGGCTCGCCATCGGCGATGTGCAAATCGGTAACCCGCGGCTGCGACACCGGCACCAGCTTCTGCTTCTCTGCCTCCTGCTGGAAATAGCGGGGAATCAGCGACTCCACCACCTCGCTCTTGATCTCCTCGGCAAAGCGCTGCTTGATCACCGTGGACGGCACCTTGCCGCGGCGGAATCCCGGCAGGCGGGCGACCTTCTGCATCTTCTGAATCACTTTTTCGGTTTCGCGGGAGACGATGTCGGCGGGAATTTCTACCTGAATCTCGCGGCGGGTGGCGGTGTTGGTCTCGGCTGGGCTCAAGCGATGTGTTGTTCCTGTACAGAATTCGTCGGCTAGACGTATGACAACCTATTGAATATAAGGCGGGGAGCGCGGGCGGTCAAACGGGGCGGCCTTGGTGGAAGCGCCGGGCTCAAGCAGAGTCCCGCAGAGCTTGTCGTGAGCGAAGTCGAAGGGGAGGCAGTTCATAGCCGGGCACGTCAATGCCGGGCAAGCCTTCCTCGGCGAAAATCCCCACCTCGTCTCGCCAAGCCCGGGCGAGACAAGGGTGGGGCAATCTCAGAATCTGTTGACCTGTACAGGGTGGGCCAGCGCCCTCGATTCTCACCCTTCGAAAACCACCCTAAGGCATCGCTCAGGGCAGGCTACGGGTGGGGCGCCCGGCACTCCTAAAGGTAGTTCAGCCTCTCCCAACGTGGATCCTGGAGATTGAATGAAAGAGTCCAAAAACATTCAAAAGCCACAAGACCACGCCAATAACCACAACGGCGTTCAAAATCGACTTGATGGACGCTGCCATTGGGACGAAGCGATTCACCAGCCACAGGAGTACACCCACCACGATCAGGACTTCCAGTATTTGAATTAACGGCATAATCTTTGACCTCCGAATTTGATTGCAGGTGGAGAACGTATGACCTGCTGTGCGGTGTTGTGCACTCCGTTCTTATGCCATCCTAGAAGCGGCAAAGAGGGCTGTCTGTACCGTAATGACCACGATGTTGTTTTGAGGTTGTTTTAAATGCGCCTCTGCGTTCGGTTCTCGGATGACGGAGGCCATGACTATTCCGACGCCTGCTGCACACGATCTGCTCGACTCGCCAACCTCAGAATCTGTTGACCGGACAAGGGTGCCCAGTGTCCTCGATTCCCACCGTTCGAACACCGCCCTTCGGCATCGTTTGTCGATCTATTTCTGGATGGCCTATCCGGTTTTTAACGCCGCCAGCTGTTCTTTCAACTTTGCGACCGCTTCTTTAGCACGGCTTACCCGCTGTTGAACTTTGCCCGCCTTCTTTTCGGCTTCCCCTTCTGCTTTCAAATTGCGGTTATTCGTGACCTTCCCGACTTCCTCCACGATTGTTCCCTTCACTTCGTGGAAGCTGCCCTTGATGCTGTCTTTCGTGCTGGACTTCATATTTCTCCTCGGTCCTCGTAAAGCTTGGATTGCTCCTGAGGGCTGTCACTTTTGTAATCTCGGGCCTTTTATGACGTCTGAGCAGAATTGACCAATTCTGGAATGGGCCCACGCGCGTACCCGCTGCTTGCTTCCTGCGCGTGGCACGTTGTCTAATGCGCCGCACACCAGCAGGTGAGGAATGATCCAGATCGTGTGGGAATTCCATGTGCGCGAGGAGCAGCGCAGCGACTTCGAGCGCCACTACGCTGTCGGCGGCACCTGGGCGGAATTCTTCCAGCGCGACGCCGCCTACCAAGGCACCCAGTTGCTCCACGACATCACCGACCCGTCCCGCTACGTGACCATTGACACCTGGGAAGACGAGGATTCCTACGGCGCCTTCCGCGCCCTGAACCGCCAGGAGTACAGCGCTCTGGACCAGCAGATGGAGGCGCTGACCGAGTCGGAGCAGCGCTTGGGAGTGTTTCTTCAGTTGTGAGTTGAGAAATCGGGCGATCTGGTGATTTTTTTCGTTCACCCGATCACCCGATCGCCAGATCACCCGATCTTATAAAATGGCGTCCCGATGCCGGCCTGGTTGGATCAGCTCAACCGTGAAGTGATCGCGTGCACTCGCTGCCCGCGGCTGGTGGAGCACTGCCGCACCATCGCGCACGAAAAGCGCCGCGCCTATCGCGAGTGGGAGTATTGGGGCAAACCGGTCCCCGGCTTCGGTGATCCTGACGCGCGTGTACTGATCGTCGGATTAGCGCCGGGCGCACACGGCTCCAACCGCACCGGGCGGCCGTTTACCGGCGATTCTTCGGGGAACTTCATGTACCCGGTGCTGCACGCCACGGGCTTCGCCTCACAGCCGAACGGGACGCACGTCGGCGACGGATTGAAATTGAAGGACGCCTACATCACCGCCGCCGTGCGCTGCGCGCCTCCACAGAACAAGCCGGCGCCGGACGAGATCGCGAACTGCGCGCCGTTCCTCGAGCGCGAGATTGCGGGATTGAAGAATGTGAAAGTGATCGTCGCTCTGGGGCGGATCGGATTCGATGCTTACCTGAATTACCTGCGCCGCCGCGGCGAGCTGAAGAGCAAGAAGGAATATGTCTTCGCGCATGGTGCGCGCTACGTGACGCCCGGCGGCAGGATTCTGCTGGCGTCGTATCACCCGTCTAACCAAAACACGAACACGGGCAAGCTGACGGAGAAGATGTTCAGAAAGATTTTCGAAGAGGCCAGAAAACTGGCTTCAGGCGCTAGGCTCCAGGCTGCAGGCAAACACGGTTAAGTTCTCCTTCCCACCCAGAATCGAAGCGCGCTTTCCAGAGCCGCGTCCATGGAGCGGTCCCAGGCCAGAAATCACCAATCACCCATCAAAAGCGCTCCAGGCGGGCATTCTCGATGGATTCGATTTCAAGCACGGCGACCCACTGCTGGCCCAGGCGCTGGTTGAAAACGATGCGCGCGCCCAGCATGCGGGCAATGAGTTCGGGTGGAAGGTCGCGATGATAGCCGAAGAAGTGCTCCTGCAGCCGTTCCCACCCAGGCAGGCGCAGCAGGTGGCGAGGTTCGAACTTGGTGGAGAAGACAAGCGCGGCGCGGTAACTGGAGCGCGCGTCGGCAGCGCCGAGAATTTGTATGGCGGAAAAGTCCTCGATGCGGACGACGGGCACAGCCTTGGGAACGTAACCGAGCCAGGGACGCGTGAGTTCGTCGGAAGCAGGCCACGCGGTGAGGACGCGCCCCGCGGGATAGTGCTGCGCCACGAATGCGTCGGCGGACTGGTGCAACCTTACACAATCCGACCAGGCAAGATTGTCTTCGGGTGCAAAGCGGTACGGTGGTTCGGTGACCAGTGCCATCAGGAACCCTGCGCAGATGAGGGCGACGAACCCAGGCCACCGCGGCAGGCGCCGGCGCAGCGTGGAAACGCAGAGAATCACCACCAGCGGGTAAACCGGGAGCAGGTAGCGCGCCAGGACGGCGCCGCCGAGGATGGAAAGCGCCACCAGGTGAACCAGGATGAGCACGTAAAAGACTGCCTGGACGCGCCGAGCAATGGCGGGAGTTTGCACTCCGCTGGTGCTGATGCGCGGTGGATAGAACATGGCCACGGCGGTAGCGATCGTCAGCAGGAACATGTTCATGTAGCCGAGCAGGTGCCAGAGTCGCAGCGCGAACGCGGCCAGGAAGCGCACGGGATTGAGCGTGGCGCCCAGATTGTAGCGGAAGAATTCGGGGTTGCCGAAGACGTGTCCGGTGCGTGCGTAGTGGAAGGCGAACCAGGCGGCGAGGGGAAGGAGCGAGAGGAGAGTTCCAGTCTCGAGTTTCAGTCGCGAGAGGTCGACGGTCGACGGTCGACGGCTGATGGCAAAAGCAGATTCCTCCCCTTCGCTGCGCTCAGGGTCGGAATGACAATGCTTGAACAATCGTGTCGCACTGAATGCCGGCCGCACAACGGACCATGCGAACAACGCCAGCGGGACGAGAGCGGCGGTTTCTTTGGCGAGGCAGGCGAGAGCGAAGAAGATGATGGCGGCGATGCGGCGATCGGCGAGATAAGAATAAACGCCCCAGAGAATCAGGCCTGCGGCGGCGAGGTCGAAATGGGCCATCGCGCTTTGCGAGAAGAAGACCGGATACAGCGCGGTGCAGACCAGGGACGCGATGGCGACGCCTGTAGTGCTGACATGGCACGCCAAACGGTAAACGGCAAGCAGAGTAAAGGCGGCAATCAGCAGGATGGCCGAGCGCGTGACCAGCGGCGAGTAGCCGAACATCTTCCAGGCGGCAGCCAGATACGCCATCAGCAGCGGCGGATGGGCGTTGCTCAGGGTTGAGGTTGGGATCAGCGTGCCCGTGACCAGAAGGTCGCGCGCGGCGGGAATGTAGTAGCCGGCTTCGTCCCAGAAGTAGGGAAGTCGGAGGAGCGGGAAGTGCGTGAGGAGGAGGCCCGCAAAAAGCAGAAGCAAAAGAATTGCTGATTGCCGATTGCCGATTGTCGATTTCGTTGTGAGCGGCGCGTGTGCGGAGGTCGTCGGCACGGCAAGGATTCTACATGGGCGTTCGAGGGGGCGTGCCTGTGAGCCACAAACTTACGACGCGGGCGAGGGCGCCCGCGCCACATTGTCGGTCAGTTAACGCCGCCGGGGACGGTCATGTGCGGGTCGAGTTTGATCTCGCCGAAGGTTTTCTCGTATTGCGATACATTCTGCTGGAGGATGGTCACCAGGGCCTTGGCTTGCTGCGGGCTGAGATAGATGCCCTGGAAATTGCGCACCTCGACCTCGTTCTCGCTTGGCTGCTGCAGGGTGCCGAAAACAAGAAAGAAGTCCCAGACGTTGACGCGCACCTGCACGCTGTTGGCGTAGCTTTCGCGGTACTCGGCGGTATTGACGAGCTTGATGTTGGGCTGAGCTGGAAAGGCCATGGGGGGATTCTAACCGATCTGGTGATCGGGTGACCTGGCGATTGAACGCGCGCAACTGGCGACGAGCACGCCAGGCCCTAAGCTCCGCGCAGGAAGAAGTAAGCGGAGGTGGCGAAACCGATGAAGATAACGAATTGACGCACGCGGCGCGGGTCCATTTTCTGGGCGTAATGTGCGCCGCCGTATCCGCCGAGGGCTGCTCCGCTGACCATGACCAGAGCTTGCGGCCAGAGAATGGCGCCGGCAGCGATAAACGTGACGATCGCCACCAGGTTGGAAACGCTGACCAGGTAGGTGCGCAATCCACTGATGGCGTGCACGCTCTCCAGTCCCATGAGAGCGAAAACGGCAGCCACTAGGATGCCGACACCGGCGCCGAAGTATCCGATATAGACGGAGATCAGCAACAGCAACACGACGGTCACCCCGCGGGTTGCGGCGGAGACGCGAGGGCGATGATGAGTGCGCTCGCGCACCCAGCGGGCAATGCGGACACCGTAGACGAAGAACAAAGTGCCGACCAGCAAGAGCCAGGGAATCAGGCGCATGAAAATGGATTGCGGAGTTCGCAGCAGGATTTTGGCGCCGATGACCCCGCCGGCCATGCCCACGATGGTCAGCAGCGGTAGAAGGCGGGCATGACCGGTGACCTCGCGGCGGTAGGCGGCGGTGCTGGCGACGGTTCCGGGCCAGAGCGCGGCGGCGTTGGTGGCATTGGCCTGGATCGGCGGAACGCCGGTCAACAACAGTGTCGGGAAGGAAAGAAAGCTGCCGCCGCCGGAGATGGAATTGGCGACGCCGGCAACGAAAGCTGCGAAAAAGAGGATGAGTGCGTCGTGCGGGTGCACGCAGGCGAGTTTCTAGTTTCCAGTTACCAGTTTCAAGAGGAAAGCAAACAGGCCAGAAGGTAGTGGTGCGAAAGGGGGGATTCAAACCCCCACGGGTTGCCCCGCCAGATCCTAAGTCTGGTGCGTCTGCCAATTCCGCCACTCTCGCACGTTCCGCATGATGTTCATTCTACAGCTTGTCCGCTGAATTCGGATGTCCCTTCAAACCTTCCAACTGGGTCCTTCGCTTCTCGGGCGATCCCGCTATGATATGGAATGCCTCCCAGCACAACTACTCCGGCGCGGGCGGAGCTGCACACCCATTTGGGTGGCGCCGTCGATCCGCCCATTCTCTGGTCCATTGCACACCGCCAAGGGATTCGCCTTCCGACGAAAGATTACTGGCAGTTCGAGGCCATGGTCACCATGGGCGATCACGATCGCAATCGGGGCCTCAAGGATATGAACGAGCGGTTCTACCGCTGGACTGAACTCATTCAGTCGTCGCCCGAGGCGATCCAGGAGTCGGTGGCCAGCGTCATTGGCGGTGGATACCGGAAGTGCAACCTGGTCCTGCAGGAACTGCGCTTCAATCCCATGTTTCGCAACCGGCGCGGCGAGCGCGACCTGGATCACATCATCAACGCTGCGCGTTGGGGGCTGGAGCGGGCACTGGTTGAGTATCCGAAGGTGCGGGCCGGACTCATTCTGATGATGGATCGCCGCCTCACCCTCCAACAGAACGAAATCATTGTAAAAAAGGCGATCAAGTACAAGGGGAAGGGAATCGTCGGAATCGACCTGGCAGGGCCGGATCGACGTTCGTTTTTCATGGCCAAACACGCGCCCCTGTTTCGCCGCGCGAAACAAGCGGGGTTGGGAGTCACCGTCCATTGCGGCGAAACCGGGAAACTCGAGGAGTTGCGCTACGTAGTACGGGAAATCAGGCCGAATCGCATCGGGCACGGCATCGCCGCCGCACAGGATGCCAAGCTGATGCGGGAAATTGCGGCGGCGGGGATCACGCTGGAGATTTGCCCCACCTCGAATCTCAAGAATTCGATGGTTCGCGATGCTCGTGAATTGAAGACAATCATCCGCAGGCTGCTTCAGCACGGAGTACGGATGACCGTGAACACCGACGGCCCGGAGCTGTACCAGACCAATGTCTACAAGGAGCAGCAGTTCCTGACAAGAATTGGAGCCATGTCGAGGAGTGAGATCGCGCAGTGCAACCGCTGGGCATTTGAGGCGAGCTTTATTGAGGCGGCAGGCGATCGTGGGACGTAGGCAGCTCCTGATTGTGCCCACGTCACGCCAGCCTGTGCCGTGTATCACAGACGCAAGTGCGGTCAGATTCCAAAATGGGAAGCCTCGCGAAAGGACCCGCACATGGCTACCTCTGCCGTGAAGCCCAAACCGGAAACCCTGCGCACCCTTCCCGGAGACGACGTCCGCCAGTTGATGTGGCGCTTCGCCGACCGCTACGACCTGCAGATGCTGGTGCAGTCTTCGCGCTCGGTCGCCCGCGGCCCCGTCGCCCGGCTGGTCGCCGCTGGCGAACGCCACTCGCACGATTGGACCAAGAGCAAATCCGAACTGCTTCAGGCCTACGACGCCGCGGGCATCACCGCCGTCTTTATGGACCCCGAGCACGGCGGCTTCATCGCCGGCCCCAAGAACCTCGCGCTGGCGCTGGTGGCCTTTGAACTCGCCTGGGTTGACGGTGGCGCCGCCACCGCCTCCCTCGCCGGATGTCTGGCGCTGGCTCCCATTCACGAGCGCGGCACGCACCAGCAGGTCGAACACTACATGCGCCTCGCCGTGCCGCCCGCTCCCGGCGAGGACCGCCCGCACTGGCGCGGCGCCTTTTGCCTTACTGAGCCCATTCCCTACGTCGGCGTGGACACCGGCATGTTGAACGGCAAGCTGCGCATCGCGGAGTGGGAGGAAGGCAAAGAGCCCGTGCTGCAGGTGGACAAGCGCGGACGCTTCATCACCAACATCGCCTACGCGAATTTTGTCACCGCCGCCGTGGACTCCGCCGATGCACGCATCAAGGGCTCCTGCATGGTCATCCTCGAAGAAGATGATCCCGGCATCTTTGACCGCGGCACGCCCACCAAGAAGCTGGTCCACCAGCTCTCCTCCACCGGCGACCCGATCTTCAGTCTGAAAATTCCCGCCTCGCGCATCATCGGCGGCTACACCGTCAAGGACGGCGTCATCGTTCCCAACTACAGCCACGGTGAGGTCATTGAGGCCGTCTTCCGCCGCACGCGCGTCACCGTCGGCGTCATGACTGCGGCGAAACTGCTCTCCGCCATCGAACCCGTCATCCGTTACCAGCGCGGACGTTTCCGTGGCGCCGAGCAGGCCACGCCCGGCACCGTCCGCTATGAGCTCGGCCTGCAGCAGCGCGAAGACTCGCTGCAGCGCCTGGTGGACATCTGGGCCACCGGCGAAGCCAGCGCCTCGCTCGCCTTTGCCGCCGCCCGCGCCTTCGACGTCGTCGATCCTCTCGAGCGCGAGAAGGATTCCGTTTTCCAGCTTCGCGGCATCACCGGCGGTCGGGCGCAGATGAAAGCCATGCGCGCCGCCGAAGAGCGCGCCCTGGAAGCTCTGTCGTTCCCCGTGGGCAGTGAGGCCCGCCTCCAGCTCGAGTCCGACCCGCTCGTCCGCTTCGCCATTCTCGACAGCGAAGCCGGCGTTCTCTGTCCCGCCGCCAAGCTGTGGAACACCGGCCACGGCGCCAACATGATGCGCGAGGCCGTCTCCCTCATGGGCGGCTACGGCATCACCGAAGATTGCCCGGGCTTCCTCGGCCACAAGTGGATGGACGCACAACTCGAGGCCACTTACGAAGGCCCCGAGTGCGTGCAGCGCCGCCAGCTCTCCGTCACCATGACCAACCAGGTATTCCTGGCGCAGTTCCGCAACTGGATTAAGGAAATGCGCCAGATCGCCTCCA
The DNA here is from genome assembly GCA_036391015.1 of Terriglobales bacterium. Lineage (GTDB taxonomy): Bacteria > Acidobacteriota > Terriglobia > Terriglobales > Acidobacteriaceae > JAIQGF01. The sequence goes on from DASWAR010000031.1 coordinate 15,487, forward strand.
ACCATCCCGGCACCGGCGCGTGCACGCTGGCCACCGCCATGATGATGTGGCTGTGGTCGCTCGACTACCTCCAGGCTTCCACCGACGCCAACGGTGCCAAGCTCTACCACGGCCCACGCCAGGGCGTGACCTTCCCCCTCGCCGACGCGCTCTGCTGGCTGCTAGCCGCGCGCCAGCAAATCCTGGACGTGCTCGAACTCGAAAACGCCGGCGCGGAAAATTCGGCTCTCGCCGAAGGCCTGCCCGGCTTCGTTAATTTCTTCATCGACCTCTGCCACGTCGAATCGGCGCGCGCCTCCGGAGAAGTCGGACGCATCTGCGCCGAGTTGGTCTTCGGCTTCAACCGCCATCCCGCGTGGGACCAGGCGGGCTACCGCGGCTGCTTCCAGGCCGAGGACCTCGATTCGCTCGAAGGCCTCATCCCCGGCATCGCCGCCTGTGCCACCGACGTCATCGCCGCCAACGGCTCGCATCCGGCGAAGGCGGGCCCGTGCGCCGGTTGCTCCGGTAACGCCGCGCATTTCCTCTCGCTGCGGCAGAAGCTCGACACCTGTCTCACCGGCGCGCGCCTGGCGAAAGACCGCGCCGCCGAAGCGGTGGCCCGCGTCATGATCCCCGAGGCGCTGGATTATCCGGCGTGAGTGCTCACATGGAAGAGTGTCCGGAAGCACAAGCGGAGATCAGCGAGCGCGAATCCGTCGCCGTTGACATCGCCTGCGTCGGGTTCGGCCCGGCCATGGGCGGCTTCCTTACCACGCTCTCGCGCGCCCTCGCCGACGGCTCCCTGCAGAGCTCCGCTACACCCGGACTTCCTCCGCAGGTCATCTGCTACGAGCGCGCCGACGATCTCGGCGCTGGCGTTTCCGGCGTGGTCACGCGTGCCCGCGGCATTCGCGCCAGCTTCCCCGATCTCGATCCGGCGCAGATTCCCATGGCCGCACGCGTCACCAGTGAGAAGATGCTTTACCTTCTCGATCCGCTGGGCGCCAGCCGCCGGTCGTTCGCCCTGCGTTCCGCCGACGCGGTGATGCGCGCGCTCCGCTCCGCGCTGCCGATCAAAGATCACGCGCTCGAGCTGCCCTACGTTCCTGACTTCCTGCAAAAGCACGACGGATTCGTGCTCTCTGTCGGCCAGTTCAATCAGTGGGTGGGCTCGCATCTCTCGGCCAGCGGCAGGGTTCAGATCTGGCCCGGAATGCCGGTTGCGCAGGCGCTGATTGAAAACGACCGCGTCACCGGCATCCGCCTGGCTGACCAGGGCACCGACAAAGCCGGAAATCCCGAAGCCGCGTTCATGCCCGGCATGGACGTGCGCGCCGATCTAACCGTCGTCGCGGACGGTCCGGTCGGACCCGTCGGCCGCCAGCTCGACCAGAAATTCGGCATGCCCGAAGGCCGCCATCGCCGCGAGTGGGCCGTGGGCATGAAGTTCGTCGTCGAACTGCGCGAGGGCGTTGACCTCGCACCCGGCACCGTCTTCCATACCTTCGGATTCCCCGAGCCCGAAATCTTCGGCTTCTTCTACGTCCATCCCGACCGCCTCGTCTCCGTCGGCATCTTCGTGCCCTCGTGGTTCGGCAGCCCGGTGCGCACCGCCTATCGCTACCTGCAGCACTTCATGATGCACCCGTACCTGTGGCGCTACCTTGAGGGCGGGACGCTGCGCTCTTGGGGCGCGAAGTCGCTGCAGGAATCCGGCAAGCGCGGCGAGCCCGTGCTCGCCGGCAACGGCTACGCGCGCATCGGCGAAGGCTCCGGCAGCACCAACGTCCTCACCGGCTCCGGCGTAGACGAAGCCTGGACCACCGGCACGCTGCTCGCCGAGGGCGTCATTGAACTGCTGCGCGCGCGCGCGCCGTTCACCCGCGACAATCTGGATCGCGCCTACGTTGCCCGCCGCCGCGCCAGTTGGGTGGAACAGGAAGGCCGCATCGCGGAAAAAGCCCGCGACGGCTTCCAGCGCGGCGTCGTTACCGGCGTGCTCGGCATGGCGCTCGCCGGCTTGACCAAGGGCCGCTTTTCGCTCGGCCATGAGCCGCGCTCGGTCAACGACCGCGTCAGCACCCTCGATCATTACTTCGCCGGGCGCATCTCGCCCGCTGAAATTGAGGAAATCCGCAGCCGCTGCGCCGCCGGTAATACGGCTCTTCACGATGCCTTAATGGACCGCTGCGGCTGGCCGCAAATCCCGTTCGACGACAAGCTGCTGGTGTCGCACCAGGACGCGCTGCTGCTGGGCGGAAAAGTGATGGCGCCATCCGGGTACGCCGACCACGTGGCGTTTCACTTCCCCGAAGTCTGCCAGGCGTGTGAGGCCAAGCTCTGCATCGAGATGTGCTCCGGCCAGGCAATCGCGCCCGGCGACGGCGGATTGCCCGTCTTCGATCGCGAAAAATGTGTACACTGCGGCGCCTGCCTGTGGAACTGCTTGCAGTCGCTCAACAGCGACGAAAGCGCCAATATCGAGTTCCGCGCCGGCGCCGGCGGCCTGCATTCGGCTATCAATTAGCCGCACACGAATGCAGATTCATGAGAGCATTTGATCGTGCGGCAAGGCACGGCTTTAGTCGTGCCGAAAACGTGTTTTCAAGAAGTGTCATCCCGAGCGAGGACGCGGCAACAAGCGAGCGCGCCACTTTTGCGCGCGAGCAAGCCGCGTCCGACTCGAGGGACCTGCTTTTCTGAAACCGAAACTGAAACTGAAACTATGCCCTTCCAAATCATCGTCCTCGGCAGCGTTGTTCCCGATCCGCTGCAAACCCTGGAGCCGGTCAGCACACCCACCGGCCCCGCGCTGAAGAACGAAATGATGCTGCCGGCGGTGCTCGATCCCTGGGCCGGACACGCACTTTACGAAGCCGGGAATCTTGCCGCCAAAAATCCCGGGAGTAAGGTCACACTGCTGAGCCTCGGCCCGAAGGCGAAGCTGCAGCAGGTGATGATGACCGTCGCGCAGAAGGTCCTGTTCGAATTGATCGCGCTCGACGGTCCCGCCGGCGGCTTCACCGAGGCGCACTCCACCGCGGCCGCGCTCGCCGCTGCCATCAAGGCAATTCCCGCACTCGATCCCGCTCACCTGTTCGTGTTCGGCGGCTGGGAATCCGCCAGCCGTGGCGCCGGCGCGACCCTGCAGATTGTCGGCGAACTGCTCGGCATAACCGACCAGTTCCAGGGTGTGGACCAGTTGACCATCAACGCCGATGGCTCCTTTGAAATCCTGGAGCGCATCGAGGGCGGTCGCCACCAGGTTTCGACGCTGGCTGCGCTGCCTGCCGTGCTCGGTTGGGCGACCGGCAACTTGCCCGAGCCGCGCAACAACCCGCAGGTCGGCATGACCAACATGCGCACCGTAATGCCCGCGCTGCAACGCGCCAAAGCCGCGCCCGTCGCCAGTGACGGCCTGCGATACATCAACGTGGCACTGCCCAAGCAGCAGCGCGTAACGCGCATTGTGAAAGACCTCCCTCCCGACGCCATCGCCGCCGAAATCGTCGAGTGGATCGGCAAGGAGTAGAAATTTTCATGAGTGTCATCCCGAGCGAGGACGCGGCAATCAGCGAGCGCGCCCCTTTTGCGCGCGAGCAAGCCGCGTCCGAGTCGAGGGACCTGCTTTTCTGAAACCGAAGCTGAAACTGAAACTATGGAACAAATTCTCTTTCTCGCTCACACCGACGACGCCAACGCGCTCCCCAGAACCGCGCTCGAATCGCTGACCACCGCGATCGAACTCTCCGCCTCTCTCGCTGCGCCGCTCACCGTTGCGCTCTTCGGCGCCGATGTCCAGACTGCGGCAAGCTCCATCGCCGCCTGCGGCGCCACGCGTTTCCTCGGCGTCTCCGGCACGGAGTTCGCGCAACCGCGGTACGCAAGCGACGCTGCCGCCTGCGAGTCCCTCTGCCGCGCCGCGAATGCCACCATCGTCATTGCCCCTGCGACCTCGCGCCTGGCCCGCGTTCTTCCCGGCGTGGCGCATCGGCTCAACGGCCGCGTGGATACACACATCACTGGTGTGGCTATTACCGAATCTGCACCGGTCGCGACGCGCTGGTTCTATCGCCAGCGCATCGAAGCTTCGCTCCAGCGCACGACGCGCCCGTGGCTGATGCTGGTCGAGAGCGGCTCGCGTCCGGCGTGGCAAGGCCGCGTCGCAACCGCCACCGTCGAAACCGTCGCTGTCACGCTTCCGTCGATTCGCACCGTAGTGACGGGCATCCGCGCGCCCAAGGCCGGCGAGCAGACTATCCGTCCGGACTCCAAGCTGCTGTTCGTCGCCGGTGCGGGATGGACGAAGAAGCAATCCGACGGCCAGGTGCACCCGGCCGAAGCCGAGCAGTTGATCCTCGGGTTCCTGCGTGAATCGCAGGCGTCGCTCGGCGGCAGCAAGTCGTTGGTGGAGCAGAGTGGCGAAAACCAGGCGACGTTGCACTTCATGACCCACTTGAACCAGGTCGGACAGACCGGGGCAACGCCGCGCCATCCCAAAGGACTCTCCACCTGCTGCCACGGCGAGGAGCCGCACGTGGTCGGCTGGCGCTTCATCACCGAGCGGCGGGCTATCAACCTCGACCCCAACTGTGGCTGGGCGCGCGGCAAGGCCGACGTGGTCTATGTCGCCGACGCCTTCGCCGTCATGAGCAAGGTGAATGCCTTGCTGGCGAAGAAATCCGCTGCCGTTGCCGGAGACTGATGAGGAAGCAATTTGGGTCAGTTCAGCCGGGTTACTGCGCCTTCACCGAAAAGAACCCGCTCACGTTCTCCCACAGCAATTGCGGGAAAGTCTTGTCGAGATAGGAGCGGATGGAGACGTAGCACTCATCGCAGTCGTTGGTGGGGGTGAACTCGGCCGCCATGCGCGCGTGCTCCTCCAGCCGGTAGCGCTGGAAGACCATAGAGCAGGGCTGGAGCCAGCCGTCACTGGTGACCACCAGGAAGCGGTGTCCCGCCTTGCAGCCCGGCATCCCGCCCTGCTCAAAGAAGCGCCGGGTGGAGGCCAGGGTGGTGGGTGAGTTCACGATCCAGTTGGTGCGGTCGCGGCGGGCCTCCACTGCTTCCAACTCACGGTTTAGTTCAGCCAGTTGCTCGGGCGCGGTGAGCGAGTAGTCGCGGCAGCCGGTGCGGCGCGCCGAGTACGAGCTGTAGCAGATGTTCACGCCCCACGCCCGCGCCTTGTCCGCCAGCCGGCTGATCTCGCCAACATTCTCGCTGGTGATGCAGGAATTCAGCACGATGTCGTCGTAACCGTGGCGCGCCAGCCGTGGCACGATGTCGCTGAGATGCCCGTACAGCCCAGGATATTGGCGGAAATCGTCGTGCCGTTCGTCGGGAAAATCCAGGCTGACGGAGAACTGGTCCACGCCCACCCGGTGAAGCGCCAGGTATAACTCCTCCGTCATCTCCGACCAGTTGGAGACCAGGATGGTGTAGGGCACGCCCGAGCCCGCCTTGATGCTGCGCACGATCTCCACCACGTCCCGGCGCAGCAGCGGCTCGCCGCCCGACACCTGCACCACGCACGGCCGCAACACTTCCATGTAGCGGCGGTAGTCGGCGGGCTTCAGTTGGCGCGATTCGTCCCTGGGGCCGCCGTGATCACAGTGCCTGCAAAAGCATGTGCAGGAGTCGGTGACTTCGAAGGAGACGACAATGGGGCGGCCGGCTGGCCAGTTCCGCGAGCCTCGCCCGATGATGTGTAGCGAATCGACGAAAGAAACCTTGCGCATGCGACGTGATCACCTCGTACGTTGGTGCGCGAAGCTGATGTTAGTCCCGCTCTCAGACCTCGCGCAATCTCAAACCGCTTACCGCCATTCCCACTACAGGAAGCCCGGCTGCACTACCGCAATCGCATTCGCGACCAACTCCGCCATGCGCGTGCTCCCCCAGCAGATCGCGCAACTGCATTTTGCTCTGCCAGCCAGCCTACCTTCCAGTATGCACGCGCCGGTGTGACGCAGGTCACATCTCAATGTCCACGGCGCGCGACGGCCCGATGGCGGGAAACGGATGGCAAGGCCGGATAACTGTTGGCGGGACTTGTGGCCAGCTAATCAGGGCGCTGGAATCCCATGTGTATAGGAAAATAGATCATGACCTCCGTGCGAATGGACAAATGGCTCTGGGCCGCCAGATTCTTCAAGACGCGAGCATTAGCCGCACGAGCCTGTGAACTCGGCAGGATTCAATCCAACGGTCAGCCCGCCAAGGCTGCGCGCGAGGTCCGGATTGGAGACATGTTGCGAGTGACAAACGACGGTGGCGACTTTCAGTTGGCAGTCCTGCTGCTCAGCGAGGTGCGGGGTCCGGCTTCTGTTGCACAAACACTTTACCGCGAGACGGAGGCGAGCCGAGAACTGCGCCTGAAGGTGGCAGCGGAGCGTAAGGCGATGAAGCAGTTCGAAGAGTTACCCGCCGGCAGACCATCAAAACGCGATCGCCGGAAAATCATCCAGTTCCGGGGGAGGGCCTGACCGCAGGCGAATGATGGCCATGACGGGTTGTGAGCCTGCGTCCTAGAGCACGCAATACGAAGCGTATACGATCTGGCCAAGGCAAACGGCCAAAGTTTGTGCGCACCACGCCGCGTGTGAAGTAGGTTTTCTGGGAATAGTCGATTGCGACCTCGACGACGACAGGATGACCGGAGCCAGTCACGGTGAGTGCCTGTTTGAGAATCGTTTCCACATCGGCGTTGCGATGCAATGCGAGGTACTCTACCCCAACACCCTGGCAAATGGCGGCCAAGTCATAGTCAGGAAGCTCACTGCAGGACTTCTGTCCAAGAGCAATTTGCTGAAACTGCGCAATCTGGGCCAATTCGCGGTCGCGCAAGACCAACACCATGACTGGCAGATTTAGCCGGCGCGCGGTGAGCAGTTCCAAGCCTGTCATCAAGAATGCACCATCGCCCGCCAGAGCAATCGCTTGGCGATCAGGACAGGCGAGCGCAGCTCCGAGCGAGCCAGGCACTGCGTAACCCATGCACGAATAGTCAACCGGAGCCAGGAACGAACGCGGATGAGGCAGCCGCAGGCACTCCATGGCCAGGAAGGTCCCGTTACCGCTATCGGTGGTATAGACCGCGTCGTCCCCGACCAACTCTTGAACTGTTTCCAAAAGATGAGGTGGGTACACTCCTTCGGAATTATCCGGCGTTGCCCATCCTTGCCTGACCTCTTGGTGGCCGGAACGGATGTCGCGCCGCAATGATTCATCAACTGAGCGTGACGTCAGATGAGGAAGCAGGGAGGCGACGAAGCTTGCGGCATCCGATAGTACGGGCAAGTCCGCAGGGTAGTTCTTTCCCAGGACCGAAGGATCGACATCCACGTGAATCAGTTTGCCGGGTGGCTGCATGCCATAGCTTCCCGTACCAACCTCAGAGAAGCGGCAACCAATGGCCAAAGTAAGATCACAAGACGCTGCGATCTTGCGCACGAACGAAGGTGCGGCAGCACCAAAGCCACACCACAACCAAAGGGCATGCTTTTCGTTGAAAACGCCTTTGCCTGAGATGGTTGTGGCGACCGGAGCATTCAGTCGCTCGGCCAAAGCCACCAGGTCGGCGCCGGCCTGGATGGCCCCGAGCCCGAGGTAAAGCAGAGGGCGGCGGCTGGCTTCGATCCATTGGCGAGCCCGCTCCACATGTTCCCCTTGGGTCGCTGGCGGTGCCGGCCTTGATTCCGGCGCCTGCAGATTCGCGTCATGACGGAAGACGTAGTGCTCGGCGGGAATCTCGACCAAGACCGGGCCCGCCGGGGCACTTCGCGCGACTTGGCAAGCGCGGCGGACGGTCGCGTAGATTTCCGATCCGTGCTCGGCGCGTAACTGGGCCTTGGTCACGGGTCGCGCGATGGCGAGTTGGTCAACGTCGTGGAGTTGGAACGCCATTCCCGTGTCGCGCCGAATCCCACAAGCGAGCACAAGCATGGGGACTCCGTCGAGATAAGCTTCGGCAATCCCCGAGAGCGCGTGTGTCAGTCCTGCTCCGGGAACTAGGTTCACTGCGGCAAGTTGCCCGGAAGCGCGCGCTACTCCATCGGCCATGAAAGAAGCGCTCTGTTCATCGGTAACCAGGACCGGGCGAACGTGCGTGGAACGGGTAAGTGAATCGTAGAGCTCGATGTTGTGTGTGCCCGGAATGCCGAAAGTGAAACCTACACC